>JBQMYS010000034.1:0-16974 GCA_052173355.1 Eubacteriales bacterium | reverse complement strand
CCGTCACCTACGGATATGTTGACTTTGCGATCTTCAAAATAGTTGCTTACTCCCAGTGGGAATGTATTTGTGAGAGTGGCTTCTCGCAAGTTCCAGTGAAGTCCGCTTGTTGTTACCTTTTTGGATTCATTTGAAAAGCTTGCGATAGATAGAAGCTGACCTTCGCGTCCGGTCAATGAAATAGCATTGTTTTTAATTAAAATTAGCCAATTTTTATCATCTATCATGGAAATTCTTTTTTGGTAACGATCGTTTCCTTTCCAATTATCAAGTGTATATGCCATGGCTTGTATGTTTGCTATAGTATGGTCTATTCTACCTCCTATGCCGCCAATCAATATGATTTCATCAAAATCACGCTCAAGAGCGTATTTTAGGCAAAGCATTGTATCAGTATCATTTTTTTCACTTGGATAGTGTTCTATGCTTATGTCATCGGGCATATCAATATTTAGAGAATCAAAATCTCCTATGAGCATATTGGGTTTAATCTTTGCCGATTTTGCATATGAGTATCCCTTGTCTGCGCATATTATGAAGTCATTTTTTTTAATTCTAAAAAGCTTTTTCGGGTTTCCTGTAATGAAACCTGTGATTATTACACATCTTCTCATAATTGCCTCCTAAATAATTAAAAACCGTACAAGTATAGTATACACAAAAAAATTGCCATATAAACAAGTATGAATTAAATTGAAATTAAAAATAGTATTGACAAAAATTTACAGAAAGTATATAATTAACAAATAAATACATAAAAGTAAAAATAAGTAATAACAAAAGGAGAACAAATGGCAAAAACTATAAAAATTGCAGGATTTTTTTGTTTGATATTATTGTGCGCATTGGGATTTAATGATTACAGTTATGCAAAGACAAAAGTGCTGCTTCCAAAAGTTTATCAGCATTTGGATATAGGCGTTCAGCTTGCGTATTCGGGAAGCGATTGGGACGGTAGAGGACTTGCGCCGGGTAGCGATCATGATTTTGAAACATCAATAAGTTTACCAAGCGAAATTAAAGTAATCGGTGCATATGCGTTACCGGGTAATGAGAGTGAATTTGATTTTTATGATAAAAATTCGTGCAGTCATAATATTCCGCCGGGATGCGATTTTAGTACGCATTATGCACCGTATTCAGCGCAAATTAGCAGTATTTCAGCAAATTCATCCGGGAATACTATTTATTGGAAGTACAGAGCAAAGTTGATGTCTTTTCAAAAATTGGAAGTTGTAGGAATTGTAAAAAAATATCATTCAATGCCGAACGGTATTGAACTGGCGAAGCGTGAAATTTATACGCCTCTTGGTGGTGAAAGTTTTGTTTGTGCACGCTATCCTGCTATATATGCAGCTATTTCAGATGCAATTCGTCAAGCTGCAAGTATTGATCTTGGTAATAATGAATTGACTTTGTTTTATGCACCGATCGTTTTTAAGTATCAAAAGTACGAGGAAGTAGAAGATTTGTATGCGGATTTGGATGCACCGTCTAGCGTAAAAAAAGGTTCGAGTTATGTATTGAAAGATATTAGTCGCATTGACAGCCATTTGACATTGATTGACGGAGTTTTAGAAAAGCAAATTTCGGGAAAGTGGCATGAAATAGTAAGGTGGAACGGTAACGGATTGCCGGGAGTAAATACAGGTGGCACAATAGAGCAGATTGCGGAGAATATAGGCAGTGATGTATATAGGTTCACGATAAGAACTACGTCCGGACAAGAGGCGTCTTGTATAAAGACTGTTGTGGTTACAGATGGTAGAGATATTGAAGGAAAAGCCGTTTTGGTTGCTCCTAAACAAAGTTATGAGGGGCATCCATTTAAGGTATATGACAGAAGTGAATTTACGGTAGACGGACGTCACGTATCCGCAACTTATGCTTATAGCGAGGGGCTTGCGGAAAATTATTATGAAGCTTTTTCAGGAACTGTTGATGAAGACGGTATAAACGCTAATGTGACTTTTTTCAAACGGGGTGTATATCCTGTAACGCTTAGGGTGCGTTTAAAATCCGGTGGCGATTTGTTTGATACGAAGAATGTTGAAGTTTTGAAAACACCATATGCCGATGTAAAGATTGGAGGAGTGCAAAAACAAAACAGAAAGCAGACTTTTAATGCTCATATAGCTACTTGTCCCAGAAAACCTATAACCGCGTATGAACTTGAAATTGTTGATTTAACGACAGGAGAAACAGCTAGATTTAATGAAAGAAACCTTAAGTATGAAGGGAATTGTATTAAGACGAGAAACCTGAAGCTGGAACAGCAAAATGAGTATTTCAGTAATTTGACATTAGAATTTTTGACAAAATATCCCAATTTTTTCGAAACAGGTAACGAAGAAAGGGAGTTTTCGTATTTTTTAAAGGTTGAAGATTCAAAGGGCGATACCGATATTCAACGTGGCAAGTTTTGTGTTTGCCCGGATTTACCGCCGGATGTGAATATAGATATGCAAGATGCTTTTATGAGGGGACAAAAAAGTGATTTAGCTACAATAGTTGCAGAAGATATTACTAAGAGTGACGGTGATTTATTTGAAAGAACGTGGATGTATGCAGATGGAGAGAATCCAAGCATACAAGATTTTGAAGCTTTAGAAAATCAAAAAGACTATAAAAATATCAGTATAGGAACAAATCAAAAAATCTCTTTTCAAAAAGAAGGTGTTGGAAAATTTAAAATTAAATTGCACATAAAGGAAAAATGGCAAGAAGAAACTCTTGAAGAATTTATTACATCGGATGAGTATTTGCAAGGAGAAACTAACGAAATGGCGGATGTTATCAATATAGCACCTAAAGTAAGCATCACGCCTATAGAAAGTATACCGGCAGATCTAGTAATAGTGGGCGATGAAGAAAGCATTAAAAAGGCGGAAAAAAAGGAAAACAGATTGCAAAGTGAGTTAATCGAAAGAGGTATTGATGCAAATATTTCATGGGTAAGTATGCGTAAGATGGAACATAATGCGGATTACTATAAAAAAATGGCAGAATTCAAATACACTACCGGCTCATATAATACATTTTGCGATTCGGTTTATATGCTTTGTGATGAAAACCATGTTTATACAGCAAGCTCGTCGACAGGCTATTCAAATAAAGGTTCCCTGGTAGCGCAAAAACCGTATCAGTTAATTGCAAATAGTGCGTTTACCGGTGAGAAAGATTGGAGTTTCACTGTTAATGAGGAAAATTGTACGGCTCATGCGGATAAGAGCGGCAGATATATTTTAATTTCATGCAATAATTCGGGAAAAACTATAATTTTGTCGGCTAAGAGTGGACAATATATAGGGAAAATACCGATAAAGGTTGCTGCTGATGTGCAAGTGTATTCGGGTAAAGATGGAAATTCACTTTATTTTGTCGGTGAATCAGGGATAACGGCTTATAATATTATAGGGAATTCTCTAAAAAGGATAACAGCGAATGCCGCATATGTTTCAAAATTTCAAAATGGGAAAATGGTTTTTATAGAGAAGAAAGGACAAATGCAATTTTATCATTGCAATTTTGATTTGGAAACCGAAGAACTTTTAAGTACGCCATATCCTAATTTTGAGGGGCGGATTAAAAATATGAATATAGAAAATACATATGTGTATTTATCTTTGATACCCGTTGCAATGGACGTAAACGGAAATGCTGTATTTTCAGGAGAAAAGTATGTAGGAGATAAAGAAGGTTACGTATATTCGGCATGGTATGCGAATTTGAAATCTATGAAATTGAACAAGCTTAAATTGGAATTGATAGATGAGTATACTAAAATCTTTGATGTTGGAGGTATAGAAAACGAGCGGGGAGAATTTAAGGATTGCTATTCTTTAAAGGTTGATTATAGCGATAACGGTAGTAGCAATCGGGGCGAGTATACCATGAGTGTAGTGAAATTTTATGGAAAAGATTATGAAATTTATCGCGAGGACGACAGCTCGGATTGTGAGGATACGTATATGTTGCTTGCAAGAAAAGATACAAAGAATGGAAGATACAATTTCATAAAGCAAGCAAATATATCGGCGTGGGAATACATATATTCTAAGGAAGTATCAGCAAAATCCCGAAGTTATAGTCGTGTTTCGCCGGTATTTGCACGAGAAATAATGTCTTCGCCGGAAAAATATGAAGAACAAAATGATTTTGAGATTTTCGGTAGTGATTTTACAGGCAATTTTGAGGATAAAAAAACGATTCGAACGTATTTACCTGTAGCAAATGATGAGGATAGGTTGTTTAGAATATTAAAAAGTAAAGCAACTCTTAGAAGCGGTGTTGATAGATATGTAATAACGCTTGATGAAAGCAGCGGGGCTTTAATTGAAAATGTATTGCAAAATATAGATAAAAAAGTTTGTCATTTAGAAGGCGCAGATATGAGTAATGCAGCCGAAAAACTTGAAGAAAGTATGCAAAAATCGGTCGGAATGCTATTGATAAAGGCTAAATCGCAAGCTCAAAATGCAAAGGTAAGCAAGGTGGTTAATTTAGATTCAAACGGTAGATATAGCTACGAATATATACTTTATAAAAATGCGGATAAAGCGGAAGATGTTTTTAGCATTCATAGAACAGGAAGTGCTCAAAGCGGAGGTACTCACAAGCAGATTATCGAAAAACAGGACTTTCGACTGCCATATAAAAACGGATTTGTTAAATTCGAAGGTAAAATGCTTAAAGATTGTAGCTATGCTGAAAATGCGGGGTTCGGATCGGTAGCTGAAAGGTGGAATAACACGTCATTTTCCTTAGAATTCACAATGGAAAAAGCCGGATATTTAGAATGTGATTTTTTTGTAGCACTTCCTTACACCGGACGATATTATATAATGGATTTAGATGAAAATTTGGAAAAAGAAGAAATCTTCGGGACTGTATCGGAGCATAAAGTTTTCAGTCTCAGCAGAGGTAAACATGTATTAAAATTTATAGGAATAAGCAGCGAGTGGAGAGCGTGTGAAATAGGATTAAGAAATCTTGAAATAGGATATTATGTATACAATAATGATAGTATTTACTCAAGGGAAATAAAAAAATTGGGTAATGGGAAATTTATGGTTAAAGGAACTTTTGATTCACCTAAATTACCGCTTGGAAATGGAGTTACAGGTAGATACGTTCCCATGAGATTGGAATTATCAAATAACGATAATGAAGATATAAAAATATCGAATTTCAGATTGATTGG
Source organism: Eubacteriales bacterium (assembly GCA_052173355.1). Classification (GTDB taxonomy): domain Bacteria; phylum Bacillota; class Clostridia; order Peptostreptococcales; family Anaerovoracaceae; genus JABZIP01. Next base: position 11,771 of record JBQMYS010000034.1, on the reverse strand, counting down.
TAATAATCCGGGTCAAACCGAAGTTGAAGAAATTGAGTTTGAGGAATTTTCCGATAGAGAAGAATCGGACGATTGGGACTTTATAGGAAATAAGAATTATGTACCTCTGATTGTCAAGTCAAAGCGACAGGCTGAGGAAATGGTAGGGGAAATTGTTTATAAAAAAGGTCAACTTGTTCGCTACAAAATAAACTATGAAGATTATGAAAACGATCCGTCGAAAAAACAGTGTTTTTTATATATACATACACCTTATAATGACGGAGAACACCCGTCGGCGTATGCGATAAGAAATTTAAACGGATATATTAAAAAAATAAGGGGAGAAAGCCCGAATCAGCTAAATAAGGCACAGCTTGTGGAACTCGCTCAAAAAACCGGAAATTATATATATGATAAGCCGATTGAAAGATTTTACATAGATGGAAAGTATACTGTATATCATTGGCAGGAAGACGATACCACGCGGGGGAAAATTGAAGGAGGCAATCCTGATTATGATAAGCAAAGTAACATTTGTGAGATAACATTTTATGTAGAGGGAACAGCAAATGCACCTTGGGTAAAAAGCATTGCTACTATTCCGAGAAAGGTTCAAGCGGGAAGACCGTTCGAACTTGAAATTACGGTAGACGATTTGGAAAAAGAAAATCTCAATTTAATTACCGAAGTATACAAAAAGGGAGAAAGGGTATTCGTCCATAATAAAAGCGGAATAGTGCCCTATACAAACGGTGTTTATCCGACAATCAATACGGGCATTGTGACATCAAAAGCACAAATAGGTCTTTATACTGTTGTTTGTACTGTGAGTGATGCGACTTCTGTAGGAATTTCGAAATATAGTTTTGTTGTTTCTGATTTTAAGAGCATCAAAGGCAATGTTATGCATACAAAGACTTGGGATATGAACAGGCAAAGATACAATGCGAAAATTGCAGGCAAGGAATTTAACGGAAAAACAAATTTGCATGATTATTTGAAGCAGTCCAAACCAAGAGCGCGTGCGGCAAATGTTTTTTGGGCAGGTGAAAAATTTGTTTTGCAGTCAGAGGTAGGAGGAAAAGCGGAAGAAGTCGAATGTAAAATTGCAGGAACCGGCTATTTAATAAAACTTGATAAAACGTCTGTAAGTGGTGACAAAGCAATTTTTTCAGGAAGTATTTGGGAAGAATCAATGAAAAAAGATTGGGCAGGAAAAGGACCGATAGAATTGACGTTTGTATTTACTGCAAGATATGATGACGGAGAAGTAAAGCAATTTGAGGAAAAGGTAATTATTGACGATTCTGAGGAATTTAGAAAACTGCATAGGACATGGTAAAAAAATCCAAAATTCTTACCTAAATTTAATATGAAACATAATGCGGAATGTGATATAATACACATAATATGTTGTTTGCAAAGAGGATTTAATTGAATGCTTGAAAAAATACGTATTGATACGGTTGAAGAAAGAGATTATGCGCTTGAAATTTATAAAACAGCGAAAAATCATGGACTGGTAATAAAAACAAAAATTCAAAATCCAAAAGATAATGAACTTGCATATTATTATGATATATTGGGAATACAGTTTAAGCATAGCCCGCATTTTATAAAAGAAGCGCTCGAAAAGTGGTTACCCGGGTTAAAAGTTTCAATTAGGCAAAAAATGGCGAATTTAATTTATGACGGATTGGAAAAAATGAGGCTTGGTGGTAAAAACGAAAATATGTTGCAAAATGCTTATATAAAGCTGATGTGCTGGTTTTATTATCGTTTTATGGGAATATTGCTGTCATTGGAAAGCAATAGGACGGCTGTGATTATTTGCAGTGAAAATTTAAGTGATTATGAGTTAACTGCATTTGAGATATTATCTAATCTGGGCTGTAAGGTATTTATTTTAGCTGAAGCGGATATTCAATCGCTTGAAAGCGAATATAAAAGACAAAAATATGAATCCGATAAAAAATTAACTGCCGAAAGATTGTGCGGAGGTTCTGCCACTATTGAAGAATGTGTAAATATTTGGATGAAGGGCGATGTATTTTCACAAATAAAGCTTAACTGTAAGGATAGGGGAACAGATGAGAACTTATATTATAGTGTGTTTTGCAGCATAAACGGTGTGGATGATAAGGATACTTATGAGAGGTCACTTTTTGAATTTTACAGTGAACTTATGGAACTCAAACGCAAAATTGTGATTGTAAATAATAGAATAGAACCTCCGAATAATGATGAAATTGCTATAATCAAAAGAAAAAATGATTATAAAGATTTTGAAGAAATGCTAAACGCTTTGGTTGTAAATTTGGATTTTGCGCATAAAGAAATACGTTTACTGATGCGCAGGGCTTATATAAAATTGTTTGAAGAACAAGCGAAGCGAACGGATATTTCATCTGCCAAGTTACAAAGTAAAATGGTATATTTGCTTTGTTGGATTAAAAGATATGAAAAAGAATTGTTTGCCGGATTTAATTTTGAGTATCTTCCGGTGTTTATAAAGATGGGAGCATCAAATACAAAGACGGAAGCACTTTTTATATGGTTTTTGTCTATGTTGCCGGTAGATGTAATTATATTCAAACCGGATTTACAGTGTGAAGACTTGATTAAAGATAAAAGGCTTTATGAAATAACGTTTGAACAAAGTATGCAGCTATCAACATTTCCACTAAAAGCAAAGCATACAACAGCAGCTTATAATGCTCAGATAGAACTTTCGGAGATTCTGTATCAAGGTAGCGGTATTTATCGTGACAGGCAATATGTGAAGGCAAATTCAGTAGTGTTAAGTACAATGATGGAGGAAATTGAACTTTTGTGGGATGAGCCGCTAAAGTTCAGACAAGGTTTTGCCGAAGACGGAGAAATACTGAATCTTCCGACAATATTTGCAAAATTGTCCGGAGTCCCGAATGCAAATGTAAGCGAATATTGGAGCAGATTTGGAAAACTTGTTGTTGAAGACAGTGTAGTTGTTTTGAATCCGCCATATATAAATCCGCTTTCAGAAAATCCGATAAAACCTTTTGTAACACAGTTTTTTAAAAATAACAGATTGGATAAGGAAAAAATCAAATCTCATAAAAATTATGATTACACCATACTTAGACAAGAAACGCAAGAGCATATATTAAGTAAATTGGAAGTAATGATAAAAGACAAATTGATAGCGGGAATAGGCGAAAACGGTACGGAATATACGGTTATATCGGTTGTATTAAATTTGCCGAAAGAAGTAATACGCTTGATTCAGAAGTTTGATTTTACTAAAAAAAATCCTAAATTGATATATGTAAATACGGGTGAACAAAGCATAAATTTAGAGGATAGTATCTTATCGGTGTTTTTGAATTTAATAGGGTTTGATGTAATATTTTTGGTGCCGACAGGGTATCAAAGTATAGAAAAATATTTTTCAAAGAATGTTGTGGTTGAGCACCAAATAGGCGAATATCTGTATGACTTGGAAGTGCCGAAAAATTTTGGTGTTCAGACATTAAATAATGGGAAAAAATCATGGAGAGATTTTTTCGGGTTAGGAGGAAAGTAGATGGCTATAGATTTTGAAAAAGCGAATATTGCAACGAGCAATCCGCCTACAGATGCAAAAGAAGAAATAATAGAGGTAAAAGAGTACGATATTGTAGAAGATAGAAAAAAAGTCAGTATAGAACTTGCCAATTCAGCTGAACTTGATGTTCTTACAAGTAAAATTGATTTAGCGAATTTGGATACTATTGTTTCTTTTGGAGCGGATGTTACCGAAGAAATATCAAAAGCATCGGATGTAGTGTTGAACAGCATGAGCATTGCCAAAGTGGAAGAATCTTCTAAAATGCTAAATGAACTTTCGGCAATTATGAGTAAGTTTGATATTGAAGAAATTAAGGAAAAACAGGGAATATTCGGCAAGCTTTTTGCGAATGCCAAGAAGCAAATTGAGAAAATTCTTGCTAAGTATCAGACCATGGGAGGCGAGGTTGATAAGATATACATAAGGCTGAAACAATACGAGACTGAAATCAAAAAATCAAATGAAATGCTCAATTCTATGTTTGAAGCTAATGTAAATTATTACCATGATCTTGTAAAATATATAATAGCCGGAGAACAGGGATGTAAGGAAATAGCAGAATATCGTGAGCAAAGACAAAGCGAATTGGAAGCAGGCGGCGATAATTCTATACAGTTTGAAATTACCGCACTTGATAACGCATTGATGATGCTTGAGCAAAGGACTCAAGACTTGAGAACGGCAGAGGCTGTTGCAATTCAGTCAATTCCTATGATAAAAACTATGGAATTCAGCAATTTGAATCTGATTAGAAAGATTAACTCAGCATTCATAATCACATTGCCGGTATTTAAGCAGGCACTTGCGCAGGCTATACTTTTGAAAAGGCAAAAATTACAGGCGGAGGCTATGGCGGTTCTTGATGAAAAAACGAATGAAATGCTAATCAAAAATGCGCAAAATACGGCAGAGCAATCCAAGCTTACAGCAAGTCTGGTTTCGGGAAGTTCAATAAAGATTGAAACACTTGAAAAGAGTTGGAAAACCATAGTTGACGGAATAGAGGAAACAAAGCAAATACAAGAAAGAGCAAAGCAACAACGACTTGCTGATGAGCAGAAGCTGAAAGTAATGAAGGCAGAATTTAATGAAAGATACAGTATGCCAACTGGTAGATAAAATATTATTAAAAAAAATGGAGGAACAAAAATGGCAATTAGTTTAGCAAAAGGACAAAAGGTAGATTTAACAAAAGGAAATCCGGGATTGAAAAAGATTTTCGCAGGGCTTGGATGGGATGTTAACGCATTTGATTCAGGTGCCGCATTCGACCTGGACGCAGCCGCATTTATGTTAGATGCGAATGGGAAGTGTCCTACTGACAAGGAATTTATATTTTATGGCAATCTTGAGCATGCATCGGCTGCTGTTAAACATATGGGGGACAATTTAACAGGTGACGGCGATGGAGATGATGAACAAATCAGCATAGAGCTTGATAAAATACCTGCAAATATAGAAAAAATTGCATTTACCGTAACAATTTATGATTTTGAAGCAAGAAAACAGAATTTCGGTCAGGTTTCAAATGCGTTCATCAGAATCGTAGATGCTGACACAAATACTGAACTCATCAGATACGATCTTGGAGAGGATTTTTCTATCGAAACTGCTGTGGTTGTAGGTGAACTTTATAGAAATAACGGTGAGTGGAAATTCAATGCGATAGGTAGCGGTTTCCAAGGCGGACTTGCAGCACTTTGCGGTCATTTCGGAATAAATGTGGCTTAGGAGGAAGATATGTCTATAAGTTTACAAAAAGGTCAAAAGGTCAGTCTTTCTAAAGACAATGCAGGACTTTCTCAAATAGTTGTAGGTCTTGGTTGGGATGAAATTGAACAGAAGAAGTCAGGCTTTTTTTCTAAAAGACCTGAAACCGTTGATTGTGACGCAAGTGCAATAATGTTAAAAAATGGAAAACTGACAAGTAATGGAGATCTTGTTTATTTTGGGAATCTTGCGCATTCTTCAGGCAGTGTTAAGCATATGGGTGATAACTTGACCGGTGCGGGCGATGGTGATGATGAACAAATAATGATAAACTTGGATCAAGTACCTCAGGATTACGATAAAATAGTAATCGTGGTAAATATTTACGATGCTTTAAATAAAAAACAGCATTTCGGCATGATTAAGAATGCGTTTGTGCGACTTGTCGATAGCAGAAATAACAGTGAAATTATGAGATATAATTTGACAGATGATTATTCCGGTATGATGGCGGTTATTTTTGGCGAAGTGTATAGACATAATGGCGAATGGAAATTTGCAGCTGTAGGCCAGGGAACTTCCGATTCAGGTCTTGGAGAATTGGCAAGCAGATATAAGTAAAAAAGTATTAGAAGGGGAAAAAATACTGAATGAAGTTTAACGGATTAACGGAGATTGAGGTCGAAAAGTCCAGAAATGAGCATGGTAGCAATGTGATACCCGATTCTGAACCGACAACGTTTTGGCAGGAGTTTAAGGAAACTTTTGGTGACCCGATGATAAAAATATTGGTTTTTATTGCCATACTTATGATAGGTATGTATTTTTGGGGTTATGCTGAAATTTATGAACCTGTCGGAACTATTATAGCTATTTTGATAGTAGCATTTGTTTCGGCGAAGACCGGAGTGGCAAGCGATACCAAGTACAGGCAACTTAAAGACAGCGCGGAAAAAGATACGTGTAAAGTTTATCGTGACGGCAAAATAGCGGTTATTTTAGTGGATGATGTTGTTGTCGGAGATAAGGTAATTTTGCAGTCGGGGAATAAAATACCGGCAGACGGTGTTTTGATTGCAGGTGACTTGCGTGTCGACAACTCTGCACTTAACGGGGAAGCGGAGGAATGTAAAAAGTTTGCAACAAGTGAAAACTTTGTAATGGAAGAAAATATTACAGGTGATACTTTTGTTGATAAGCATTCGCTTTTTAGAGGGGCTGTGGTTTTCGACGGAGAGGGTGTCTTGGATGTACGCAGAGTCGGACTTTCAACTATGATGGGTAAGATGGCGGAAGAAATGCAAGGCGAAGAACCTGATTCTCCGTTAAAAGTTAAATTGTCAAAATTGGCAAACCAGATTTCAACATTTGGTTATATTGGTGCTATAGTTATAGCTATCATGTATACAGTGCATTTTATAATTCTTGCAGGCGGGATTGATGCATATTTCAGTCAACACATTGAAATTATAATAAAAAATTTGATAAGCGCAGTTTCGCTTGCTATTGTAATAATAGTGTGTGCCGTACCTGAGGGATTACCTCTGATGATTTCACTTGTGCTAATGCAAAATACCAGCAAGATGCTTGACCATAATGTACTCGTAAGAAAAGCAGAGGGTATAGAAACCGCAGGTTCTTTAAATATACTTTTTAGTGATAAAACGGGCACAATCACTAAGGGAAGTCTTGAGGTAGTTGAATTTTTCCTCGGGGATACCGGTGTAATTGCGCTTGATGAACTTGAGAAGCATCGCGCTATAAAGGAATCGGTTGATATTGCGATTGGTAAAAATACCCAGTCTATGTTTGATGCAGAACATAATGTAATAGGCGGTAATGCAACGGACCAGGCTATGATGAAATTTATGGGTGAGGATGCATACAAAAAGCTTGAAACGACTTTTGATTACAAGGTAATTGCACATCAAAGTTTTAATTCTGCCAATAAATTCAGTCAGGTACAGCTTGAAAATCCGAAGCGCACATATTATAAGGGAGCACCTGAAAGATTGCTTGCATGTGCAAAGAGTTATGTTGATGCAAATGGCGAAGTTAGACCTATTGATTTGCAAGTGCTCAATGCAAAAATAGATGAAATGGCAAATAGAGCTATGAGAGTTTTAGCTTTCGGTTATTCGCAAAAGCCTATGCAAGAAAATACTGTAAACGACGATATAGTTATAATAGGGCTTGTTGCGATACGAGATGATGTCAGAAAAGAAGCTAAAGAAGCAATAGCAGAGGTTTGTAAAGCCGGAATTCAGGTCGTAATGATTACCGGAGACAGGCTTGAAACAGCTGTAGCGATAGGAAAGGAAGCGGGGCTTTTTGATGATGATAAGGACTTTATCGCACTTTCTTCTGCGCAGCTTAATGCCCTTAGTGATGAAGAATTAAAAGAAAAAATTCCGCATATACGTGTAATTGCAAGAGCACTTCCTACAGACAAATCCAGAATGGTACGCTTGTGTCAAGAAATGAATTTAGTTGTAGGCATGACGGGGGACGGAGTAAACGATTCACCTGCGCTTAAACGTGCGGATGTAGGATTTGCAATGGGTAGCGGTACTGAAGTTGCAAAAGAAGCCGGAGAGATAGTTATCCTTGATGATAACTTTAAATCTATCAAAGATGCTATATGGTATGGAAGAACAATATACCACAATATATTAAAATTCTGTAGATTTCAACTGGTTATAAATGTTGCAGCGGTTATTGTAAGTGCCATTGCACCGTTTATGGGTGTAGAAGAACCTTTAAAAGTAACGCATTTGCTGTTCGTCAATTTGGTAATGGACGGGCTCGGTGCGATAATGCTTGGAAACGAACCTGCACTTGAAAAATATATGAGCGAAAAGCCTAGAAAACGGGATGAGAATATTGTAAGCAAATCAATGCTTTCACAAATAATTACCATGGGACTGTGGCTGATTGTAATAAGCTTTATATTTTTAAAACTTGAATTTTTCAAAATGCAGTTTGAAAATGAGGCACAGCATTTAACAGGATATTTTGTTATGTTTATAGCAAGTGCACTTGTGAACGGATTTAATGTGAGGGATACAGGATTCGGAGTGTTTAGAGGATTGTCGGACAATACAGGATTTTTGAAGGTGTTTGTGACTATATTATTGGTTCAGGCGGCTATTGTTAATGCAGCGTTGATACCGTTTGCACCGTTTGCATGGATAAGTAATATGTTCAGCTGTGTTCCGTTTCCGATTACGGGATGGATGTGGGCGTATCTGCTGGCGTGCACAATGTTACCTGTGGACTTGATTAGAAAAACTATAGCGGGTGGAAAATGATTATTTTTCATGTTGATTTGGATTCAACACTAATATATTCCGATAAGCACGACATTCATACTGAAAAATTGCAAGTTGAAAAATATGATGGGGGATCTACGTATATCACAAAAAAAACTTTGGACGGTATTTTGAAAATATCTGATGCGATATTGATAGTGCCGACTACAACAAGAAGTGAAAAATTATATAATAGGATAAATTTGCAAGGGTGTACTTTTAAGTATGCCCTTGTTGCTAATGGTGCACTTTTATTGGAGAACGGATTGGTAAATGAAGAATGGAAAAAAGAAACGCAGAGGCTTATACAAGGAGCTCGTACACAACTTGAAGTAGCAAAGCAAATCTTGGAAAACGATTTTCGAAAAATGAGAGAAGTTGAATATATAGCCGATTCATTTTTATTTACAAAAATTCAAGAAACAGAGAAGGTAGCGTTCGAACTTTCTCAAATTCTTGACTCATCTAAGGTAACAGTAAGAATTTATAAATCAAAATTATATGTATTGCCGACGGTAATCGAAAAAGGTGTAGCGTTGGAACGGTTTAAAAAGTATATAAGCAGGAAAGAAAAAATAAAATGTGAAAACATAAAGCAAATTGCCGCTGGGGATGGGGAATTTGATATTTCTATGATTGAAGAAGCTGATGTAGGAATAGCTTATTACAAACTAAAAATCTCCCCTAAGAATTCGAAAAAAATCGTTTTCATGGGGGAGAATCAAATTTTTTCTGATGAAATTGTTGATAAGTTAAAAGAAATTAGTCTATACCCAGTTTGATGCCGCCACCTCTTTCAGATGGTTGAATGATTACGGAAACTCTTTGTGAAGGATTCCATTCGTATGCATACGATTCTCCCGAGGTTTGCCCGATAAATGTTTTCCAAGAAATGTCAGTCTTGATTTGCGGATCGCAAGTAGATAAATCGCCTATCCAGCATATTACGGCATCAGGATCGCCTGAAAGCGTACGAGGATTTTCAATGTTGCTAAGCACAAGCGGGTTGCCATCCGACAAAAAAGCAACGAAAGCATTTTTGCCTTTTCCTGTAAGAGTTGAAGTTGCAAGGCCTTTTTGGGATATAACTCCGCTTCCTAAAAAACGAACTTTATATTCACAGTCGGAAGTGAATGCGAGCAGATTTTCAGATTCAATTGAAATTGTTTCACCTGCTGCAAGTTCATATACTACAACGTGCTGCCCTGCATTAGCATAGTAAGTTACACTGTCACCGTTAAAAGTGGCTTTCATAAGCGGTATGTTTTCGCCTGTAACTCTCCTGATGAGCTGCCCAAGTGCGGCTTGTGCAAGTCCGCCACCCTGATCGGGACCTAACATGACTTTTTCGAAGCTGTAATTTTTTGCACCTGCATTTTCGCCTGCGATAAAAGCGCCGACTTTTGTATAAAGAATATCATTTCCGGTGCATGTAACTTTTAGCGTAAGTTCGTTTAGTGTTTCAAATTTTAACATTTTGATTTCCTTTCCAAAATTTAAATATTTTTGATTTATTCTACACTTACCCCGTATAATTCGCAAAGACCGGCTAAATCTTTTGCCATTCCGTTGCCGACAGGGTTAAATTTAAAGTTGCCGTTATGTTTGTAAATTTCACCGATTACCATAGAGATTACGTTATCGTAATAATCCTCCATTTCGTAACTGCAAATTTCACTTTCATTTGTATCCAAAATTCGTAGATATGCATCGCGCACCATGCTAAAATTCAGAGCTTTTTCGGTAGCTTCGTTGATGCTCAAGACAAATATTATCTTTGCAATATTTTCGTTGAGTTTAGATGTATCTATTGTAATTTTTTGACGATCCGTTTTACCTGTAAGAACTTCAAAATTGGTACTGTTGTCCGGGCTTTTCGGCTGTCCGTAAAATACAAACCATGAATCATCTAAAACTTTGCCGTTTTCACCTACTAAAAATGCTGAAACATCAACATCACATTCAGGGTTATCGGTATTTAAACCAAGCCTTATATCCAAAATTGGCGAGGATGCAACAAGAGATGTTTTTTGACCTTTTTTTAACGGATTTTTGAATGCGGGTTTTTCATGATGCGGAATAGCAACAGTTTGTGCCGCAAAATTAGATTGCGGTTGATTGATCGTCTGAGACGTAGAATTCGCAGTGCCTTTGTTTTTCCAGCCGTTTAGTGTGCTAACTGTATTTGCGGACAGCACAGGTAAACTCTTACCGGAGTTTATGTTGGCAAGCCCTGCAGAGTTCAATGGTAATTGGGTAATTGTGTTAAAATTCACCATTCCGTAATCCTCCTCATTAAGTTTGTAAATATTTTACAACATTACAATGTAAAAAACAAGTACGAATTATAATTTTTGGTCAAGGATTTCGACAAGGGCTTTGATAGCTTTTGCCCTGTGGCTGATTTTATTTTTTTCATCAGGTGGAAGTTCTGCCATGCTTATATTGTAGCCGGTCGGTATAAATAGCGGATCGTATCCGAAACCGTTGATTCCGGTTTCTTTAGTTTGTATTTTACCGAAACATTCTCCGCGAGTTGTTATTTCTTCACCGTTTTCGAGTATCAAAGTTAAGACACAGACGAAACATGCACTTCGCTTATCGCTTGTTGCATCGGCAAGTAAATTCAGCAATTTTTCATTATTTTTTTTATCGGTTGCATTTTCGCCTGAAAATCGTGATGAATATATACCTGGAGCACCATTTAAAAAATCAACACAAAGCCCTGAATCATCAGCTAAAGTAGCAGTATGGCTCATATTCCAAATAGCTTTTGCTTTGATTAACGAATTTTCTTCAAAGGTGTTTCCGTTTTCCGGTATATCGTCCATAGGTAATCCCGCATCATCTCTCCCACAAACTTCGAAGCCGTATTTTGAAAGTATTTTATGAAATTCCTCTATTTTATGCTTGTTTTGTGATGCTATTATAAGTTTTTTGCTCATACTGAACTCCTTTATGATTGTAAATCGTTACTTGAGTTTAGCATTTTTAGAATTGATAATCAAGAGATTATTAAAATCTTGAATTAAAAGATAAGAGGCGATAAAAACAATCACAATTTGACACCGTCAACTGCACTATATGTCTTTACAACTAAGAGCACAAGTTTGAGGAAACAATACCCCAAACTTGAAAAAAATAAAAGTTTAGGGTATAATGAAAGCTAAGATTAAAAC
>JBQMYS010000033.1:0-17529 GCA_052173355.1 Eubacteriales bacterium | reverse complement strand
TTGTGAAACCGTCGGGTGGGGATGTATTTTTTGCCGGTGAACGAATAAATGAGTTACCGCCTCATAAAAGGCATGTTAATACAGTATTTCAAAGATACGCGTTATTTCCGCATTTAAATGTATTTGATAATATAGCATTTGGACTGAGTTTGAAAAAGCTGGATAAGGAATTTATAGCAAAAAAAGTGAGAGAAATGTTAAAGCTGGTAAATTTATCCGGTTATGAGAACAGAAATGTAAATCAGCTTTCAGGTGGGCAACAACAAAGAGTAGCCATAGCAAGGGCGCTAATAAATGAACCGAAAGTTTTGCTGCTGGACGAACCTCTTGGTGCACTTGATTTGAAACTCAGAAAAGATATGCAAATAGAACTCAAAAAAATACAGCAGGCTTTGAAGATAACATTCGTGTATGTAACGCACGATCAAGAAGAAGCACTTACAATGTCGGACCGGGTTGTAGTAATGCGCGGTGGGCAAATACTTCAGATCGGAACCCCACAAGATATATATAATGAACCGGTAAATGCGTTTGTAGCGGATTTTATAGGGGAAAGCAATATTTTAAGCGGAGTAATGCATAAAGACTATCTGGTTGAATTTGCAGGTGTTGAGTTTGAGTGCGAAGATGCCGGATTTGAGCCTATGGAGGCGGTAGATGTTGTAATTCGCCCTGAGGATATAGACGTAGTTCCTATAGAAGAAGGCAAGATAACAGGTCACGTGGAGAGCATTATATTCAAAGGTGTGCATTTTGAAATAAGTGTCAAGGGACATGGATTTAACTGGCTCATCCATTCGACAGACAGTCAAGAAGTAGGTAGCGTTATAGGAATGACTTTGACGCCGAATGATATTCATGTAATGAGAAAAATGGAGGTGCAAAATTGAAAGTAAAGCAAGCCTCTTATCCGTATCTTGCGTGGTCTGTGCTTTTTATAGCGCTTCCGTTGCTCTTGATTGTGTATTTTGCATTCACAGATATGCAAGGTAATTTCAGTATGTCAAATTTAGTGATTTCAGGTAAGTTTTCGGCGGTATTTGTTAAATCCATATGGCTTGCAGCGGTTTCTACATTGCTCTGTTTTGTAATCGGTTATCCTGTCGCATACATAATATCAAGGATGGGGGGCATAAATGATCAGACGCTTTTGCTTTTGATGATGTTACCGATGTGGATGAATTTCCTGCTTAGGACATATGCATGGATGTCACTTTTAGAAAATAACGGAGTAATCAATCAAATTTTGATAAATTGCGGATTGCCGAAGCTTCAGCTAATAAATACTCAAGGTGCAGTAGTGCTCGGAATGATTTACAATTATATACCGTTCATGATTTTACCGTTGCATTCGATAATGGTAAAAATTCATAATGATGTAATAGAAGCGGCCACAGATCTTGGAGCAAGCCCCAAGGATGTATTTATGAAAATAGTGCTTCCTATGAGTAAACCCGGAATCAAGACAGGTATGATAATGGTATTTGTACCGGCGGTGAGTACGTTCATCATATCACAAATGCTCGGAGGCGGCACAAATCAGTTAATCGGTGACATAATAGAGATGCAGTTTTTAGGTAATGCATATAATCCGCATCTGGGATCTGCGATTTCACTTGTACTTATGTTGCTTGTGCTTATGTGTATGAGCATTTCAGGAATACTTGATGAAGAAGGTGTGGAGGAAAGATTGCTATGAAGTGGTATTTTAAGACCTATATCGGTGTATTCCTTGCGTTTTTGTATTTGCCGATAATAACTCTCATGGCATTTTCTTTTAACGATACAAAAGGACGAACATTTACAGGTTTTACATTTAATTGGTATATAAAGCTTTTTCATAACGAAGCGATAATGAATGCTCTTTGGACTACATTGGTAGTTGCAATGGTATCGTCTATAATAGCGACAATTATGGGAACGGCCGCCGCCATTGGGCTTGAAAGACTCGACAAAAGGTTGAAAACAGTTGTGATGCAGTTTACATATGTGCCGATTATAAATCCTGAGATAATAACAGGTGTTTCGTTTATGCTTTTATTTGTTACATCAAAAAAAATATTAGCAAATGTTGGAATTGATTTTGAGTTTGGTTGGATAACATTGATAATTGCGCATATTACATTTAATATCCCATATGTAATATTAAATGTTTTACCTAAACTAAGACAACTTGATAAGTCAATAGTTGATGCGGCAATGGATTTGGGATGTGATCCCGTAAAGGCATTCTTTAAGGTGACAATACATGAGATACGACCCGGAATTGTAGCGGGATTTTTGATGTCGCTTACATTTTCTATGGATGATTTTGTTGTTTCATACTTTACAACAGGAGCAAAGCAACAAACATTGTCCGTACTTATCTATGCTATGACTAAAAGAAGGGTAAATCCACAAATAAACGCACTTTCTGCTGTAATATTTATTGTTATATTGCTTATTTTGATAGCTGTAAATTTGGCTGAAAGAAAAGAAGCGGGTAAGAAGCAACGATATTCCGCTATTGCAAAAGGAACGGCAGCCATGGGAGTTTTCGCACTTACAATTTCGATTGTTGCTGTAATATCTTCACCTGTATATGCAACAAGCGTTAATTATGACAAGGAGTATTACAGTAAATTTAAAAATGCAGGAATTTCTATAAATGTATATAATTGGGGAGAATATATAGCAAACGGTGAAGACGGTTATTTAGATGTAAATAAGGAATTTGAAAAGCTTACGGGCATAGCGGTAAATTATTCTAATTTTGAAACAAATGAAGGTATGTATGCAAAGCTGAAAAGCGGAGCAAATGTTTACGATGTTGTATTTCCGTCGGATTATATGATTTCGCGTTTAATTCAAGAGGATTTACTTAGCAAAATAAATTTTAATAATGTTCCAAATATAAAAAATATCGACAAACGGTTTTTAAAACCCCGGTATGATCCGAGTGGAGAGTATTCTATACCTTATTCATGGGGCAGAGTAGGGATAATATATAATAAAAAATTGATAGGAAAAGAAGTAAACAGTTTGGATGAACTTTGGAATAGTGCTTATGCGGGTCAGGTACTGATGTTTAAAAATCCTCGCGATGCGTTTGCGATAGCACTCGAAAAGCTTGGCTATTCTATGAATACGGAAAAAAAAGAAGAACTGGATAATGCCGCAGAACTTCTGAAAAAGCAAAAACCTCTGGTGCAGGCATATGTAATGGATCAAATTTTCGATAAAATGCAGGGCAATGAAGCTATAATAGCACCCTATTATGTAGGCGATTATTTTATAATGAAAGAAGTAAATCCCGATTTAGCTTGCTATGTATCTGATAAAGCGAATATATATTTTGATGCCGCTTGTATTCCTAAAAATACCGTTCAAAAAGAAGCTGCGGAGATGTATATAAATTTTTTGAACGAGCCTGAGATTGCTAAAGAAAATGCGCTTTATATAATGTATTCCACACCTAATGTGGCGGCATGGGAGTTGTTACCTAAAAATATTAAAGAAAACGATATGTTGTATCCTAAAAATCTCGAAACCGAAGACAGAAGTTTTGTTCACTTGAGCGAAAAAACAAACTTGTATTTGGATCAGCTTTGGGTGGATATACTCTCCGAAGATGCATCGTATTTTGATTGGGTAATGCCGATATTTGTAGTCTTTTCGATAGCATTTTTGATAATAAACGGCATTCGCAAGAGACGTAAACGAAATGAATAATAGAAAGGTTAATAAATGAAAAATTTAAATTTTAATGAATTGATGTTATCGGATGGTACAAAAAAGGCTTTGAATTTTATGGGTTTTGAAGAAGCAACACCTATACAATCAAAGGCTATACCCATCGCGATGCGGGGGCTTGATGTAATAGGGCAGGCACAGACCGGAACAGGAAAGACGTGCGCATTCGGAATACCTGCGGTTGAACTGATAGATCCTAAACAGTCGGGAGTACAGGTTTTGGTATTGTGTCCTACGAGAGAACTTGCAATACAGGTGGCAGATGAAATCAGAAATCTTTGCAAATTTCATAAAGGAATTAAAACGCTTGCTATTTATGGTGGGCAACCGATAGAAAGACAAATTACAGCGTTAAAAAATAAGCCCCAAATCATAATCGGCACACCGGGTAGAGTAATGGATCATATGAGAAGGCACACTTTGAAGCTTCAAAATTTAAAAATTGCGGTTTTGGATGAAGCTGATGAAATGCTTAATATGGGTTTTAGAGATGATATTGATTCAATATTTGAAGAAATTTCATCAGATAGGCAGACTATGCTGTTTTCTGCAACGATGCCGAAGGGAATACTCGAAATAGCGGATTCTTATATGAAAAATCCCGAGCATGTAGTAACACTTCAAAAGGAAATTACCATAGATACGATTGAACAGTTTTATATAGAGGTGCGCGAAAAGTCAAAACTCGAATTGCTTTGCAGACTTGTAGATGTCAGGAATATAAAACTTGGAATTGTATTTTGTAATATGAAATGGAAAGTAGACGAACTTTGCAGCAGCCTTCAGGCGAGAGGATATTCGGCAGAAGCCTTGCATGGTGATATGAAGCAACGTGAACGAGATCGCGTTATGAGCAAGTTTAGAAACGGTCAGGTGGAACTTTTGGTTGCCACCGATGTTGCCGCAAGGGGGATAGATGTTGACGGGATCGAAGCGGTTTTCAATTACGATATACCAAATGATGAAGAATATTACGTTCACAGAATAGGAAGAACCGGCAGAGCGGGTAAGAAAGGAATTTCGTATTCGTTTGCATTCGGGAAAGATTTATATAAGCTTCGAGATATAGAAAGATATACTAAATCAAAAATAATCAGAACAAAACCGCCTACGATTGTAAGTATAGAAATTACTAAACAGGAAGCCGCGATAAAAGAAGTAGTTGAGACAATTTTGAAGGGTGGATTTGCAAAGTATACGGATGTCATAGAGCAGATACTCGATGAATTGCCTGAGTTTACGACATTGGATGTTGCAGCTGCCTTATTTAAGATGAAATTTAGCGAACTTGATTCTAAAAATTATGAAGAATCCGAACTGGATGATGATTATACGTTTAAAAGGAAAAATAAATTTGAACGTATGTTTAAACAAAAAGGCGGCAATCAGCGAAGTAGAGGAAGAACATCGCAGAAAACTGCTAAACGTGAGTACGGTAAAACATCTGCTAAAAAATCGGGAAAAAAGAGAAAGTAAAAGTGATTTTTTTAATCTTCATTTTGGTGAATGTTACTTGCATATTGAACTAAGGAAGCACCGAATTTGTTTCTAATGGAGTCTATGGCAAAATCGAGCCTGGCTCCTTTTTCTTTTTCAAAATCGGGCGCGTCAAAAAAACTTAATTGTTCACTTTCTTTTACAGGGGTTAGATTTAAAGCGGCAAGTGAAAATAAGCGAATAGATTTCGGTCTTTTAGGAAATGTTTTGTAAAGCGTAAGAGCAGTTTCGTAGATTTCATCGGTTGAATTTGTAGATGTAAAAAGCTTTTTTTGATGTGATGAAACTTGAAAATGCGGATCTTTAATTTCGAGTTTAATTGCATTTGCATAGAGGGCTTTTCGTCGTAGCCGAAAAGCCACCATATCCGCAAGGTTTCGCAGAGCCGCCGAGACTTCGTCGCGGCGGGAAAGATTTCGGGCAAATGTTATGGCGTGACTTATGGATTTGGGCAGTTCGGTTTGTCCGTATGGTTTAACATTTGCATCTGCGAAACCGTTAGCGTAAGCTATAAGTGCGAGTCCCGATTTGCCGAGTAAGGTGCTTACGGCTGTGCCGTCAGCGTGGGCAAGGGCACCTATTGTTTTGATACCTAGCCCTTCGAGTTTTTTTGCGGAGGCTTTACCGACGAAAAAAAACTCCCCTACCGGCAAAGGCCAGAGAATTTGACGGAAGTTTTCGCGAGATATTATAGTGGTAGCATCAGGCTTTTTGTATTCACTTCCCATTTTTGCAAAAATTTTGTTAAAAGAAACGCCAATGGAAAGAGTTAAACCAAGTTCGGATTTCACAGTGCTTCGTATAGAATTTGCTATATGCTGCGCATCGCCGAAAAGTACAGTGCTGTCGCTTACATCAAGCCAAGATTCATCTATACTGAACGGTTCAATTAAATCCGTATATCTGTAATAAATTTGATTTATCAATTTTGAATATTCTTTATATTTATCATAGTGCGGCGGTATAAGTCTAAGTGTAGGACATTTTTTCTTTGCAGACCAAATTGTTTCAGCGGTTACAACACCGGCTTTTTTTGCTAAATTATTTTTTGCAAGTATTATTCCTTTCCTTTCTTCCGGATTTCCGCAAACGGCAACAGGGAAATTTGCAAGTTCGGGTAGCGATAAAAGTTCAACGCTTGCAAAAAAATTGTTCATATCACAATGTAAAATTTTTCTATCTAATTGATTGTTTTTCATAGTTCATAATATAGCATACTGAAATGATACCGTCAAATTTTTGGGCTATTAAGAATCAGTACAAATACTCTTTTAAATCTGTTTGCACTGTTTCATAAATCTTTTTTGCAATAGTTTCTGCTTTTGATAAATTCATTTTAGCCTTCTTTGCCACTTCTAATATATGAGAAATATCAGGATTTTTACCATTATCATTTACAGTAGTAGCGTGCTCCCCGCCTATAGATTTACTATATGTTAAATCATAAGCCGGAGTTAACTTCCAAAGTTTCTTTTTCATATCAAATAGAAACGAAAAGTTCTTTGAATGGTCATCACGATTATGCGCAAATACGTTAAAACACATTAGTTTATACATTTTCTCTACTTCAGAAAAGTCACCGGTTAATTTCATTGTCAGCTGCATCAATGTATTATAGTCCAGATTTGGGGTTTGATGGCTTGTTTCCAGCAAGCCGCTCACAGATATTACATGAACTTTTTTTCCTTCTTTTCTGTCAAATCGTTTGGTAGCAAAATAGCCTTCATGATACTTCGATGGAATTAACTTGGTTTCCATCATCTTTATGCCGCATTTCCTTGCGCATATTGAATAATCGAACTCCATTTTACCAATCTCATTTTTATCGTAAGAAGACGGGAATTTAACAATCCAATCTTCGTTTTGTATTTTTTGCAAAATTTTAGGTCTCGCACCTCCTGAAGAAGCTCCCAATTCAAACAAAGTGTCAATATTTTCGTATTCCGCGCTTTGGAGTAATTGTTTGCAACTTATGGCAATTTCATCAAAATCAAGACCCGCAACTTCTTTTTTTAATTCTATGCTAGGTACATATTCGAGCAAACCCATTCCGGACTGCCCCACCAAAGCCAGGCGATATAAACTGTTTGCATCTGAAATTCCTTGCTTTCTTAACATTCTATCGACCAAAAGTCTGCCCCATCCATCGGGTAAGCTGTCAAAAAATACGCCGAATAAACCTTCAAACGGGTTGTAATTTCTTGGAAAAAAAATTTCTTTGCGAAGAGGTAATGAAAAAGGATTGATGGAAAAACCATTCTCTATCCATTCACTGTCGTATTCAAAAGCGATTCTATTATCATTTGCTTGGACCAGTGTTCCGACTTTTCTGCCCTCTGCAATAACTTTTATTACTCTACTTTCCTTCATCGATTACCTCCTGAATAGAGCTGTAAGCCTTTCTTGCAAAAAGATTGTCAAAATCATCTTCATATCCAAGAGCAAAAGCAATCTTTATGAGTGAGCTTAAAGATATTTCTCCTAAGCGCTCAAAACGCTTGATAGAGCCTAGGCTAACATCTGCCATTCGGCTCAGCATAGCCTGTGTAATTTTTTTCTCCTTTCTCCTTTTTTTCACTTTGCTTGCCAAATCCATATTGACATCCTGAGGGGATTTTAAAAAAGAAAAATTGTTATTCATAGATAATATATTATACTTTTTCTTCATTTTTGTCAATATAGGGCTAATATATTAACGATTTCAAGTTGATACGGATTTTTCGAAAAACTCCACAATTATGTTACACTATCGGATATTTTAATACAGATTATCTAAAAAACATACAAATTCTGTATGCTTATAAATAAAAAATTAGAATTGTTTAAAAAGGGGTATAATATAAATATATATACTATTTAAGGGGATTGGCTTAGTATGGACAAGATCGAATATAATAAAAGAGTAAACAGAGCATTACTACTGAGCTGGATAATTATTTCTACAGTATTGTCGGTTGCATATATAATTGAGGTGCTTAAAGGGCTTAGAAGTTTTGAATACACTGTCGGTTTTTTAACGGTGGTGTATGTCCCTTTGATTGTAACTATCGCTAAAAATAAGGTTTCGGGGGGCGCGGATTTAAGGATTAAGTATTATGCTGTAATAGGATACTGTATTTTTTATACATTTACTATATTTACAACGCGAGAGCCGGCAACGTTCGTTTATATTATACCGATGATATCCATATTGATAGTTTATTGTGATGCGATGCTCGTAACTTTGGCATATGTATATGCGATATTTGTAAATTTAGTTGTAATATATTCACAATATATGCGCGGTATGAATACAAAAGAAGATATAACTTTTTACGAAATACAAATTGCATGTTTATTGCTTTCGTGCGTTTTTTTAAATATTGCTCTTAAATTGGTTAGCATTAGTGTGAATAAGATGTTTGAACTGTCGGATGATATATTGATAGATGAACTGTCGCAGGCATATAACAGAAAGTTTGTATCTTCTCGTATAATACCTATGTTTAATTACAGTAAAACACCTAATATATCTATGGCGTTTTTGGATATTGACAATTTTAGAGATTATAATACAAAATACGGGCATGAAGTCGGCGACAATACTATAAAGACTATTTCAAAAGTGGTAAAAAACGCTTGTAAACAAAAACAAAAAATATATTTGATACGCATAGGTGGCGATGAATTTGAAATTGTGTCTTTTGGATGGAATTATGAAAAATTTATACATTTTTGTGAAAATATAAGGAAAGAAATATCGAATGTATGTATTGAATTTCAGGATGAATGCATTTCGGTAAGTGTGAGCATGGGACTTGCCAATACTTTAGCTTCGAATGTGTTTGATTACTTTGATTTACGAGAAGTGGCGGATGAACAGCTATACATATCCAAGGATAAAGGCAGGAATATGATTTCTTGCGCTATGCCACCTGCAGGCATAACAGAAATTGAATAGACCGGTATATACAAAAGATCGAAAATAAAAAACAAGGAAAGGCGAAAATCTAGATAAATTAAAGATTTTCGGACAGGTAAATATAAATATGAAATTGGGAATAGTAGGTTTGCCGAATGTTGGCAAAAGTACGCTTTTTAATGCTATTACAAAGGCAGGTGCGGAAGCTGCAAATTATCCTTTTTGTACGATTGAACCTAATGTCGGAGTTGTAACAGTTCCGGACGAGAGATTAAGGGTTTTGACGGATTTATATAAAGCAAAAAAAACTATATATACGAGTATTGAATTTTATGATATAGCAGGTTTGGTAAAAGGAGCATCAAAAGGAGAAGGACTTGGCAACAAGTTTTTGGGACATATCAGAGAGGTTGCAGCAATAGTTCATGTGGTAAGGTGCTTTGAGGACTCAAATGTTGTGCACGTCGATGGTAAAATAAATCCTATTTCAGATATAGAAACAATAAATACGGAGTTAATTCTTTCGGATATGGAAGTAATGGAAAGAAGAATACAGAAAACTCAAAAAAATTTGAAAGGTGACAAGACATTGCAGGGGGAACTTGATATTCTCAATACTGTAATGAAGATACTTGAAGAAGGCAAATCCGCAAGGGTACTTGATTTGGATGAAGAAAAAACGCAGTTTGTGGAAAGTCTGGGCTTGCTATCTTACAAACCTATTATTTATGTTGCAAATGTCGCGGAAGATGAAGTTTCAAAAGATAATGAAAACAAGTATGTAAATGCCGTAAGGGAGTATGCACAGGCGGAAAAAGCGGAAGTTGTAGTAGTTTCTGCTAAGGTTGAAGAAGAAATAGCACAGCTTGAAGATGATGAGAAAGAAATGTTTTTGGAAGAACTTGGAATTGAAGAATCAGGTCTTGATAAATTGATTAAAGCATCGTATAAACTTTTAAATTTGATTTCATACTTGACAGCGGGAGAGCCGGAGGTCAGAGCATGGACTATCATGAACGGTACAAAAGCGCCACAGGCAGCCGGTAAAATACATACAGACTTTGAAAAGGGATTTATTCGTGCAGAAACGATAGCGTATGATAAACTTGTAGAATGTGAAGGTAACTTGGGAATTGCCAGAGAAAAAGGCTTATTGCGTTCCGAGGGTAAAGAGTACATTGTGAAAGATGGAGATGTTATACATTTCTTGTTTAACAGATAAAATCGGTGTATCATGGAAAAAGGACAATTTGAAAGAAAGGTGCCGGAACTTCTCGTACCTGCAAGCGGTATGCGTGAACTTTTCGCAGCTGTTGAAAATGGAGCGGATGCTGTTTATTTGGGTGGGAAGTTTTTTAATGCACGCAAAAATGCAAAAAATTTTGACAATGAAGAATTGGAAGAAGCCGTAAAATTTGCGCACGCGTATGATGTAAAAGTTTATGTAACTACAAATATATTACTATATGATGAAGAACTGATTAAGGCGCTGGAGTATGCGAAATTTCTGTATGAGATAGGGACGGATGCATTGATAATCCAAGATTTGGGTTTTGCAGCTATGATAAAAAAACACATTCCGGATTTTGAAATTCATTTGTCTACGCAGGCAAGCATATATAATTTGGATGGTGTATTACAAGCAAAAGAATTGGGGTTTTCGAGAGTTGTTTTGGCAAGAGAAAATACCCTAGATGATATAAAGCATATAGCATTGCAAACAGATGTTGAAATAGAGGTATTTGTGCATGGTGCAATTTGTATATGTTATTCCGGGCAGTGTCAATTTTCAAATAATATAGGTGGCAGAAGCGGTAATAGAGGGGAGTGCGCTCAGCCTTGCAGGATGAAATTTAATTCATCAGGACAAAATGCGCATGTTTTAAGTCCGAAGGATATGTCTTGTATTGAATATCTGAAAGAAATTTCCGAAGCAGGTGTGAGCAGCATAAAGATTGAAGGCAGAATGAAGTCCGCGGAGTATGTTGCGGTTGTTTGTAAACTTTACAGGAAATATTTAGATAAATATAAAGAAAATGGGGAATATCAAGTTGCAGTAGAAGATATGCGCGATTTAGCGCAAATTTTTAATAGAGGGAATTTTACAAGCGCCTATTTTTTCGGCAATCAAGGCGAGAGTTTTATGTCTAAAAAACTTGCCAAACATCAAGGGATTTATATAGGAAATGCGATCTGCAAGGTAAGTGAAACCTTGGTTGATGTAAAACTTGAAAATGATAATGTGTTAAATGTAGGCGACGGTGTAGAGTTTGCAAATTCGGAACTTTCCGGAAATGTTTTGAGTTATGTAAAAAATAGGGGCAAAGGTCGATTTCGCATCGGGGATATAAGGGGAAATGTAAAATGTGGCGATCCGCTTTATAAAATAAGCGACAAAACTCAAATGCTTGCAGCTTCTGAAAGCGTTTTTCGTGTTGAACGTGGAAAAGGACTTAGAAAATCTAAGATTGATATGAAAATCGAAATCAAAAAAAATGAATTTCCAATTCTTACAGCGTCAAGCGCAGGAAAGGAAATATATGTAACCGGAAAAACAAAAGCGGAACATGCTTACAACTTATCGCTTTCGAGCGAGGTAGTGGAAAAGCAACTGGCAAAATTGGGAACTACACCGTTTGAACTTGTAAATTTTTCTTGTATATTGGATGATGATGTCAGCTTGCCGATTTCTGCTTTGAATGAGCTTAGGCGTGAAGCTGTCTTTAAGCTTGAAGCAATTAAGGCGGGAAAACGCAAATTGGAAAAATTTTATTTGAATGAAATTCAGCTTGAAAAAATAAAAAATTCAATTTGTAAGAACGAGTTTGAAATATATTTTCATGAGGTTAATGAAAAATCATGTAAATTGTGTGCAGAGTTATTGATGATTTTAGAGAAAAATGGAAAAATCAGCAAAACAAAATTGATAATTTCAGTTTGGGATCTTTTGGAAAAAGGTAAGCAAGTTGAAACTTTCCTGTCGGATTTTCAAAACAATGCACAAATAGAAAGCGAAATTGCATTGATTCCATATATTTTTCCGATTTCTACAGGCAAACACGATAGATATGTAAGGAAAAATTTATCGAAAATATTGGAACTTGCAGGGAATAATGGGATTTATATAGGCAATTTAGGAGCGTTGAATTTGCTTAAAGATAAAAAAATCGAATTATTTGCAGATTACGGTATGAACATTATTAACGGCGAAGCAGAAAAAATGATTTATCAAATGGGGTTTTCAAAGGTGTTTTATGCGCATGAAATGAATAAAAATGCGTTTGGAGCGATTCCACTAATGATAAGTGAGCACAAATTTGCGGAGCATGAAATTACGGATAAAAAACAAAAAAAATATATTATAAAATTTTTAAATCATTTGGATAAAAGTTTAATATACGAAAAGGTTGAAAATACTGTAAAGTTAGCCAATGCTAATATTGAGAACGGATTTAGGATGTATATTTGATAATAATGGAATTATAAAAACAATAAAAACTTTTCAAATTATATTGTAATGTTTAACAATGTATAGTATACTTTATTTACTAGAAGCATTATTCATATATGTTACGTTTTGCTATAGTTAGGTAGGACGTTGTAAGCTGGCAAGCGGGGTACAAAATGAAAAGCAGAACATTTGTTGAAGATTTATTACTTAATTGCATTGAACAAGATGCAGGAGAAACTCATAAAACAATGCTCGCAGAATATAATGTAATCGCAAAAAAGGGCGGAAACGGATATTGGCTTTGTGGGGCAAATAACCCGGATTGTGAGGCATTTGATTGTGACGAGATTGTAGAAAAAAATTCCGGAATATTGGAAGAAGATCGCTCTAAGGCGCGGAGTATTTTTGATATACAGCGAAGTAGCAACGAATTGGTAAGTGTGACTATAGGTTTTCGTTATGATGAAGATGGTTTCAGGCATTATGAAATAACTTCGAAAGTCTTGAATAACATCGAGGGCGAAGCTGTGAAACTCATTTTGATTATACGTGATGTGGAAGAAGAATTAAAAGCTAAGAAAAAGCTGTGGAACATGATCAATTACGATAATTTGACAGGTTTGCTTAATGCGGAAGGATTTTATACGGCATCTCGGACATTTATCCAAAATCGTGTTGGAAGTTTTTGTATATTAAGGTTGGATATACGAAATTTCAGTTTGACAAATGCGGTGTTAGGCGTAGATAAATCAAATGCAATATTGGTGGAACTTGCAACGGAATTGAAAAACAAACTTGAAAATAGGGCTATCGTAGGCAGGATAGGAGCGGACGTATTTGCTGTTTGCATGAAAAAAACGGATTTTGCGAAGATGGACTATGCTATTTTTGAGAATGCTATATATAATTCAAAAGTTCTAAATTACGAAGTTACGTTTGCTATCGGAATTTATGAAGCGCAAAATATTGAAGAATCGGTTGCGAATATGTGCGCAAAGGCGAAACTCGCAGTGCATGAAGCAAAGAAAAGCAACGGTAGTGATGTCGGATATTATGAAAAGTTTATAGAAAAGAAGTATTTTGAGCAACAACAACTGGTAAGCAGGAAAAATGAGGCGTTAAAAAACGGAGAGTTTAAAGTTTATTTGCAACCTCAGTGTTATTTAAAAAACGGAGAGATAGAAGCGGCGGAAGCTTTAATTCGATGGGAACATCCGGAAAGGAAGCTTTTGAGTCCTGCTGAATTTGTACCGATTTTTGAGGAAAACGGATTTATTAAGTGGCTTGACGAGTATGTTTTGAGGGAAGTTTGCAATTTGCTCACAAAATGGAAGAAAGAGGGAAAACGGCAGATTCCGATTTCAATAAATGTATCGCGAGTAGATTTGTTTGATGCACATATAGCATCTAAAATCAAGAATATAGTAGATGAATCAGGTGTGGATTCAAAGTATATAGAATTTGAAATTACGGAAACGGCGTATATGGATAATCCGCAGGTAATGATGAGTACCATGTCGCAACTTCGAAAATTCGGGTTTAAAGTGATAATGGATGATTTCGGTTCCGGTTATTCTTCACTTAATATGCTTAGAAATGCGCAGGTGGATAAGCTGAAAATAGATTTGGCATTTATTGAAGGGTTAAAAGAAAGCGATAAGGCGAAAAGTATATTAAAGTTTATAGTGGATATGGCAAAAACGCTGGATATTGTGACAGTTGCAGAAGGTGTTGAAGAACCTGAGCAACTTCAAATACTTACCGAGTTCGGATGTGATTATGTGCAAGGTTATCTGTATAGCAGACCTATACCGATAGATAAATTTGAGGCGCTTTATATTAAAAATGAGTTATTGATTGACAGATTTGAAAGCAGAAAAAATGTTTTATATTTAGGCGGCATTAAAAAAAGCTGTGTGTGATTACACAGCTTTTTTTAAATCTAGTATCTCAAATTAAGTAAATTCCAGTATCAAATTCCAGTGAATTATGCCTCTTCTATCTCGTCATTTTCATAGGCTTCCAAAATTGCGTCTTTCATCCTATTTCTAGTTTCGGAACGTAAGGGGTGCGCGATATCGCGGTAATCTCCATCGCCCATTTTTCTGCTAGGCATTGCTATAAATAATCCGTTTTGACCATCTATGACTTTAATGTCGTGGACAACAAACTCATCATCAAATGTTACAGAAACCACAGCTTTCATTTTACCTTCATCGCTTATTTTGCGAACTCTGACGTCAGTAATATTCAACTTCTTCACCTTCCTTTCAGCCACAAACTCTGAAGATATAGCTTGTGGAATATTATTTATCTAGATTATATCTTAAAACAAAATACATTACAAGCTATTTTAGAAAAAAATATAAGTTTTTTAAAAATTCGATAAAAATTAAAGTAAATCTATAAGAATAACAAATTTATTCGAAATTTTATATTAGTTAAAAAAACAATGAAAAAATTTGACAAGAGCTGTTCCTATTGAAAAAAGAGAGATTTAATGGTACAATAATGACGTTAAATGTATTGGAGGATACAAAAATATGACATTTTATGATCTAAAAGAAACTGATTTTGAGCAAAATAATAGTGCTGAAAGACAAGCAGAAGACAGATTTTATAAAAAACAGGTAGAAATACTTAAAAATACGGATTTGATAAAAGATGAACTGTATGTTCAAAAGGATGTAAAAAGAGGACTTCGAAACGCCGACGGTACCGGAGTTGTTGTCGGATTGACAAGAGTAGGACAGGTCATAGGTTATGATTATGACACTAACGGGAATAAGATACCTACAGAGGGTAAACTCTATTATAGAGGATATGATGTCGAAGATTTAGTAAAAAATGTAAATTCAGAAAATAGATTCGGGTTTGAAGAAGCTACATATCTTTTGCTGTTCGGTAAATTGCCTACGAGAGTACAACTTACGGAGTTTTGCGAAATCTTAGGAAGCAAAAGGGAACTTCCGGGAAATTTTGCTCGTGATATGATAATGACAGCTCCTTCAAGAAATATTATGAATAAGCTTGCGCGCAGCGTGCTTGCAATGTATTCATATGACCCTAATCCTGATGATACGAGTTTGGAAAACGTATTAAGGCAGTCGATAAGGTTGATTGGCAGTTTTCCTGCGTTCATTTCATATGGTTTTCAAGCAAAGAGAGCGGCGTATGATAAAAAAAGCTTACATTTTTATACTCCTATACCGAGCATAAGCACTGCGGAAAATATACTTAGGATGATTAGAAAGACAGGGCAATATACAGATTTGGAAGCAAAGCTTTTGGACTTGTCATTGATACTTCATGCAGAACATGGTGGCGGTAACAACTCATCGTTTACAACGCATTTGGTATCTTCGACAGGTACCGACACATATGGTGCGATTGCATCTGCAGTAAGTTCATTAAAAGGACCTAGGCATGGCGGAGCAAATCTTGCGGTTATAAATATGATTGACGATTTGAAAGAAAATGTGAAGGATATTACGGATTATAAAAAGGTTGAAGAATACTTAATAAAAGTGTTAAAAGGAGAAGCAAATGACCGCTCCGGGCTTATATACGGACTGGGTCATGCGGTTTATACATTGTCGGATCCTCGTGCGGTTATGCTGAAAAAGATGGCTAAAAAACTCGCAGATCAAAGCGGTATGCAAGAGCAATTTGCGCTTTATGAGTTTATAGAAAAAAAAGGAGCGCAACTTTATTGTGACGTAAAGGGTGTATGTAAACCTATGCCGGCAAATGTGGATTTGTATTCAGGGTTTGTTTATAAAGCTCTAAATATTCCTATTGAGATAGCAACTCCGCTTTTTGCAACTGCAAGGTTGTCAGGGTGGTGTGCGCATAGGCTGGAAGAATTAAGTGAAGGAAGCAAGATTATGCGTCCTGCATACGAAAGTGCACAGAATCATCAAGAGTATGTGCCGATAGATAAGAGGTAATAAAATAATTTTACTGAAGTGAAAACAAAAAACTAAGGAAAATTAGAATTCCTTAGTTTTTTTATTAAAACATCTGCAAATTACATATTAGGTCTTGAGTAGGTAATCAGCGTTTCTGCGATTTCGTGAGCTGCGATTGAAACCGGTTTGTTTGTCTCGGCTTCAGTCAATTTAGGTTTTCCGTCGATAATATCTCGTGCGCGTTTTGCAGCTAAAACTACTATTGTGTATCGGCTGTCAGCCTTTTCTCTAATTAGGTTTATAGATGGATATAGCATTATAATTCCTCCTCATAATCTTTAATCATAAATAAAACGGATTCGGTAACGCGACAATGCTCGGTTGTTATGATTGCAAAAACACGATTTACAGCTTCTTCCAAATCTCCGTTTACAACGCAATAATCGTATTTATCAATATAAGAAATTTCTTTTAATGCTTCATTCATGCGCATACTTATGGCACTTTCGGTTTCAGTACCTCTACCTGTAATTCTTTTTCTAAGTTCTGCCATAGACGGAGGTAATATGAAAACATATATAGCTTCAGGATAGGCTTCGCGTACTTTCATAGCACCTTGAATATCTATCTCGAGTATGACATCTTTACCCTCTGCAAGTTTATCTAAAACTTTTTGTTTAGGAGTGCCGTAATAATTACCGTAGACTTTTGCATATTCGAGCAAATCACCGTTTTCAATTCCTAAAAGAAAGGTCTCCTCACTAACAAAGTAGTAGTTTATGCCCTCGGCTTCCGTACTTCTAGGTTTTCTTGTAGTCATGGAAATAGATAACTCTATGTCCTTTTTTTTCTGCAAAAGTGCTTGACAAATGGTGCCTTTTCCCGCTCCGGAAGGACCGGAAACAACAAATAACCTGCCTTGGTCTTTTACTTTTTTTTCAGCTTGCATATCGCTACCTTTCCTTTGTGTTAGCTATATATGTTAGCACAAAATTAAAAAAATAGCAACTGTTAGAAAAGAAATTTTGAAAAAAATC
>JBQMYS010000032.1:0-17799 GCA_052173355.1 Eubacteriales bacterium | reverse complement strand
CATCTTACAAAAAATGGGATTCTGCTTATGGAAATCGGATATGACCAAAAAGAAGAAATAGAAGAACTTGCAAAGCAGTCAGGGAATTATAGTAATATAGATGTTATTAAAGATTATGCAGGATTAAATCGAATTTTTTATTGTGAAGTATGTAAGGCATAGGGGGACAATCAAATGGTAGAAGAAAATGGAAAAACAGAGATTGTTGATGAACCGAAAGAACAGGCGGTAGAAGAAAGTGATGAAGTAAAAGCTTTGGATGAAGATGAAATTCAACGAAGGGCAATAAAACTTGGATGGATGGAAGAACAGCCAGAAGCTATACTAACAGGTTTTGATCCTATGCTTGGAATTAAGACTCTTGATGATAATCCTATGGATGGAATCAAGACTTTGGACGATGATTCTATGAATGGCATTAAGACGCTTGATGATGATCCGATGGATGGCATTAAAACACTTGATGACGATCCCATGTCAGGAATTAATACATTGGATGACGATCCTATGGAGGGAATCAAAACTCTCGATGATGATCCTATGGATGGTATTAAAACACTTGATGATGATTTCGATATATTTGCAGTTGAAACAGAGACTGATGACAGTGAATATATAGATCCCGATGCGGAAGAAGAAATTTCAGAGAGTGAATATAAGACGCTTATTGCCGCACAAAAAAGACAGCAAAAGCAACAGGCAAAAGAAGATAAGCTTAAGCGCGCCGAAGAACGAAAAGAAAAACGAGCAGAGAAAAGGGCATTAGCGGCAGAAAGGAAAAAACAGAAAAAAGAGGAAGCCAGACAAAAAAAATTATACAAAGAAAATTTTGGAAAATTAAAAAGACCTATTATAAATCCAAGCGTTACCGTATTGGTACCGACATACAATCCGCAGAGAAAAGTTTTCATAGAACAATTAAGAAGTATTGATGCGCAGTCATATGATAACATAAGCATATTGATACTTGATGATGCATCTGAAGTTTTGGATAGAGAAGATTTGCTTGGAGTAGCACTTCGTGTTGTCACAAATGTTGAAGTAAGGGTAGAAGTTAATGAAAAACATCTTGGCATGGCAAAAACTTGTGAAAAGCTGGTTGAAATGGCAGAAAGCGATTTAGTAGCCTTTTCAACACAAAATGATGACTGGGATAAAAACAAGATTTTGAGGTTGGTTTTAGCTATGCAGGAGGATGAAGATGCGGTACTTGCATATTCAGATGCTCGGGTTATAAATGAGGAGGGAGAAGTTTTATCACCTTCACTTTTAGGTTATGGGCTTTTCGAAGAATTTAAGTCGGGTGCGAATATTGCCCGTCACTTTTTAACTAGCAATTCTATCAAATTGGAAACTGCGCTTATAAAAACCGAAAAATTAAAAAATGCCGTTCCTTTTGCACCGGGATTTGAAATAGATCATTATATAGCATTCAGGATGGCGCTTGAAGGAAAAATTTTGTTTGTAGGTAGAGCTTTGCTTGATAGTAGAATTCATATAAAGCAAGATGCCGAGGTATTCGGTATACGCCCAAAGACGGATAGAGAAAGCTATATAGAAAAAAATATAAATAGCAAAATTATCGGGCTTAAATGGATAGAAAAAGAAGTTCAATTACCATCGGAAATAAAGGAGGCTCTTGATGAAGCTATAATCTGGTTGATGGCACGCAGGGAAAATTTGAGAGGTAAGGAAAATTTTAGCAAAGAACTTTTGGAAAATAAGGATTTTGGTGAAAATGAATTAAAGTTTGAACTTAAGTTAGCAAAACTGACAGATGAAGAATTTGATTTGGCGTGTAAAGAACACATAATAAGCCTTTTAGAACCGACAGAAGAATATATCAGGCAGTGCAAAAAGGAAGAACGTAAACAAAAAATAGAAAAAATCTTAAAAAGTATTTGTTCTAAGCTTTCAAAGATATTTGCGATTTTACCGAAATTTCAAAAAAAACCTAAAGTTAGAAAGGTAAATGCGGCAGTTAAACGAGAGATAGAACGAAAGATGAAAGAGGAAATGCTCGCAAATGAATCTGAGCATGAATCAAAAGAAGGAGAAGCATCAGATAATTAAATGGTACATATTTTTAAA
Source organism: Eubacteriales bacterium (assembly GCA_052173355.1). Lineage (GTDB taxonomy): Bacteria > Bacillota > Clostridia > Peptostreptococcales > Anaerovoracaceae > JABZIP01. Next base: position 15,708 of record JBQMYS010000032.1, on the reverse strand, counting down.
AATAACGGATATAATATAGCATTGGATGTAAACAGCGGAGCAGTCCATGTTTTGGATGAACTTTCTTACGAGATAATTGATAGGATGAATGACGAAATGAGTCGCGAAGAAATTGCAGCAGACTTGATTTACGAATATAGGGACAATCCGGATGTTACAAAAAAGGATATAGATGAAGTATTTGAAGATATAGATGAACTTATAAAATCCAAAGAACTGTTTTCAGAAGATGTTTTCAAACCGATAGCTTCAAATTTTAAGAATCGTCAAGCTGTTTTAAAAGCAATTTGTTTGCATATTGCGCATTCGTGCAATGCCGCATGTACTTATTGTTTTGCAGGTGAAGGTGAATATAATGACGATTCCAAGTGGATTATGAATTATGAAGTTGGAAAAAAAGCGATTGATTTTTTAATTGCAAATTCGCCGGGGAGGAAAAATTTGGAAGTCGATTTTTTCGGTGGAGAACCTTTGCTTAATTGGAAAATGATTAAAGATTTAGTCGCATATGCTAAAAGTATAGAAGTTGAAGCGGGTAAAAATTTCAGATTCACCTTAACTACAAACGGTTTGTTGGTAGACGATGATGTTATCAAATTTTCTAATAAGTATATGTGTAATGTGGTTATGAGCCTTGATGGTAGAAAAGAGGTAAATGATCGCTTTCGTGTTACAAAGGGAGGAAATGGAATTTATGATATTGTAGTACCGAAGTTTATAGATTTTGCGGAATCCAGGGGACACAAAGATTATTACGTGCGCGGGACATATACTCGTTACAATCTTGATTTTTTTGAGGATGTGATGCATATAGCGGACTTGGGATTTAAGGAAATTTCGCTTGAACCGGTGGTCTGTTCAGACGATGAGCCATATGCAATTCGGGATGAAGATTTACCGAAGATTTATGATCAGTATGATAAGCTTGCAGCGGAGATGTTGCGCAGATTTAAGCGAAAAGAAAATGAATTTAATTTTTATCACTTCAACATAGATTTGGAGGGAGGGCCCTGTATCAGCAAGAGGATTTCGGGCTGTGGCGTAGGTACTGAATACCTTGCGGTTACCCCAAACGGAGAATTATATCCATGTCATCAATTTGTTGGTGAAGAAGAATTTTGCATAGGCGATTTGGATAACGGAATTATCAAAACCGATATATTCGACCGTTTTAAATCATGCAACATATATTCACACAAGGAATGCGATGATTGTTTTGCAAGAATGTATTGCAGTGGAGGCTGCGCAGCAAATGCGGAACATTATGCGGGTAAAATAGAAGGAGTTTATGAAATAGGTTGCAAACTACACAGGAAACGTCTTGAATGTGCTCTAATGCTTCAAATTGCAAAAAAATTATCAACTTGAAACAGAATATAAGTTGTGATAAAATAAATTAGGTTAAGTGATTCTTAATTATCAATAGAGTGAGAAATCTCACTATATATAAGGAGGGAAAAAATGAGAGAAGTTGTAATTGTAAGCGCGGCTAGAACTCCAATCGGTAGCTTTGGCGGAACACTTAAGGATGTACCTACAAGAACGCTGGGTGCTATTGCTGTTAAAGAAGCAATTAAGAGAGCAGGGATTAAACCCGAGCAGGTAGATGAAGTTGTAATGGGCTGTGTACTTCAAGGTGCATTAGGTCAGAACATAGCTAGGCAGATTTCACTTGATGCGGGAATTCCGAAGGAAGTACCGGCAATGACAATAAATAAAGTTTGCGGTTCGGGACTTAGATCCATTTCGCTTGCTGCACAGATGATTAAAGCGGGGGATGCGGATATTGTGGTTGCAGGCGGTGCTGAAAATATGTCAAAGACAGCTTACGCACTTCCAACAGGCAGATACGGAGCTAGAATGAACAATACTCAAATTGTGGATATGATGGTAAATGACGGACTTACAGATGCATTCAACAATTATCATATGGGTATTACGGCAGAGAATATAGCACAGCAGTGGGGAATAACTCGTGAACAGTTGGATGAATTTTCTGTAATTTCTCAGAATAGAGCAGAAGCTGCTATAAAAGCCGGAAAGTTTAAAGATGAAATTGTACCGGTTGAAATTCCACAAAGAAAAGGCGAACCGCTGGTATTTGATACTGATGAATTCCCTAAATTCGGAACAACTATTGATAAAGTAGCTAAGTTGAAACCTGCATTTAAGAAAGATGGTGTTGTAACTGCCGCAAATGCATCAGGAATTAACGATGCGGGTGCTGCTGTAGTCGTGATGTCGAAGGAAAAAGCAGACGAACTTGGAATCAAACCGCTTTGCACAATTAAGGCTTATGCATCTGCAGGTGTTGATCCTACTATAATGGGTATAGGTCCGGTTCCTGCTTCTGAAAAAGCATTGAAAAAAGCGGGTTTGACGATTAAAGATATAGATCTTGTAGAAGCAAATGAGGCTTTTGCTGCGCAGTCACTTGCAGTTAGAACAGATTTGGGATTGGATCCTGAAAAGACTAATGTTAATGGTGGTGCAATCGCTATAGGACATCCGATCGGGGCATCCGGAACAAGGATATTTATCACTTTGATATACGAAATGATGAGAAGAAATGCTAAGACCGGCCTTGCAACACTTTGCATAGGTGGCGGACAGGGAACAAGCCTTGTAGTAGAAAGATAATATAACTTGAATTTAAAATATGCCGATGGTAGTAATCTTGCAATAAAGCAGGCTACATCGGCATATTTTTTATTAGGGCTTATAATTTTTGCGATTTTGTGTTAAAATAGATAGAAAATCTGAAATTTACTTTTTAGAAAGAATTTGAGGTGGAAATTGCAAAAAGATTTAAATTTGAGCAAGGGAGAATTAACAAGGCGCAACAGAACTGAAAAATTGCTTGTAGGATATGTACCTTTTCCGATGTGCATTATAAATGAGCAAGGGAAGGTAATAAAAGCAAGCAAATATATTGATCAGGTTTTTAAATATGACAACATAATAGATGCAGATATTTTTGCGCTTACAAATATAAAAATTGCAGATATTTTTGCAGCAGATTTCAATGATAAGAATTTTACGCTTGACCGCAATGAAAAAGTATTTAAACTTAGAGCGCAAGAAATAGATATAACAGAAAAGAAACATATTGCATTGTATTTTTTTGATATTACGGAGTATGAAAATATACTGTCAAAATATACCAAAGAAAAATCTTGCATAGCTATAATAAATGTTGATAATTATGATGAACTTACAGCCAGCACTGCGGAGGATAAAAAACTAACGCTAAGTACAGAAATAGACAAGATGATTAGGCAGTGGGCGGCAAAAGGGGATGCAGTTATAGTTCGTTACAAGGCTAATTTGTATATGATGATTTTGCAACAGTCGTACCTTGATAAGATAGTTGAAAGCAAAGTGTCGATACTTGATGATATTCGTAATATTGAAACCGAGGCGGATTTTCCGGTAACCTTGAGCATAGGGCTTGGGGCAGGTGGCGAAAATTTAACAAAAACAGAAGCATATGCACTTTCAGCATTGGATTTGGCATTGGGTAGAGGCGGAGACCAGGCTGTAGTCAAAACTGATAAAGATTTGGAATATTTCGGGGGTAAAACGCAGACTGTTGAAAAAGGCAATAAAGGGAAATCCAGAATCATAGCTCATGCAGTTCATCAACTTATGGACGAAGCTAACAAAGTGGTGATTATGGGACATAAAAACCCGGACATGGATGCATTCGGAGCGGCTATCGGTATGTATAGAATTGCTAAAACTCGAGGAAAAGATGCATACATAGTAATAAATAATTATTATGACACACTTTCTTATGTATATGAGCAAATTAAATCTACAGAGCAATATCAAATGGTTAATAGTGAAAAAGCTATGACATTAGTAGATAAAAATACAGTACTTGTTGTGGTCGATACGCATAGACCCAGTCTTACAGAGTGCAAAGAATTACTTGATTTGACACAAAAAATAGTGGTAATCGATCATCACCGAAAAGCAGAGGAATTTATTGAGGGTGCGATTTTGTATTACATGGAACCATATGCATCTTCTACTTGTGAGCTTGTAACTGAGATGCTCCAGTATTCGGGAGAAAAAAAGAGCATTGCTAAACTTGAAGCGGAGGTTTTGCTTGCAGGAATTTCAATGGATACAAATAGATTTGCCATAAAAACCGGTGTTAGAACGTTTGAAGCGGCATCTTGGCTCAGGAGATCAGGGGCAGACACAGCAATGGTAAAGCGCTTTTTTCAAACAGATATAGATGTGTTCAAGATAAGAGCATCTTGCATAGCAAATTCCGAAGTTGATGAAAACGGCATGGCATATTCTGCAAGTCCTGTAATTCATCCGGATATACAAGTGATAAATGCGCAGGCGGCGGACGAACTTTTGACAATAAAAAATGTAAAAGCAAGTTTTGTAGCAGGGAGAAACGGTAAAGGAGCAACGATAATAAGTGCTCGTTCTCTAGGCGATTTAAATGTTCAAACAATAATGGAAAAACTTGGAGGCGGAGGGCATCTAACCACAGCCGGTGCGCAAGTTTCAATGTCGCCGGAGGAGGCTTTACAGGAAATTAAGCGAATCACTCAGGCTATATTCGAATCTAAGAAAAACGAAAAGGAGAAATAAATATGATAGTGATACTTTTGAAAGATGTGAAAGGGAGCGGTAAAGCAGGCGATGTTGTAAAGGTGAGTGACGGATACGCCAGAAATATGTTAATTCCAAAGGGTCTTGCAAAAGAAGCTACAGAGGGAAATGTAAAGAATTTGGAAAAACAAAAGGCGTTGATGGAAGAAAAACGACTACAGGACAAGGAAAGAGCTGAGAAACTCGCAGAAACTTTGAAAACCTCGATTGTTAAAATTGTGACAAAAGGTGGTGATTCAGGTAGATTATTCGGTTCCATTACAAGTAAGGATATTGCAGATGAACTAAAAAAGCAGCATAATATAACTATTGATAAGAAAAAATTTGTTATGGAAAATCCGATTAAAGCCGTTGGAGATTATGAAGTTGAAGTTAAGCTATTTACAGAAGTAGTCGGAAAAGTAAAGGTGAGCGTAACGATTTAAAAATGGGAGAAAATACAAGAGTAATGCCGAGCAGTCTGGAATCTGAAAGATATGTACTCGGAGCAGCTATGATAGATAAGGATGCGTTGCATTCGATGCTCGAGATTCTGTCCGTAGAGGATTTTTACGGAGAAGCGCATCGTGAAATTTATCTTGCAATCGAAGGAATGGCAAAAAATGGGAAAGAAGTAGATGCGTTGCTCGTATGTGAAGAATTAAAAACCAGACAGGTTTTGCAACGTATAGGCGGAAGGGCTACAGTGCTTACTATTGCGACGGAAATTCCGTCATCTCAAAATGCTGAGCAGTATGCGAAAATAGTGGCGGAAAAGTCTATGCTCAGAAAGCTTATCAAGACCGCTTCGCAAATAGTCGAATCGGGTTTTGCTGAAAATATGGAATCGGAAAAAATTTTGGATCTTGCGGAGCAAAGCATATTTGAAATAGCACAAGGCAATCAGAGCAGAGACTATGCTTCCATGGAAAGTATATTGCAAGAAAATTTAAAAATTATTGCAGAGGCAAGTAAAAATAAAGGCGGTATTACAGGAGTTCCAAGCGGATTTACGGATTTGGACGCTAAAACTGCAGGATTTCAAAAATCGAATCTTATAGTCGTAGCGGCAAGACCGGCTATGGGAAAAACCGCATTTGCATTGAATATTGCAGAAAATGTCGGCAAATCAGGGAAAACTGTGCTCATATTCAGCTTGGAAATGAGTAAAAATGAATTGGGGCAGCGTTTGATTTCGATGGAATCGCACGTAGAGATGGAAACTTTGAAAAAAGGTACATTAACAACAGAAGATTGGCAAAATATGAGCATCGGAGTAGATGTTCTTAATAAGACAAATATTTTTATAGATGACACACCTGGGATTTCAGTTTTTGAGATGAAAAATAAATGTCGAAGACTCAAGATGGAACGCGGATTAGATTTGGTAGTAATTGACTATTTGCAACTGATGAACGCAACGGGTAAACATGATAGCAGGCAGCAAGAAATTTCTATGTTGTCGAGAATGTTAAAATTGCTTGCAAGAGAAATAGATTGCCCTGTTGTATTGCTTTCTCAGCTTTCGCGTGCGCCGGAACAAAGAGGTGATAAACGACCGATGTTGTCCGATTTACGAGAATCGGGAGCGATAGAGCAGGATGCGGATATAGTTATCTTCCTTTATAGGGATGATTATTACAATGAGGATTCGGAAGAAAAAGGCGTAACGGAAGTGATAATAGGAAAGCATAGAAGCGGACCTACGGGCGTGGTTAAACTGGCATGGATAGGCAAATGCACACGTTTTGTTAATATGGATAATAGGTAATGCGTAAAAAGTTTAGAAGAAGTGAAGAAAATGAGCTGTTTCTATTTGATACAGCAGTTGAAAATATATTTTTAAGTGAGTATATGCCCGAAGCACCAAATGATTACGTTAAAATATATCTATTTGCTTTGATGTATACTGCAAACGGTTATTATATGGATAATGAGGTAATTGCAAAACATCTTCGTTTAGAAGTTGAGGATGTTCTCAAAGCTTGGACGTATTGGGAAAATATGGGGGTTGTAAAAAAAGAATATTCGGATAAAAATAATAGATTTGAATACGATATTGAATTTTTAAGTCTTCGTGAGCAGCTTTACGGAAATAAACCAAGAGTAAACGAGCAAAACAGTATTGTGAATGCGTTTGAAGACAAGTCGATTAAAGAATTTTTGAAGTCTATAGAAAAAAGGATAAACAGACCTCTCGGTGGCAATGAACCGGCTTCGATAATTGCGATAATTGATGAATATGCAGTATCAATAGAATTATTGGATTTTTGTTATTCTTATTGTATTAAAAAAGGTAGAACGGATATAAAATATATCGAAGCAACAATTCGAAATTGGTCGGATAAAAATATTAAAAAAGTTGAAGATGCACAAAATTATCTGATGCAACAAGATCAAAGATATGCAGCTTACAAGCGTGTTATGAAAGCATTGGGTTTTCCAAGGAATGCAACAGAAGCAGAGCAGGAAAAGATTGATTATTGGATGGATGTGCTTGATTTCAGCTTGGATAGAATAGTCGAAGCTTGTAAAAAAACCAGCGGTATCTCAAATCCGAATATAAATTATGTGAATAGCATTATTGAAAATTGGGCAAAAGCTGACGGAAAAAATGTTGTAATGCAAAAAGAATCCAAGGTAAATAAACCTGTGAGTGCAAAAGATGTTCAAAGATATTATGATTATTTGAAGAAGCAGGCTCAGGAGGATGCAAAGGTAAGAGAAACTGAGATTTACAATAAAATTCCGCAAATTAAGAAAATAGATGAACAGATTAGAGAAAGCGGAGTTGAACTTTCAAAGATAATGGTATTAAGGCCAACAGATGCAAAAAAACGAGCAGAAGAAATCAGAAATCATATGAATGAATTGATGACGGAAAAGGCATTTTTGCTTACTGAAAATGATTATCCTGTGGAATATATGCAAATTGATTATAAATGTAAAAAATGTAAAGATAGCGGTGTAGACGATTTGGGGAACAGGTGTAGTTGCTATGAAGAACGACTGAGGGAAGCGAATTTATGGCAAAAACAGTGAAAACGGAACAAGGAAAGAATATAATAGAAAAAATTGTAATCTTTTTCGTGCATTTTGAAAAATTGATAGCCGGAGTTTTAGGTGCGCAAAATATAGTTGCGCATCAGTTTGTGCATTGCATTATTTGTGAAGCTATAAATGTTGTAGTATGTATACGAAATTTAGGCGTTAATATCAAAACGCGAGCTCAGGGTTACAGAAAAAAATATTATGAAAATGAACCGGAAAAGTTTAAAATACATAATATACGAAGACGCGTATTACGCATTAGAATGTTATATTTAAAGCGGAATTTGATTGAAAGAGAAAAACGACTTGCTAATCGTATGGTTCATTTGGTAAATCATGTTGATAGACAAAATGAAAAGCTGGCAGGGAAAACTGCCGATATGGCAAAAGGCGGAAGCGAGAAATTCAATTTTGCGCGAGAGTGGGCGGAAATAAATAAAAAGGGATTGATAGTAAAGCTTGCAGTAGGTATCTTTTTTATAATAGCCGCCATTGCAACGTTAAACTATTTTACGGCATACGAGTATTACTATAATGGCAGGTTGCTTGGGATAATCAAAAAACAGGAAGATGTTTTAAAAATAACCAGCATCGTCAGTGAGCAACTTTCTAAAGAGCATTCGACAAAAGTTGAAATAAATCCTGAAAATGATATAACTTTTAAACGAGTAATATCTAATAAAAGTGATTTAGACAAAACGGAGGAAGTGCTGCGTAAGCTTACATATATGAGAAATATCAATGTGGAAGCGTATGCAATTTATATTGATGATAAAAAAGTTACAGTAATTGATAACAAAAAAGATGCTAAACGAGTTTTGGATGCAGTAATGCAAATGTATTCGCAGAGTTTTGATAATGTTAAGTATGAAGCGATTGAATTTAAAGAGAAAGTTCAAATTAAAAAAGTTGATGCCAAGTTAGGGGCTCTTGAAGATCAAAATGAAGCAGTATCGCGTTTGTTGACAGGGGCTGTAAAAAGTAAAATACATACAGTTGTAGCGGGAGAAAGTCTTTCAATTATAGCAAAAGCATATGAATTGACGTTGAAAGAACTGTTGGATATGAATCCGACGTTAGATCCGACAAAGTTGCCGGTAGGTCAGCAACTTGTAGTTACTAAAAGTGCTCCGATGCTAACGATTAGGACCGTTGAGGTCGCAACATATCTTGAACCGATACCGTATCCTACGGAAAAAAGAGAGGATTCAAGCAAGTATCAAGGTGAAAAAATTGTAAAGGTTTCAGGAGTAAATGGCATTAAGCGTGTTACAGCAAGAATCACAAGAGAGAACGGTGTGCAGATAGCTGCGCAAGAACTTGATTCGATTGTTGAGGAAGCACCTGTTACTGAAGTGGTAGTTGAGGGAACGAAAAAACAGCCACCTAGAAAAGGAACAGGAGTGCTTAAATACCCGCTTGCAAGATTTACAATTACATCCAGATTCGGTACACGTTGGGGTGGAGAGTTTCATTCAGGTCTTGATTTGGCGGCACCGACGGGCACGAGAATATCAGCTGCCGATGGTGGAACTGTAGTTTATGCAGGATATAATCCGTCTTATGGAAATGTAGTTAAAATTGATCATGGTGGCGGGGTAATGACATTGTATGCGCATTGCAGCGCATTGATGGTAAAAAATGGGGAACGCGTTTATCAGGGTCAACAAATAGCAAAAGTGGGAAGCACAGGCAGAAGTACAGGACCGCATTGCCACTTCGAGGTGCGCATAAATGGAAAACCTAAAAATCCATTGGCATATTTGTAATACCACATATACGGATTGATTTATTGATAAAATAAAACCGATTCATGCAAATTCAAATGTTTGAAACTGTATGAATCGGTTTTTTAATAAATGAATTACTGTAAATTCTTTGAGTTGTATATTGATATTGCAGTATCAATTATGTTTTGTGCAACTTCTGTTTTTTGCATCAAAGGTAAATCTTGCACACTGTCAGGGGTTATAATGGTCACAACGTTGGTATCGCAAGCGAATCCTGCACCGTTTGTTTTTAAATTATTGGCAACTATCATATCAAGGTTTTTGTTTTCCAATTTTTTTCTGGAATTTTCGAGCATATTCTCTGTTTCCATTGAAAATCCGCAAATTACTTGTTTGTCAGTTTTTATAGCAGCTAAGTGTTTCAGAATATCTGTAGTTTTTGTTAATTTAATTACAAATTCAGCATCGGATTTTTTGATTTTTTCATTTGAGTAGTTAATTGGTGTATAATCTGTCACAGCGGCAGTTTTAAAGAGTATATCACAGTCCGCGAACCGCTCGGCAAGTTTTTCGAGCATCTCGCTTGCCGAGCACGCCGTCACGATGTCAACGAATCGTGGCGGCGGCACTTGCGTGCGCGCCGCAACTACGGTTACGTGCGCGCCACGCAATGCGCATTCGCGGGCAATGGCGAAGCCCATTTTACCGGTCGAATGGTTACTTATAAATCTGATCGGATCGATATTTTCTGCACAAGCACCGGCTGTTATTAAAACATTTATACCGACCATATCTTTTGGTTTTGCAATTTCTTGTAATATGTAATCAAAAAGTACGTCTACGTCAGGCAGTTTACCTTTGCCTATATCTTTGCAAGCCAGTAAGCCTGTATCCGGCTCAATTATTGAAAATCCGTAGTTTTTGAGTTTTGTTATATTATCAACCGTTATCGGGTTTTCATACATATTGGTATTCATTGACGGAGCTACGAGCTTTTTTGCTTTTGAGGCTAGAACAGTAGTGGTAAGCATATCATCTGCAATACCGTTTGCGAGTTTAGCGATTAAATTTGCAGTAGCAGGTGCGAGTAAAATCAAGTTGGCTTTTTTTGCGATAGAAATATGTTTTACATCGAATTCAAAATTACGATCAAATGTATCTATTATGCATTTATTGCCGGTAAGTGTTTCAAAAGTTAGCGGGGTAATGAATTCGGTCGCATTTTTAGTCATTATTACATGGACGTCTGCATTTTGTTTTACAAGTGAACTGCATAAATTTGCAATTTTATATGCGGCGATTCCACCGGAAATACCCAGTAAAATAGTTTTTCCTTTTAGCATTGGTGCTCCTTATTTCTTATATAATATAGTAAAAACATGTAAAAAATTATCAAATGTCGGATAGTTTTTTTATTATCCCGACGCATTTATAATTTATCAATTTGTAATATTCGATAGGAACATTTTTTTCTTTTGCAAGTTGATATACGTGTGCAAGTTCCGAATCGTCTGCGAAGTTGGGGTTTATTAAAATTTTGTATGGCACTCGCCTTAGCAAAACTCTTGTGGTTTCACCGATGCCGGGCTTTATCATGTTTATATCTGAAATATCGAAATTTGCAGCAATGTTTTTCGTTTCTTCAAGTCCGGTATTTTCTAAGGAAAGGTCATGAATTTGCAAATTGATGCAATCTTGCTCAAAGTTGAAGTGCTTTTCTATTTCTGCCAAAAATGAATTGGAGCGATCATCTTTTTCAAATTCTTCATAGTAGATTGCACCATGGAAATCATCGGGTTTTATTATACTATCATCAAGATAAGTTCTGCTGATTAGACCGCAAACGGTACAGTTCAGACATGCACTTGGAATTAAAATATCTTCGTGAGTCCCACAAAGAGAAGTTACATGCGCAGGATCTGCGAGTACGGCAATATTATCAGAGATTCCTTCAAATTCAGAAAGTGCAAGTTTAAGTTCTTTTAATATTGCACCTTTTCCTACCCAACCGTCAACGAAAACAATGCTGTAAGGCGAGTGATTTTTAAGAATATAGTCGATTGCGTTCTTGTCAATACCGCGGTCACGTATTATTGAAATGGTGTAATGTTTTGGATGAATAGCATATTTTTTAATCATATAGCGCTTTAGTAAAATTCCTATCGGAGTACCTGCTCTTGCAAGAGAAACTAAAGTAATGTTTTTGTCATAGACATCCAGAAGTTTTTTGGCTAAAGTTGCAACTGCATTTGCAACCGTTTTCGCTGAAACGGATAGTGTTTTTTCGTAAATTTCAATGTATTTGTCACTTGGCACGTATTCAAGCGGTAACATCTGACTGTAGTGTTTTCCGGATTGGATCAGTTTTTCCCGCTCTTTAGCAGGTAGAGGTGTTACAAGCCCTGTAATATCTTTAAGAAGTATCGTAACGTCTTTTTTATCGTATGAACTTTTCATTTTTTCCACCAAACCCAGTAAATATTCTCGTTTTCAAAATCTTTAAGTGCTTTTATAAGTGCGTAAATCCCCGGGCTTAAGCCTCGATGTGAATCTGTGATTACGATTACCATATCAACATTTTCTAAATTGTAAAGATATGTAATTCGATCATCGTCATACAAACTTGGTAAAAGTACACGATTGTGTAAAGGATAATTTTGTGCGGCGCCGGGGAGCATCGGACTTCTGGTAGTAGCATGACATTTTACATTATTGGTAAATTTGGATATTTTATTCCCTATAAAAATTGCAGGGTAGACAAATTCTTCAGTGCCCAATACTAAGATTTTTTTTTCGGATAGTTCTTGTTCTGATAGAGATAGATGTTCCCAAAGTGTTTCTAAATCTATATTTACATCCAAAATATTCGAACCTATCCTAGGGTCATGCGCATTGTTAATTTCTATTTGCTTTACGTTTTGCATTAAAAGTTCTTTTTCGGTAAGAGAAATTTTTGATATTTCGTTTATCGGGTAGTTATAAAAATTTCCATTTGCACTAAAATCTTCTAACTTTTTATCAAAATCATCTTTATTTAAGTGCATTAGTGATAAAATATCTATATTTAAAGCTTCGAGTTCCTTTTTTTGAAAATCATGCGTACAGTCTAAGAGAGTTGCAATACTGAAATTTAAGTGAGCATGACAGACAGCATTTAAAACATTACAAGCGTTTTGCAATGTTTTTCCTGTTGTTATTTCATCTTCGACGAAAATAATCCGATTTACATTTTGTGCCAATTTTTCAAAATCACGTATGTAAAGAATTTGATTTTTTGCATGGCTATGTTCTTCAGAAAAATTTAGTGCAGGCATATCGTCAATGATTTCACGTGTAGTTTGCATATAATATGAAGAAAGAAAACCGGCAACAAGAGCGGCGATTGCGGTTGCGGCTTCGGCAAATCCTATTATTAAAAATTTTTCATCGGGGTATTCAGCTTTGATTTTTTCAGCTAAAGCGCTGCACATATTGAAAGTGTCTTTCGGATGAGCAGGGTAATGTTTGCCTTGAAATATATTTATAAGTAAATAATCACGATTAGGATTATTTTCACGTTTTGCGAGTTTTATTAAATCTTTCGCGTCATACATATAATTTCCACCTTAAGATAATTTATTAAATGTATTTTAACTGTTTTTTTATATTCTTGCAAGACGAAAATTACTTGCATATGGCTAAGTTTAAATTTTACAAGTGTTTTTATTAAGTAAGTGAAATAAAACGTTAAAAAAGTTTTTATTTGCACTTGAAAAATACACAAGCTAAAGGGTATAATATACTATATTGAGAATTTAAATTGTAAAAACTGCAATAAAGGAGGGTTTTATGAAGAAGTCTACCCAAAAAGGCATAAAGAAACTCGCGGCATTTAGTATTGCACTTGCATTCGGCTTTTTTAATTTTAGTGCGACATATGCAGTAGACACTGTATATAAAGAAGTAATACCGTTAAAGTATGAGTATGCATCTAAATTTCAAGATGGCTTGGCAGTTGTAATGCGCGATGGTAAAGTAGGGTTTATAGATAAAACCGGAAAAGAGGTGTTGACACCGTATTTGTTTGTTTGGTTTAATGAAGGTATGGCTGTAATTAAACAAACAAATGAAGTGACGAAATATGGGTATTTGGATAAAACCGGAGAACCGGCAATTCAGCCTCAATATGACAGTGCAGATGATTTTAGTGAAGGTCTTGCGATTGTATCAAAGAGTGAAAGAAAGTTTTATATAGACAAAACCGGCAAAGAGATTATATCGGTTCAATACGATGAAGCTAAAGGCTTTAAAGATGATAGAGCTTTAGTCGGAAATCGCAATACGGGGAAATATGGATATATAGATAAAACCGGAAAAACGGTTATTCCTTTAAAGTATGATGATGCGGATGATTTTAGCGAAGGTATGGCGGCTGTCGGGATTGACGGAAAAAACGGATATGTAGATAAAAGCGGTAAAGAAGTTATTGAATTAAAATATGATTATGTCAATAAATTCAGTGATGGACTTGCATTAGTGGGTATTGGTGAAAAGCAGTGCTATTATATAGACAAGGCAGGAAAAGAGGTAATTAAAGTACCGGACAAATACATTTACGCAGGCAGATTTAGTGAAGGCATGGCTCTTGTAGCTATACAAGATAAAGATGGAGAAAAATACGGCTACATAGATAAGAGCGGAAAAGAAGTGATTTCATGCAAATATCAAGCGGATTTTATTATGGGGCTTTCTGACTTTAAAGAGGGATTGGCGCAGGTAGCTGTTGAAGGAAAGTGTGGATATATAGATAAAACCGGAAAAGTGGTTGTTCCGTTTGAATATGATATAGCATATAATTTTAAAGAAGGCATGGCGCCGGTTTCTAAAAACGGGAAATGGGGCTTTATAACCGTCAACCAAAGCAATACGATTTCATCAGTAGAGCCCGATGGAATTAAAGCTGTAAAAACTTCGGCAAATGTACTTGTAGACGGCAAAACTGTTGAATTTGATGCATATAATATAAATGGAAGCAACTATTTTAAATTAAGAGACGTGGCATTTATATTTAAAGGAACTGCTAAAAAGTTTAACGTTTCATGGGATGCTATTTCAAAAAGTGTATCTTTGAAAACAGGTAAGGAGTACATAAAGGTAGGTGGCGAAATGGCGAAAACCGACGAAGCGCAAAAAACTGCACTTAAATCAGATGTAAAGGTTACGATTGATGGAAAAGAAGCGAAAATAGAAGCTTATAACATAGGGGGAAATAACTATTTCAAGCTTAGGGATTTAGGTAAAGAAATTCGATTTGGAGTAGATTGGAACAAAGATACAAACAGCATAGCGGTAAATACGAAAAAAGGTTATAGTGAAAAATAGTATATAAAAAGCTCACATAAATTAGAGCCGATTTTTAAAATTAAATATTAAATATCGAATATCGCCCTGTATTTAAATGATATGGGCTTTTTGGTATTTAAATGCAAGTTGACTATGTAATTATTTTGATATAAAATAATATTACGGAAAACGATACAAAAATACCGTTTCCCGTAATAAGGAGACGAAAATATGGAAGAAATTAAGAGAGATTTATATTTGAATCGCTTGATTTTACGCAAGGAAAACGGGTAGAGCTACAGATGAATTGAAATCTACATATTTATCTAATCTCTGTAAAGAATTGTATTTAAAGGATATTGAAAATCGGTATAATCTTCGTGCTGATGATACTATGCAGTCTTTACTAAATATATTGGCTTCTGCAGTCGGGTCGCTTTCCAATCCGACAAAGCTTGCAAACACATTCAAAAGTAAAGGGGTATCTGTTAGCGACAAGACGATAAGTGCATATATTGCATATTTGCAAGATGCTTTTTTTATAAACAAAGCGACCAGATATGATATAAAGGGGAAAAAATATATCGCCTCACCATTTAAGTATTATTTTACGGATGTTGGACTTCGAAATGCTCAGCTAAATTTTAGACAGCAAGAAGAAAACCATATCATGGAAAATATAATTTATAATGAACTTTTGATAAGGGGTTTTAATGTTGATGTCGGCGTTGTGGAGTATAGTTTTAAAAATCAAGATGGAAAATTTGCAAGGAAGAAATTTGAGGTAGATTTTGTTTGCAATCTTGGAAACCGCAGGTATTATATACAATCGGCATTTGCGATTCCGGATAGGGAAAAAATGCAACAAGAGCAAAATTCACTTCTTCATATAGGGGATTCGTTTAAGAAGATTATTGTGGTGAGGGAAAAAATCAAACCTTGGATAAATGAAAACGGTATTTTGATTATGGATATTATTGAATTTTTG
>JBQMYS010000031.1:0-17909 GCA_052173355.1 Eubacteriales bacterium | reverse complement strand
AAGCGAACAGATGTAGGACTCACGCAAAAATTTCCTGTGAAGTAAATGCAGCGGAGGTTTTTTGTGCGACTGTTTGTTGTCGTGTTTGCTATCGAATATTTACAAATAAAGTAAAACTTTAAAATTAAAGCAAGTTGGCTTCTAACTAAAAAAAGCATCAGATATAATTCCCCGATAAAGAACAACGCAAAATAGACAAAATATGGGTAGTTTGAGCAGATTGTACTGTTGTAAAAGTTTATATTGATGCTAACTGTGGTATAATACAATTGATTTCCTGTTTAAAATACAAAACAATATAGCTTAAAATAATAGGTTAAATTAAAATGGAATTGTAAATACTCAAAATAGGAAATAGAAATAAATTATACAAGGAGACGGAATATTATGAATGAAAAAGATGAAAAAAAGAAGGGATTTAAAGTCCCGGACACGTATGTAATTATTTTCTTCGTAGTGCTCTTGGCTGCGGTACTTACATATGTGATTCCGCAGGGTTATTATGAAACACAAGATGTTACTTACAATGTCAACGGCACTGAAAAGACAAGAACTGTAATTAAACCGGGAAGCTTTGAATATGTTGTTGATGATGCCGGAAAGCCGGTAACAAGCGGTACACCGATTTTTGGAACTGAGGATTTCGGGGGCAGAGCAGGTATAGTGAACTATATGTTCGAAGGACTTACTTCCGGAGATAAATGGGGCAGCGCTGTTGGAGTGGTTGCGTTTATATTGGTAATAGGCGGAGCATTCGGAATAATATTAAGAACAGGAGCCGTTGAGACCGGCATAATGGATATGATACGCAAAACCAATGGAAAAGAGAGGATTTTGATTCCTATTTTGTTTATTTTATTTTCTCTTGGCGGCGCGGTATTCGGAATGGGAGAGGAAGCATTGCCGTTTGCAATGATACTTATTCCGTTAGTCATAGCTATGGGCTACGATGCTGTTGTCGGAATACTTATTACATATGTTGCGACTCAAATAGGATTTGCGTCTTCTTGGATGAACCCGTTTTCGGTAGCTATAGCGCAGGGAATATCGGACATCCCGGTGTTTTCAGCGGCATCTTTCAGAATTGCTATGTGGGTAGCATTTACAGGAGCAGGTTGTGCTATGACCGTACTGTACGGTGCGAAAATTAAAAAAGACCCTACAAAGTCGGTTTCTTACGAATCGGATGCTTATTTCAGAGAAGATTTGGAAAAGCAAAGTGAAATTGATGTAAAGTTCGGATTAGGGCATGCGCTCGTGCTTTTAACTATTTTAGTCGGAATGATTTGGGTAGTTTGGGGAGTTATGAAGCAAGGGTACTACATCCCTGAAATTGCCGCACAGTTCTTTGCAATGGGTATGGTTGCAGGGCTAATAGGCGTTGCATTCAAATTGAACGGCATGACAGTTAATGATATGTCTGCCGCATTTAAGCAGGGCGTTGCAGATTTAGTCGGTGCTGCTATGGTAGTAGGTATGGCTCAAGGTATAATGCTTGTTCTCGGCGGTGCCAGCCCTACATCGGGAACTGTACTTAATACAATACTGTACGGCATAAGTAACGCGTTTGTAGGTCTTCCTGCGACAGTTGCAGCGGTATTTATGTATTTTTTCCAGACAATATTCAATTTCTTCGTTGTTTCAGGTTCAGGGCAGGCGGCATTGACAATGCCTATCATGGCACCGTTATCGGATCTTCTGGGTGTATCAAGGCAAATCGCAGTAGTTGCATATCAGTTGGGCGACGGACTTTCAAATATGATAGTACCGACATCCGGTTGTTTGATGGGAATGCTTGCTATAGCACATCTTGATTATACAAAATGGATGAAGTTTGCAATAAAGTTCTTCGGAGTTTTGTTTGTAATGGCTATAGGTACTGTAATAATAGCATCTATAATGCAACTTTCGTAAGAGGCGATTATGGTTACACTTATAAAAAATGCTGACGTATATGCACCTAAATATCTTGGGAAAAAAGATGTTTTGCTTGCAGGCGATAAAATAGAAAAAATAGATGATAATATTGAAATTTCGGGAAATTTTGATTTCGAGTTAATTGATGCGAATGATAAATATCTGTTTCCGGGATTTATTGATTGCCATGTTCATATTACAGGTGGTGGCGGCGAAGGCGGATTTGCGACCAGGACTCCCGAGATAGAACTCAAAGATATAATTGACGGAGGAATTACAACAATAGTCGGAACGCTTGGAACAGACGGTTACGGTAGAAGTATGCCTGAGCTTCTGGCGAAAGCCGCATCACTTACAGCTGCCGGAATTACAACATATACGTATACAGGGTCTTACCAGATACCGGTACGAACTTTTACAGGCAGCATTTCTAAAGATATAATGTTTATAGATAAAATAGTGGGGGTCGGTGAAATAGCGGTATCCGACCACCGCTCCTCATGTCCGAGTGTGCATGAGCTGGAGCAGATAGTTTCGGAAACGCGAGTTTCCGGTATGCTTTCGGGCAAACGCGGTGTGGTAAATATCCATATAGGCGATGAACCGGAAGTTTTAGAAAAAATTAAAGCTATAACTAAATACTGCAAAGCTTATTTGAAACATTTTCATCCTACGCATATGAACAGGAGCAGGACGGTTTTTGATGATGGGCTTGAATATCTGAAAATGGGAGGTTCTATAGATTTTACAACCAGCACTACTCCGCAATTTTTGCAAGAAGGCGAAATAGCTTGTGTGGATGCGGTAAAAGAAGTAATTGATAAAGGACTTAACATTTCCAAGGTAACGTTATCGTCTGACGGGCAGGGTTCGCTTCCGCTTTTTGATGAAAAGGGTAATTTTTTAGGAGTAGATGTCGGCAGAGTTACATCTATTTACGAAACTGTCAGGAGTTGCATTGAAGCGGGAGTACCTGTTGAAACGGCTGTAAGCCTTGCAACTGCAAATACTGCAGATATATTTGACTGGACTCATAAAGGCAGAGTGATTGAAGGCGCCGATTCGGATGTGGTTCTTGTAAATAAGCAGAGCATGGCGATAGATACTGTAATAGCAAAGGGTGAAATACTGCGAAAAAATGAGAGAAATCTGAGAAAAGGGGCTTTTGAGCGATAAAATGTTAAATTGTTTTAAATTTTCTAAAAAAAGCTTGATTTTTATATCTTTAAGTGGTAGGATGTAAGTGATAGTAACGAAAAACAAAGTAACGAAGTAAGTGAGAGAAGGAGTTGTTATGGAAGAAAAAGCAACTATGCTTATTAAGGGTAAAAGTAAAAAGCTTTCAACGAAGATGGCAATTACTGTTTCAATTATTGCAGCTATAATTTTAACTATACTTATAACAACGGCTGTAATTAGCAGTAGAGCCATGATAAGAACCGGGCTTATGGGTGAATTGGGGGGGGCTTGCGGATTATGACGGCATGCTAACCCAAAGACTTATTACAACAGCGTATAGGCAGACAAAAACAGTTGTGGATTACCATGAAAAAAATTATACAGGTCAATCCGGAGAAGCAAATTTTCCGAGCGAAATTTATGATATTCAGTTGGGAGAGGTAGCTTCAGATGCAGAGGAATATTATATAAATCAGATAATGTCATCTGTAAAAAACAATGGAATAGTCCAGAGCATGGGAGTATTTTACGAAGATTATGCGTTTGATCCCAAGGTAAAAAAATATGCGATATTTATGGATAAAGGGAATGTAGAAAACGCCACAGCACGTGATTTTCAATGGACTGATGATTATTTAAATGAGAAGTGGTATACTTCTGCAGTTGCTGCAAAAAAGATGACGATTTCATCTATTTACAATTTTGACGGTAAGGATATAGTTACCGTATCAACACCATTGCTATATGACGGAAAAGTTGTCGGAGTATCTACGGTCGATGTGAATGTGGCAAGATTGCAGGAAGTGCAAAATGATGACAGGAGCGGCGGTAAATACAAAACCCTGTTCCATGCGCTGATAGATGAGCATCATCAATATCTAAGTTATAGCAAAAATCAAGACCTTGCAGGTACGGAGATCGAGCCGAGATTTCCGAATAAACAGGAGTTTCAGAAATTACAGAGCAATATGGAAAAAGGAGAGCCTTTCCAGATTGATATAACTTCACCTGAGGGAGCAAAGTATCAGGAATTTTTTAGACCGGTTACAGTGGGAGACATAACTTGGTGGGCGTATACAGCTATCGCGGAAAAGGATGCACTAAAGGATCTTACAAAGTTGACATTCATATTGATACTGTCGGGAATTATTGCACTAGTTGTGCTTGCGACTGTGGTGGTAAGGCAGCTTGTGGTAAAACTCAAACCGCTTGAAGAAATAAGCCTTGCGGCGAATGCTCTTTTAGAGGGTAATCTGGATTATGAGATTGAGTACAAGGGAAATGATGAAATCGGAAAAGCTTGCGCGGATATAGGTGACGGACTTGAAATGATGAAATCATTGATTCGCGAAATAGGGGATTGGATGAATGCGCTTGCAAATAAAGATCTTACAGAACTTCCCGAACGCGAGTTTCCGGGAGAATTTGCGAATATCGAAGCTTCATATAAAGTGGTTTTGAAAACGCTGAATGAATCATTCGGTCAGATTAAATCGTCTATCATGCAAATAAATGCAGGAGCAGAACAGGTCGCAAACGGTGCGCAGGAGCTTTCACATGGAGCGACTCAGCAGGCGGCTTCAATAGAGGAACTTTCGGCAACTATTGCAAATGTTTCTGAAAAAATCAAGGAAAGTGCTGAAAATGCAGGACAGGCAAATGAAATGACGCTGAATATAGAAGAAAACATATTGGCAAGCAACGAGTATATGAGCAATTTGATGGATTCTATGGATGAAATAACAGCAGCATCAAATGAGATAAAGAAAATAATAAGTGCCATTGATGACATAGCATTCCAGACAAATATACTTGCACTCAATGCGGCTGTTGAGGCGGCACGAGCAGGAGAGGCCGGCAAAGGATTTGCGGTAGTTGCAGATGAAGTTAGAAACTTGGCGGGAAGATCTGCAGAAGCGGCAAAGACTACAACAGTGCTGATAGAGGGTGCGATAAATGCGATAAACGGCGGAACAAAGATTGCACAGGAAACGGAAAATGCTCTTAAGGGTGTAGTTGACAACATAAAAGTTGTTGCTCAGAAGATAAATGAAATATCTTCATCGACAGACGAACAATCTGATGCAATAGTGCAAATAAACATAGGTGCAGATCAGATTTCGGCGGTTGTGCAGACTAATTCCGCTACCAGCGAGCAAAGTGCTGCAACAAGTGAGGAATTCTCGGGGCAGGCAAATATGGTAACAGAACTGATAGAACAACTCAAACTTATGGAATAAGTAAGCTGTTTACAAATCATAAAAAAGAAGAAAAAGCGAACAATTTAAAGTTCGCTTTTTTGATGATACTGTAAAAATAGATAACTGTTGAATTTGTATCAAAGTATTTCTCAAAGTGTAACATATGTCTTGACAACTAAGAAAGAAATTTAATGAAAATGATTAGGATGTCTTGACAAGTGGAAATATTGATGTTATCATATACAAGCGACTTTATATATAAAAATATTACAGAGCTTGAGACAGTGCTCTGAATTTATGTTGTAAGCGTTATTTTAGATAGGAGGTGGCGCAAGTGGCAGCAGGAGCTAGAACCAAGGTGATACTTGCTTGTACTGAGTGTAAGCAAAGAAATTACAATACAATTAAAAATAAGAAGAACGACCCTGATCGTATAGAGTTAGACAAGTATTGCAAATTCTGTAAGAAGCACACTCTTCACAAGGAAACTAAATAAGGAGAGAAAGATGGATAACGAGAAATTAAAGAAAAAGCCAGCTACGCCAGCCGCAAAAAAAAGTGGACTACTGGACTATTTCAAGGGAATTAAACTTGAAATGAAAAAAGTTGTCTGGCCTACAAGAAAGGAACTTGGCTCTTATACAGTTGCAGTGCTTTTCTTTTGTGCATTTTTCGCATTGTGCTTTTGGCTAATGGATTTAGGTGTACTTAAGGCGTTAAAAGCAATTTTGGATATAACTTTATAAGATATGAGGTAAAAAATGGCAGAAGAATACAATGAAACGCTGAATCCGCTTGAACACAGCGAAGACGATAGCGCTGCCAAGTGGTATGTGATTCACACTTATTCGGGTCACGAAAACAAAGTAGAGGCAAGTATTAAGAAAATTGCTGAAAATAGAAAAATGTCGGATTTGATTTTAAAGACGGCAATTCCGATGGAATTGGTAACAGAAATTCGTAGCGGCAAAGCTGTAACAAGAAAACGGAAGATGTTTCCGGGATATGTTCTTGTTAAGATGATAGTGACAAACGAATCGTGGTATCTTGTTAGAAATACGCAAGGTGTTACGGGTTTCGTAGGTCATGGATCGGAGCCTATTCCCCTTACAGAAGATGAAATCAGGCGCATGAATATCGAAAAAGTGCATGTTGATTTGAAACTCGAAATCGGAGAGGCGGTTAGGATTATCGGTGGCGGATTTGCAGGTAAAATAGGTGTAGTAGATGAGATAAATCTTGAAAAAGAGAGAGTTAAGCTTAGACTTACGGAATCTGCACAAAATATACCTATTGACTTGGAAATGAGCCTGGTAGATAAAATAGTTTAGCGAAGCAATCGCTTAGCGGAAAGGAGAAAATATGGCAAAAAAAGTCGAAGGAATGATTAAACTTCAGATTGCGGCAGGAAATGCAACTCCGGCACCACCTGTAGGACCTGCGTTGGGACAAAAAGGTGTAAATATTATGGACTTTTGTAAACAGTTCAATGCAAAGACTCAGGATCAGCCGGGAATGATTATCCCTGTTGTAATTACAGTTTATTCGGACAGATCGTTCACTTTTATTACAAAGACACCGCCTGCAGCAGTTTTGCTCAAAAAAGCGGCAGGATTGACAGCAGCTTCAGGAGAGCCTAACAAGAAAAAGGTAGCTACTTTGACAAGTGAGCAGGTAAGAGAAATTGCAAAAGTGAAAATGCCGGATTTGAATGCAGCTGACTTGGATGCGGCGGCAGATATGGTCAAAGGAACGGCAAGAAGTATGGGTATAGTAGTAGAAGATTAGTATTTTGGGAGATTTTGATTAAACAAAATCGTATGCACCAATAGGAGGTAAAGATGCCTAAAAGAGGTAAAGCGTATAAAGAATCTGTCAAAGCATATGATAAAACTGCTTTGTACGATACACATGAGGCTATGGAATTAGTCACAAAAACAGCAAAGGCAAAGTTTGACGAAACTGTAGAAGTACATATTAAGCTTGGAGTAGATGGAAGACACGCAGATCAGCAGGTCAGAGGAGCTATCGTGTTACCACATGGAACAGGTAAGACCAAGAAAGTATTGGTATTTGCAAAAGGTCCGAAAGTAGCGGAGGCGGAAGCGGCAGGAGCTGATTATGTAGGTGCGGAAGAACTCGCACAAAAAATTCAGTCAGAGAATTGGTTTGATTTTGACGTTGTAGTTGCTACACCTGATATGATGGGTGTTGTTGGTAGATTGGGTAAAGTTTTAGGTCCAAAAGGTCTAATGCCGAATCCTAAGTCCGGAACTGTTACTATGGATGTAACAAAAGCGCTTGAGGAAATCAAAGCAGGTAAAGTAGAGTACAGACTGGATAAAACAAATATTATTCACACTCCAATAGGGAAGGCTTCTTTCGGAGCGGAAAAATTGGAAGAAAACTTCAAGGCACTTATTGAAGCTGTATTGAAGGCTAAGCCTTCGGCTGCAAAAGGTCAGTACCTACGAAGTATTACAGTGGCGGCGACAATGGGTCCCGGAATTAAATTGAACCCAATGAAGTTTAATCTGTAAGGTAATAAAATAGTAAATAAACCGTAGATAGCGGGTGCGAAAGCTTAATTCCCCGCCGAGGTACAATATAAACATTATTGTCCTTGTGCTTACGGTACAAGGATTTTTATTGAGTACCAAAAAACTTTTGAAGAAAGGAGTCATAATGTCAGTAGAAGCAAAAAAAGAAAAACAACTTATAATTGATGAAATAAAGGGCAAGCTTGATAAAGCAACATCGGCAGTGGTTATAGATTATATCGGAATTACTGTTGCTCAAGCAGACAGCATGAGAAAGAAGCTTCGTGAAGCGGATGTTGACTATACTGTTTATAAAAACACATTAGTTAAAAGAGCTATCGAAGGAACTAAGTATGAGTCTTTAGCTGAAGTGCTGGAAGGTCCAAGTGCGATTGCAATAAGCTATGATGATGCGGTTGCACCTGCAAGAGTTTTAAACTCAGCTATTAAAGAATTCAAAAAAATGGAATTTAAAGCAGGTGTTGTAGAGGGCACATACTTTGATGCAAAAGGTATGGAAGCTATAGCTTCATTACCGTCAAGAGATGAACTCATCGCCAAATTTATGGGTAGCATCAATTCGCCTATATCCAAGGCAGTTAGAACGTTTCAAGCTATTGCAGATGCAAAGCAGGAAGCTTAAAAAAGAAAAAAATATAAGTTAGGAGAATAAAAATGAATAAAGAGCAAATAATTGAAGCTATAAAAGCTATGACAGTATTAGAATTAAATGAACTTGTTAAGGCTTGTGAAGAAGAATTCGGAGTATCGGCGGCAGCTCCTGTAGCAGTAGCGGTAGCAGGCGGTGCTGCAGCAGATGCAGGTGAGGAGCAGAGTGATTTCACTGTAGTTCTTGCATCTGCAGGAGCAGAAAAAATAAAGGTTATCAAGGTTGTTAGAGAATTGACAGGCTTGGGATTGAAAGAAGCTAAAGAAATGGTAGACGGCGCTCCTTCAAATCTTAAAGAGGGTGTTGAAAAAGCAGAAGCAGAAGCTATTAAGAAACAGCTGGAAGAAGTTGGAGCAACTGTAGAATTAAAGTAATTGGTAACAATGGTAAGCACCTAGCATTCAGCTAGGTGCTTTTTTGAAATTGGAGATATAATGAAATAAATGAAATACTTGATTTTACTCTTGGACGGTGCGGCAGATGAACCTATAGAAGAACTTGGAGGAAAGACTGCACTGGAATTTGCGAACATAAAAAATATAAATAAACTGGCAAGTATAGGAGAAATAGGGAAAGTATTTACTGTTGAGCCGGACATTTTACCTTCAAGCGATGCAGCCAATTTAGCCATAATGGGATATGACCCTTTAGTTTATATGACAGGCAGAGCACCACTTGAAGCGGTAAGTATGGGTATCATTATGAGCGAGTCCGATATGGCTTTCAGAGCCGGGATGGTTACATTGTTGGATCCGAATACAGGGAAAAATGCTGATGAAAAAACTGCTACGGCTTATGAAGATTTGATAATAGCAGACTATAGTGCTTCACTTATCACCGATAAAGAAGCAAGTATATTGATAAATGAATTATCTGAGAATTTAGTTGAAGGTGAAGGCATAGAATTTTATCCGGGTGTAAGCTATAGAAATTGCATGATTTTCAGAGGATTGACACAAATGGATTCTATGGCTTCGAATTGTAAACTTAATACACCTCAAGATAATATAGGGGAAAAAGTAAAAAAATGTTTGCCAAAATCGGAAAGGCTGGTAAATATACAAAAATATTCATATGAAATTATGCGAAAAAATGAAGTTAATAAAAACCGTATTGCAAAGGGGCTTAATCCTGCAAATTCCATTTGGCTTTGGGGGAGAGGAAAAAAAACGGTTTTGCCTAATTTTGAAAAAAAATATGGAATATCGGCATCTGTTATTTCGGCAGTGGATTTAATAAAGGGCATTGGAATATCAGCAGGTATGAAAATACATGAGGTTTCAGGGGCTGACGGTACATTGAATACAAATTATGAAGGAAAGTGTAGAGCGGCTATTGATGAATACAAAAACGGAACAGATCTTGTATATTTACACTTGGAAGGACCGGATGAATGCGGTCATCAAGGGGATGTGAGAGGTAAAGTGTTATGCCTTGAACGGATTGATGAAAAAATTTTAAAGCCGCTACTCGAATATTTTGAAACAGAAAATTCAGATTTTAAAATATTGATTTTACCGGACCATAAAACACCTGTAAAAAAGCGAGTACATACAAAAGGCGCAGTTCCATTTTTGATTTACGAAAGTACAAACGAAAAGCCTTGTGATTTGAATCGTAAGTTTAATGAAAAAATATCTGAAAGCGGGAAAATAATTAAAAACGGGTATGAAATTATGGATTATTTTTTAGGAAATAATTTTTAGATAAATAATATGAAGAAAAAAATTGTAACATTTATTGTAATATTTATGGTAGTGTTTTGCAATGCCGCTGAAAGCTTTGCAGTTACGATAGAGGGAATCAGTTCTACAGAATTTCCGAATGTAATAGCAGAAGCCGCGGTACTTATGGATGCAAAATCAGGAGAAATTTTGTATGAAAAAAATGCAGATGACATAAAGGAAATGGCAAGCACTACTAAAATTATGACAGCGATTGTTGCTCTTGAGGTACTTTCGCTTGATACAATCGTAAGGGCGGATTCGGAGGCCGCATCTGTCGGAGGGGCAAGCATAGGTTTACAAGTCGGAGAGCAGATGAGCGTAAATGAACTGTTATATGCTTTGTTTTTAAAATCGGCAAACGACTCTGCTGTTGTACTTGCAAAAGCGGCAGGCGGGACAACGGAGAATTTTGTCAATATGATGAATGAAAAAGCAAGAGAAATGGGGCTCGAAAATACTAATTTTAAAAATCCACATGGGCTTCATGCTGACGGACATTATACATCTGCGAGGGATCTTGCTGTTATTTCTAAAGAAGCGATGAAAAATGATGTAATAAGTAATTGTGCTGTTACGGTATATCATACAATACCAAAAACAAATTTATCGGATGAAAGACAATTAAAAAATATCAATCATTTGCTATATGATGATAAAAAAGTAGATGTCAACGGCACTTTGAGGAATTTGAAATATAAAGGTGCTAAGGGGCTTAAAACAGGATATACATCGGAAGCGAAACATTGTATAGTTGCTGTCAGCCAAAGAAAAGCAGGCGAGTATATTGCGGTTGTTCTTGGAAGTACGAAAGATGGGAAATATTCCGATTCGATAGCATTATTGGATTGGGGGTTTGAAAATTTTAAAGCTGTAAAGATAATGGATTCGGATAGCGGTTCGACTATAAAAGTAAAGATGGGTGTTAAGGAAAAAATTAAAGCGGTTTTTTCGGATGATGTCTACATAAGCATACCCAAAATTGCAGATGAAAGTAAAATTCAATATGGAATGGAAAAATTCGGAGATGTAAAAGCACCGATAGAAAAAAATGATCATATAGCAGATTTAAATATATATTATTTAGGCATATTGGTAAAAAAAGTCCCCGCATATGCAAAAGAAAGTGATGCACGTGGCGGAATTTTGAGCTTTTTGCGTGGATTTTTAGTAATGCAGGTGATGGTGGTTGCAGCTGTATTGCTAGTGTCTGCAATTTTGATAAAAATTTATATAACTATAAATAAAAGGAATAAAATAAAAAAAGAGGAAGAACGTCAGCGAAAAGCGCTTGAAATAGAAATGGAAAGAGTAGAGCGAAATATGAGGCGATTTTCAAGATACAAGTAAGTATGTTTGATATAAAAGAAAATTTAAAAAAACTTCCTGATGAACCGGGAGTGTATTTGCACAAGGATAAACTCGGGCAAGTAATATATGTAGGAAAAGCGATTTCACTAAAAAAAAGGGTTTCACAATATTTTAGAAGTATTGACAGGCATTCGCCGAAAGTGCGTGCAATGGTTGAAAATATAGAAGAATTTGAGTATATCATTGTGGCAAGTGAAATGGAAGCACTGATACTCGAATGCAATCTGATAAAAAAATATGCGCCTAAATATAATATTTTACTTCGTGATGATAAGAGTTATCCTTATATTGAGATAACATTTGGTGAAAAATTTCCAAGAATTTTGAAAACTAGAAGAACCGAGAGAAAAAACAGCAAGTATTTCGGACCGTATTCAGATGCGGGATCTGTAAATAAAATTGTGGAACTTTTGATGGATATATATCGCATTAAGCGTTGTAATATGCGGACTTTTCCACAAAATTTCAGACCATGTTTGAATTATTATATCGGAAAGTGCGACGGTATATGTAAAGGTGATGTTGATTCAAAGGAATATAGTGAGAGAATAGCGGAAATTCAAGATTTTTTATCAGGAAAAACATCGAAATTGAAGAAAAAATTGGAAGAAAGTATGAACTTGGCATCGGACAGTCTTGATTTTGAAAAAGCTGCTAAAATACGTGACCAGTTGCTTGCACTTGAAAGTATCAGTGAAACGCAAAGAGCAAGTATATTCGGTATTAAAGATATTGATATAGTTTTGGGGATAAAGACTAATGAAAAGTGCTATGCTGTTCAATTTTTAGTAAGAGACGGGAAGCTTGTTCAAAGGGAATATTTTTTGATGGATGGTGCTACGGATGAGAGAGAGAGCGTTAGTGAATTTATTAAACAGTATTATGCGGGCAGTGTGAACCTTCCGTATCAAATTCTGGTGGATGAACCAATTGTTGAGCAGGATTTGGTAGCTAAATTTTTGAGTAATATAGCGAAACGCAAAGTTGAAATTTACGTGCCAAAGCGTGGTACTAAAAAAGAACTGATGGCGCTTGCAAAAAAAGACAGCTTGGAATTAAAAGGCAGTATAGATTTAAGAGAGCATAATAAAAAAGAGCGTACAGATAAACTTCGAATCGAACTTAACGAAATAATAAAGATGATAACCGCAAGGCAAAATGCATTGCTACTTGAGGGATATAGAGTGGAAGCATACGATATATCAAATACCAACGGAGTCGATTCTGTTGCCGGAATGGTAGTGTTTAACGGACTTGCAGCGGATAAAAAAAGCTATAGAAGGTTTAAGATTAGGACGATTGAAGGGCCGAATGATTATGGTAGTATGCAGGAAGTGCTCTACCGCAGATTGAGGGCGGCGCAGGCGGGTGAACCCGCCTTTCTCCCCTTGCCGGATTTAATATTGCTCGATGGCGGCAAGGGGCAAGTGTCTGCAGGCCTGCAGGCACTTGCCGCCCTCAAGGTCAAGATTCCTATTGTCGGAATGGCAAAAGACGAGCATCATAGAAGTCGTGCACTTGTTTTTAAGCCTGAATCGGCAATTTTAGAAGAAAAATTCCCCAATTTAAAAAAAAGTGAATCGGATGAATTTTGTGAAATTGAACTTGCAGATAATCCGTTATTATTCAAATATATAGGAGTGATACAAGAAGAAGTACATAGATTTTCAATAGATTATCATAAAAAACTTAGAGGTAAGCACGTTGTGACATCTGTACTTGATGAAATCAAAGGAATCGGAAATATTAGGCGCATAGCATTGCTTTCGCATTTTGGAAATATTGATGCAATTAAAAATGCAGGACTTGAAGAACTTGCTAAAGTGCCGGGGATGAACGAAGCATCAGCAAAGGCTGTTGTTGAATTTTTTAATAAAACCGATATACAGGATAGGGTTTGACAAAAACCGAATTTTGCAATACAATTTCATTACATAAGATGGAATTAAAGTTAGGTTTTAATTTGTAGATAAGGGCTTAATTGATATAAAGGAGGCATACAGATGAAGGGTGCAAATAAGGGTAATTATTATATAACAACACCTATATACTATCCTAGTGCAAGTTTGCATATAGGACATACATATTGTACGGTAATGGCGGATGCAATGGCGAGATTTAAAAGACTTTCCGGATATAACGTAAGATTTTTGACGGGAACGGACGAACATGGTCAAAAAATTCAGGACAAAGCTATAGAAAAAGGCGTTACACCGCAGGAATATGTTGATGAAATTGTAGCCGGAATAAAAGAACTTTGGAAAGTAATGGAAATATCTTATGATGATTTTATTCGTACTACCGAAGAAAGACATATGACACGCGTACAGAAACTATTTCTTAAAATGTATGAAAAAGGTGATATTTACAAAGGGGAATATGAAGGGCATTACTGCAAGCCTTGCGAAGCTTTTTGGACTCAAACTCAGCTAAATGACGGATGTTGTCCGGATTGCGGTAGAACTGTTCAAAAAGCGAAAGAAGAAGCTTATTTTTTCAGAATGTCAAAATATCAAGATAAATTGCTTGCGCTTTATGATAGTAATCCGGAATTTTTACAGCCGGAGAGTAGAAGAAACGAAATGAAAGCATTTGTATCACAGGGACTTGAAGATTTGTGTATATCAAGGTCAACATTTGATTGGGGAATACCTGTTCCGATTGATGAAAAACACGTTATTTATGTTTGGCTTGATGCACTTGCAAATTATATTACAGCGCTTGGCTACCCTGATGAAACTGAATTATACAATCAATTTTGGCCTGCGAACGTTCATCTTGTCGGTAAGGAAATAGTACGATTCCATAGTGTAATATGGCCTGCGATGCTTATGTCGCTTGATTTACCTTTGCCGAAGCAGGTGCTGGGGCATGGCTGGCTTTTGTTGGACGGAAAGAAGATGGGCAAATCGACAGGTAATGTTGTAGATCCTGTGAAACTTATTGAACTTTATGGTGTGGATGCACTCAAGTATTTTTTGTTGCGCGAGTTTACATTCGGCAGCGACGGTACATATACTACAGAAGCGTTGATTAGGCGTTTGAATTCGGATTTAGCAAATGATCTTGGTAATTTGGTGTCAAGGACAGCTTCTATGATTGAAAAATATAGAGATTCGAAATTGCCTGCTATGCCGAGTGAGTCTGAATTGAGCGAAGTTGTTTTAAATGCAACGCGGCAACTTAAAACTACAGCTACGAATGCCGGAGGAAAATTGGAAAAACATATGGATGAGTTCAGTTTCAGTATGGCGCTTGAAGAAGTGTGGGTTGTAATCCGTAGGGCAAATAAGTATATAGATGAAACTATGCCTTGGGCTCTTGCAAAAGACGAAAAAGATGCAAAAAATCTTGATGCTGTTCTAAAAACTTTGGCAGAAGTGATAAGAATAGTGGCTATACTTATATATCCGTTTATGCATACTACTTCTGAAAAAATTTTTGATTCTCTTGGACTTGAAAATACCGCAGTCGAATGGGAAGATGCGTTTAAATTCGATGAACTCGCAGGTACGGTAATAAAAAAAGGAGAAGCGCTTTTCCCTAGGATTGATGTTGAAAAAGAACTTGAAAGACTCGCAAGTGAACAAAAAGATAAGCAAGAGGAAGTGGAAGTAAAAAATGAAATTCTTGAATTTAAACCGGAAATAGGTATTGAAGATTTTGCTAAAATTGATTTGCGTGTGGGAGAAATACTGGAGGCGAAGAAGCATCCGAAAGCGGATAAACTTTTAGTTTTTCAGGTAAAAGTAGGCAATGAAATAAGACAGATAGTTTCAGGGGTTGCAGCAAGCATCGAACCTGATAAAGCTGTAGGGCAAAAAGTAGTTGTTGTTGCCAATTTGAAAAAAATTGTTTTGCGCGGTGAAGAATCTAACGGAATGCTCTTGTTTGCGGATTCAAAAGGCAAACATATATTTGTCGAAGCAGATGCGGAGGCCGGAGATGCAGTTAAATAAAATATTATTTGATTCGCATACACACTTAAATGAAGAACGTTATACTGCTGCGGAACGCGAAGAACTGGCGAAAAAGATAGAAGATTCTGAAGTGGCATATGTTGTTGATATAGGTTTTGATTTGTTCAGTTCAAATGTAGCTGTTAAGGATGCTGAAAAGTATGATTGGTGTTATGCGGCGGTTGGAGTTCATCCACATTCGGCGGAAAGCTTTGATGAGGAAACTCTTTTGCTTATAAAAGCTATGGCACAAAATAAGAAGGTTGTTGCCATAGGTGAAATAGGAATGGATTTTCATTATGAAGGGTATGATGAGCATGCGCAACAGGAGTGCTTTCGTGCGCAGATAAGACTTGCAAATGAATTAAAACTTCCTATAGTGATACATTCGCGTGATACCGATCAGATTGTAATGGATATATTGTGTGAAGAAGGGGCGTTTTCAGATATGCGCAAAGCTTTTTTTCCTAAACAGGTATTATCCGACGGTACTCTGAGAGATGATGCAAGGGTATTGCTTCATTGCTATTCGGGTAGCAGCGAACTGGCAAAGCGGTATGTTAAGCTTGGTGGCACAATATCTATGGCAGGGCCTCTTACATATAAAAAAGCGGTAAAAAATGTAAAAGTTGTTTCGGAAATTCCTATGGATTATTTGCTCGTTGAAACGGATGCACCGTATTTGACACCGGAGCCGTTCAGGGGAAAACCGAATATGTCGCCTTATGTAAAATATACGGTTGAAAAGATGGCGCAGATTAAAGGATTAAGCTTTGAGGAAGTTGCAGAAATAACTATGAATAATGCAAAGAGATTTTTTGGTATAAAAGAGTAAAGCGAAGTGAGAATATATGGATATTATAGAAAAAGTTGAGCGAATAGTAGGAGGGACTTTAGCTCATGAAATTGCAATAGAAAAAAACAGCCATGTAATAATCGGACTTTCGGGTGGAGCGGATTCCTCCTGCTTATTTGATGTTCTCTTGGCGCTTGCTTTTGATTACGAATTTGAAATCACAGCTGTTCATGTAAATCATAAAATCCGAGGAGCGGAGGCTGATGCTGATGCTGAATTTGTAGTGAAGCTTTGCGAAAAACAAAATATACCTTGCGAAGTGTTTACGTATAATTGCGAAGAACTTGCAAGGGAAACTCGTTTAAGCACAGAGGAAATGGGGCGAAAACTCAGGTATGGTTCATTTTATAAAGTGGCTGAGAAAATTCGCAAGGAAAAAAATCCTTCAGAGATTTATATAGCTACTGCTCACAATTTGAACGATCAAGCTGAAACGGTGCTCATGCGCATTATAAGAGGTACGGGAGTTGAAGGACTTTCGGGAATGCATTATGTGCGCAGTGTTGAAAATAATAAAATTATCAGACCGCTACTTGATGTGAAACGAGAAGATATAGAACTTTATTGTGAGGAACGTGGTATAGACTACGTTACAGATTCGACTAATTTCGAAGAAATTTATACCAGAAATAAAATAAGATTAAAAGTCCTCCCGATTTTGAAAGAATTTAATGTAAATGTTATAGATGCTCTTGTAAGACTTGCGCAGATTGCACGTGAAGATAGAAATTATTTTGCCAGTGAAATGGACGAAGTTTTTTCGGAGGCGGCATTTATGAATGATTCAATTTTGTTCAGCAGGGAAAAACTTAAAAATCTTCATTCTGCAGTAAGGCGCAGGGTGCTTAAACGTGCATTTGAAGAATTGGGGCTTACACAAGGCATTACGGCAATGCATATGCAAGCCATGGAACAGATAATATTTTCCGGGAGAACTTCTGCAAGTACAAATTTGCCAAAAGGTTTTTCAATGGTAAATTCTTATGGTGAGATTCGAATTTTTAAAAGCGATGAATACAGCTTGGGGCATTATTCGGATGAAGAACTGAAAAAAAATTTGAAGATTACGATTGCCGGCGATAGTAAGAAATTTAACAAATTGAAAGGTATAGCGAGGAACGGAAGTAAAAGATTTGCACTTTTTTCTTTATCTAAACTGTTTGATGCAATAGGCAAGAACCAAGGAATAAGTAAGGAACAAATAAAATCTGATGAATTGATGAATTTTTTACAAGTTAGAACTCGCAGATCCGGTGATTACATTTGCCCGCTTGGAATGAAAGGCAGTAAGAAATTACAGGATTTATTTACAGATGAAAAGGTTTATCGAGAAGAACGTGATAAAGTTCCGCTTGTTTGTATAGGAAGTGAGGTACTTTGGATTATTGGAGATGATGTGAGCGGCAGGATAACCGGGATGCGGCGCGGCAGAATAAATGAAAACTACAAGCTTGATTCTGATAGTGAGGAAGTAGTCATATTGGAGTATTTA
>JBQMYS010000030.1:0-18212 GCA_052173355.1 Eubacteriales bacterium | reverse complement strand
AGTATCGATACTTTATATTGCACAAGTGAAGAAGAAGCTATTTTAGGTGCGTTGAGACATTTTAAGATGATTAAAGACGCTTTTTAATAATATGGGAGGGTAGATATGAATTCTAAAGAAATAAAGCACCTCATTCAAAATGGAGAAAAGATAGATGTCGAATTTAAAGAATCTAAGAATTCTCTAAGCAAAGATGTCTTTGATACAGTATGTTCTTTCAATAATAGAAACGGAGGACATATTTTACTTGGTGTAAATGATAAAAAAGAGATTGTTGGTGTTAGTGAAGATAAAGTTGATAAAGTGATTAAGGAATTAACTACGGCAATCAACAATCCGCAAAAAATGTATCCACCACTTTATTTGCTGCCGGAAACCTTTGAAATTGATGGAAAACAAGTTATTTATATAAGAGTTCCTGAAGGTTATCAGGTATGCAGACATAACGGAAGAATTTGGGATAGGTCTTATGAAGGGGACATCAACATCACAGACCATTCTGAACTTGTATATAAGTTATATGCAAGAAAACAAGGAAGCTATTTTGTAAATAAAGTATATCCGAATCTTGATATTGATTTTCTTGATGCTTCTGTTATTGCTAAAGCCAAGAAAATGGCTGTCTCCCGAAATAAAAATCATGTTTGGGAAAATATGAGTAATGAGGATCTTCTTAGAAGTGCCAATTTGATACTGACAGATCCGGAAACAAAGCGTGAAGGAATCACATTAGCTGCTATTTTGCTATTTGGAAAAGACAACTCTATTATGTCCGTTCTTCCGCAACACAAAACAGATGCAATATTCAGAGTTGAAAATAAGGATAGATATGATGATAGAGATGTTGTCATAACAAATCTTATTGATAGCTATGACAGGCTGTTAGAATTTGGACAAAAGCATTTGAATGATTTATTTGTCTTAGACGGGATTGTCAATGTCAATGCAAGAGACAGGATACTCAGAGAAATAGTTTCCAATACGCTGGCTCATAGAGATTATTCAAGTGGTTTTCCTGCAAAGATGATTATTGACGATGAGAGGATTACGGTTGAAAATAGCAACTTGGCTCATGGGATGGGAACACTAGATTTACAGAAATTTGAGCCATTTCCTAAGAATCCTGCTATATCTAAGGTTTTCAGAGAAATAGGTCTTGCAGATGAACTTGGTTCAGGAATGAGAAATACCTACAAGTACACACAGCTTTATTCAGGAGAAAACCCGCTATTTGAGGAGGGAGATATATTCAGAACGATTATTCCTCTAAAGAAGATAGCTACACAAAAGGTGGGCGGAGAGAATGTCCCTCGAAATGTCCCTCAAGATGTCTCTCGAATGTCCCTCGAAGAAATTGAAAACATAATCAAAGATATGATTAAAGAGGACAATAAAGTGAGCCGTAAAGATATAGCTATGATATTAGGAGTTAGTGAAAAAACGATTACAAGATATATAAAAGAAATTCCTAATATCAAATATGTTGGTAAAGGGAAAAATGGTCATTGGGAAGTGGATTAAAGTTGATAAGTTGAAGTAATCGTAGCCCTTGAAAAAAATCTGCCTTGACCTTAACTATTTTATATACTAAAATTAAATTGTAATACAAAGGAGGGTTCTATAAAATGCGAAAAATTGTTACCACTGATATGGCTCCTGCCGCTATCGGTCCTTATTCACAAGCAAATATATGCACAAATCTCATATTTACATCAGGGCAAATCCCGCTAAACCCTGAAACAGGTAAAATTCCTGCTGCCGTAAAAGAGCAAACAGCGCAAGCTCTAAAAAACATTAAAGCAATCTTGGAAGCAGGCGGAAGTTCCATGGATAAAGTCTTAAAAACGACTATTTTTCTAAAAGACATGAACGACTTCGCGCAAGTAAATGACACATATGCATCATTCTTTTCAGAAGGAAGCTACCCGTCACGTTCTGCTGTCGAAGTCGCACGCTTACCAAAAGATGTGTTGGTTGAAATTGAAGCCATTGCTTATATTTAATTACTTTCTCTAAGTTGGCTTCTGTACTTGTCAACAATCCAAATTTCATCGCCTGTTACAGAATTTAGAAGTTTCACGCGTTTCAGCATCACTTCTACATAATATGTGGCAGGCTGATTTTTCTTTTTGCCGATTACATAATATTCCTTTTCTCCCGGATTTGCTCTCATTTCGCCCGAATCCACAACAGTCAAATCGTTCATTTCCTTTGCAATAAATGAGTGGAAAACTTTGTCCGCATCAAATGCCGTTTTATGCTGCCCTACATAAATTTCACGCGCATATCTTTCAGAAAATTTATCTTTATTGTTAACAATAACCCATTTTACGTCATCATCAACATTCCCTTTCGGCATCTTGAACGGTCTTTCGTTAAATCCATCCGTTATCCAAATTTCTCTTACGACATCCCCTGCTACAAAAAACGCAATATACCTATACGATTTATCATCAGGTATATATCCATAACAAGCCCCGCTCCCCTTAAAATCTTCATCATATGCCAGCCTTTCCGGATATGCTTCTTTCAGTTCTTTTACCGTACTTCCTACATGAATTCCGCGATTTGTTACAGCTTGCTGAGTATCAACTCTTATTCTGTAAATCATTTCCAATTTAGTTTCGAACTGTACCCAGGTGCTTATTCGGATTCCCTTTCCTTCCCATGTATCGGAAAATTGAGCCATATTATTTAATATATCGCTATTTCTCTCTCGAGTTTGTGCCGCTCCTTCAAATGGGGAATTTCCGCGCAGATTTTCCCAAAGCCTTATTTTTTCATCATCAACCGTTATTGAGTATTCATCAAGCGGTTGCGGATTTTTGATATTTCCATATCTGAAATTGATGTATCCCGCAAAGTCCTTACGCCTTGCGATTTCTTTTTCTCCTACAAAAGTCAATTCGCAAACTCGATCACCGATTCTATAAAAATACATAATCGGTATATCTTTAAAATTGGATTTTTCAAGTAACTGTTCCGTAGTCATTACTATTCCGTTTTTATCGGTAACCGCCTTACTTGGCACCATGGTAAACTGAAAACGATAGAATTCAAAACTTCCGCCTTCAAAAGGAACCTCGGCAATTTGCCTGATTCGGTCCATAGTAACTTCTTTCGCATTTATCTTAATATTTGCCAAAAATGTATCGCAATATTGTTTAAATCTCTCAAGCATATTTTCAGGCATTTCCTTAGGTGCTTCACTTCTTTTAAGTGTTATCCCCATAAGTGCTACTCCTAAACACAATATACTCACTATCAATATCAGTAATTTCATCTTTTTGCCTCCCATTCCGTTCTAAGCATCGAATAGCACCTTGAATCCCTAACACTTCCGTCATATATAACAAAGCAGGCTCTTTCAGTCCCTTCGTAGTGAAACCCGCACTTATCTATCACTCTTTGCGATCTGATATTCACTTCACTTGTGCAGATGGATATAACCTGCAATCCCAATTCTTCAAATCCGAAGTCAATGACCGCTTTTGCCGCTTCTGTCATAATTCCTTTACCCCAGCATTCTTCCGCCAGTGAATATCCTATTTCCCTAGCTTTAATTTGCGGTCTGCGCTTATCCGCTTCAAGTGCTATGCTGCCTATTACCTTGCCTGTTTCTTTCAAAATTATTGCATAACCCTCAGACGGTAAGAATATATCCCTTATCACTTCTCTACTTTCATCAATACTTTCGTGAGGCTTCCAACCCGCATGAGGTCCTACATTCGGATTCTTTGCATAATCAAATAGCGCAGGTGCATCATCCAATGTATAAGCACGTAAGTGTAATCTTTGTGTAATTATATCCCGCATAACTTCTCCTATTCTGTTGTGCTCAAAATTTCCTTTTGCTTTTCAACTTGACTGACTTTCATCTTGCTTATCAGTGTTTCGTCAACATTTTCTTGCAATCCCAAAATAGATGAGCCCAAAAATATTGTTTTTAAAATTTTTCCATCTATTGAGATCTTGCTATATTCTGTGAAATTTTCTCCCTTTATATAACGTTTATCGCCAATAGTTACAATTTCCTTAACCTTTATCGGTTTTACTCCCATGCGCATCTGCGTCGGCTCGTAAGGATTTTCGCCCCCAAATATATAGTGCTTCCCATAAAGCATATCGTATTCGAGTAGCTTCATATTTTTTTCATAATCAGGTGTCCCGTCATATGCTATATGAAATTGTGGCATTACACCCATATTCATTCCCAATCTTTGTAAGATATTTGCAGAAAGTTCCCACGCCATCAAGTTTTTCTTTTCCGTCGGAATATCGTAATTCGCCCATATTACGTACTGAGTATCAAATACAGACGGTCCCTTGTATTCATCTTGTGTAATATCTATTGCGGGTAAGTGATCACCATACATTACCACGACTGTTTTTTCATCAAATTTTTTAAGTTCATCTGTAAAATGCTTGATAAACTTATCCATTTCATATATTTGATTCACATAATACTCATAAGCCCATCTCGTTTCCTCATTTACATAACGAGTCACTTTAATTTCCGGATTCATCAAAATTTTTTCCACAGGATATTTCCCATGCCCTTGGACGGAACAAGTATAAATAAAGTCCGAGCCGTCCGTAGATTTAAGAGCATCAAACATCTGACCCACCAATATATCATCTTTTGCCCAATTTTTCGGTGTTTTTTCAACATCATTCATGTATTCAATCGAAGTAAACGTATCAAATCCCAAATTTTTAAATACCTTGTTTCTGCTATAAAAGGCACCTCGATGATTGTGTATCGCATGCGCACCATAGCCTACGCTTTTCAAATTATACGCTATACTCTCACAAGTCGTTTCCTTTAATATTGATTTATACGGGTATTCACCCGGACCGAAAAACTTTACACTCATTCCGGTAAGTGTTTCAAACTCGGTATTTGCAGTACCCCCTCCAACTGCGGGAACTGTAAGAAATCCGGAAGAATTCTTTTTCAAAAGCTCACGAAAATTCGGAATCGGATCTTTTGAATACTCCATACCTCTAACCAATGTAGGATCCACAAACGATTCCAGTTGTAAAAATATTACATTCGGTTTATCTTTTACAGTCACAATATTATCCGGCTTTTTATAATCGTATTTCTCCAATTTTACATCAGAAAACACTGATTGTACCTTTTCCTCGCTGTATCCTAAAGGCGGCTTAATTCCTGTATTCAACCACGTATTTATAAAACAGTACGGAACTCCGTAATCTCGATATGCGTACCACAGATTTCCAAAAAATGTATTCACAACTTTTGTTCTGACAGCTAATTCCGTACTTCCAAAAGTTGTAATCAAAATTACCAAAAATACGCTTATCGCCCTTTTATAGTTAATAGGCGATTTGACTTTCGGTGCAAATATAAATGAAATTATAACCACCGCAAGCAATATACATATGCCTACTGCCAGCAATCCCATCTGAATTGGCGATAAATACGCGCTAATAAGTGACAATCCGTCACCTGCAACAGCAAGATCTTTGGTAGTAAACGGTGTCATTCTATTTGCAAGTATTATACCGTTTGTAATTCCAAGTATTAACCATACAGCTATTATTATTCCTGTAAAAAAAGCTCTCCTTTTAAACAGCAATGATATAGATATTGTAGCAAAAATTATGATTGTGTTTAGTAAAAACACCAGCGGTGTTTTTATCAGGTATGCTGTAAAACAAGCTATTACCGAATGTCTTGAAATACTTTCAATTATAAAATTTACAAAAAAAGCAAATACGAAAAATATCACAATTTCATTCGATGAATATTTGCAAGCAAGTTTTTTAAAATTTTCCATGCTATTTTTCGTTCTCCTTTTTCATCAAGTAAACAAAATTAGCAAGCTTTTCAAATTCGAATATATCCATGGTTTCCGCACGTCTTTTCGGGTCTATATCAAGCTGCTTAAATGCTTCAGCGAGTTCCTCTTTTGTGAGTCCGCACGCTCCCGAAAGCGAGTTTGACATAGTTTTCCTGCGTTTACCGAAGCCTGCTTTGATAAGCGAAAAAAAAGTTGATTCATTAAGTAAAGAAACAGGCTTTTCCTTTCGAATGTCAAGCCGTAGGACTGCCGAATCGACCTTTGGCGGCGGCACGAATGAATTTGCAGGAACCGAGGTTATAAAGTTTACATTGCAAAAATACTGCACAGACAATGTTATTGCCCCATATTCTTTACTGCCCGCACCGGCACAAAGCCTATCCGCTACTTCCTTTTGCATCATTACCGTTATACTGTCAGCTTTGATTCCGGTTTCAAGCAATTTCATTATTATAGGCGTAGTTATATAATACGGCAAATTACCGACAATTCTAACATACTTTAAATTTTTATTTTCGTTAAATTTATTTTCTATAATCTTGTTTATGTCAACTTTTAAAATATCGTCATTTATAATTTCAACATTTTTATACATAGCGAGCATATCCGATAAAATAGGTATCAACCTTTTATCAAGCTCCACTGCAACTACACTTCCTGCGACTTCTGCCAAATATTCTGTAAGCGTTCCTACACCCGGACCTATCTCTATTACAAGAGTTTCCTCATTTAACATTGAAGCTTCAACTATATCGTCTATTACCGATTTGTCTGTAAGAAAATTTTGCCCCAATCCTTTTGAGAAATTAAACTTGTATTTTCTCCTTATGTATTCAATTTTTTGCCTTGAATATAACTCCATTAAATTTCCTTCAACTTTTTTTCAAATTCTTCTTTTGTTATGCCGTATTCATTTAGTTTTTTCAAAAAACTTTGAGTGTTTGCATATCCGATTCCAAGCGCCTTGCCAAGTTTTTCACGTTTGCTCTTAGCACCTTCGCCTCCTGAAAGCCCGTTTTCAAGAAGATCCGCTTGAGTAAATGTCTGTATAAATACTTTTTTAGTATACCGGACTTTTGAAAGAGCCTCACGTATCGCCTGCGGACTCGCATTTTCAATACCTATATCGCCCGACTTCAAAGCATCTTTTTTCGCAAGAAATGCCTCTTTCGCCAAAGGACAACGCTCTTTTATGCGTTTTCGTATTTGCAGGCCGGCAAAATCGGGATCCGTAAACACTATTATCCCCCTGGTTTCATAAGCATTTTGTATCTGTTGCCATGTTTTTCGATTTATATGAAACCCATGCGTAGCTATTGTGCTTGCCTTTACCGCATTTTTGACAGCAGTTTCATCATCGCGCCCTTCAACTACAATGACTTCCCCAATACATATTTCATCCGGTCTGATAATATCAATTTTGCTCATCCGATTTACCTTTTTTATCTTCTCTTTGCGGTAATATATACATAACTTCGCCGGGTTTAACCATTTTTAATTGTTCTCGTGCTTGCTGCTCAACGTATTCCGGTTCATTAACATGGTCAAGTTCTTCCTTGAGTGCGGCTTTTTCTTGTTTCAGCTTTTTATTTTCCTCAAGAACTTTTTTATAATCTAAATTTATTTTATACATATTATATACTTGCAATCCCGCAAATACAATTACCCAAATCAGAAGCAAAAAAATAACTATCTTGGTTATCTTTCTCATTCCTTGTGAGCTTTGTTTTCTTTTTCTTTCACTCATTCTATATTACTTACACCTCTACGAACACTTAGCGGCAGCTTTACGGTCACAACAGTTCCTTGATTTTCAGCGCTTTCAATTTCAATTTTGCCCGAGTGACCTTCCACAATTTGCTTAGATATTGAAAGTCCCAATCCTGTACTTCCCATCTTTCTGGAGCGCGCTTTGTCGACTCGGAAAAATCGCTCAAATACCCGCTGCAAATTAGCTTTGGGAATGCCTATACCGTTATCCTTGACCGTAACAACTGCTTCTCCGTCTCGCCGCAAAACATCTATATCTATTCTGCCACCCTCTTTTGTATACTTGCAAGCATTGCTGATAATGTTTGAAATAACCTGCTCTATCCTATCTTTGTCCGCAAATATCAATACCCTATCCGTAGGTTCAAACAAACAATTTAACTGCTGATTTTTTTCAGATACCGTAAACAATGCATTTTTTGCCGCCATGCTCACTAAATCAGTCAAATTGATTTCACGCTTATTCAAAATTTCCTGATCGTTATCCAGCCTTGAAAGTTGAAGCAAATCCCGCACAAGCCTTGTCATCCTGTCCGTTTCACTATCAATAATGCTAAGAAATTCTTGTCGCATTTTTTCATCGTCTACATAGCCTTCCTTGAGTGTTTCAGTGTATCCCTTGATAGTAGTAAGCGGCGTTTTCAATTCATGCGAAACATTTGCCACAAAATCCATTTGCATATTTTCCAGTTTTTGCCTTTGCGTAATGTCTTTCAACAGTATTATTATTCCAATATCATTTCCGTTTTCATCCTTAAACTTTTCATAGCTTATTGAATATATAACATTATCCTTTTCAAATTTTTCCGAGAACTCACCGTCTTTACATTTGGTTAACAAACTTTCCATCATAAATTCGTGCCCGAATGATTCTACCACAGAATCATAAGACTCGCCTGCCAAATCCAGAGCCGGAACGTGAAGCAATCTGCAGGCCGCTTGATTTGCGTGCATTATCTTACCTTCCAGATTTATAGCTATCAAACCGTCTGCCATATTTTGTATTATAGTTTCGAGCTTTCGTTTTTCATTGCCCATTTCCAAAAGCGTTGCATTAAGTTTTGTGCTAAGCAAATTCAACATCTCTGCAAGTTTTCCTATTTCATCATCCGATTTTACAACAAGTTTAGTCGAGAAATCACCATCCGCCATTTTTTTTGCAGTTTTCGTAAGTTCATTTATCGGTACCGTTATGCTGCTGGCTATCAAAACACCAAGCGCCATCGTTATCAACAAACTTATTCCCATTGCCTGCAAAAATATTTGCTTTGATTTGTCAATAGTAGCTTCTACCGAACTCAAGTCTTGGCGTATATAGATAGCTCCTATGCTTTTCTTACCATGCTCTATCGGTATGGCTACATTCATTACGGGTATAACACCTGCATCATTTTGAATGCTGCTATACGAAACCGCATCCTTTTTGTTAAACAAAGCTATATAAATTATTCCTGAATCCAAAGCATCTACGGCATTTTTGCTCTTTAGTACAGCACTATTTGAAGCTATAATTTCAAGCCCGTCATCTATAACAAAAAATTCGCCTTGGATAGTTTTGCCCCATGCATCAATATTTTCTTTAATTTCTACGCTGCCGTCGGAAAGCGACTTATACGTGCTTAACGAGCTGCTCATCCCTTCTTTCACAGTTTTAATAATATTTTGCTTAGTTGAATTCATATAGTAATTTTCCAACTGGCTCATTATCAAAACCCCTATTACCGTAGTGGCAATAAATACCAAAAGGCAATATATAAGTACGAGTTTCCATCTCATGCTATCCTTAAATAGCCTTAATTTCATATTATTCTTCGCTCCTGAAGTAATATCCTATACCTCTTTTTGTCAATATGCACTTCGGTACACCCGGGTCATCTTCAATTTTTTCACGCAACCGTCGAATCGTGACATCCACAGTTCTTATATCACCGTAATACTCATATCCCCACACTTCTTCTAAAAGTTGTTCACGCGAAAACACTTTACCTTCGTGTTCCGCAAGGTACTTTGTCAATTCAAACTCTCTAAGCGTAAGGTCGAGCACTTCACCATCTTTTTCCAGCTGATATTTA
The DNA here is from genome assembly GCA_052173355.1 of Eubacteriales bacterium. Lineage (GTDB taxonomy): Bacteria > Bacillota > Clostridia > Peptostreptococcales > Anaerovoracaceae > JABZIP01. The sequence continues at coordinate 8,539 of JBQMYS010000030.1, read as the reverse complement.
TTCATATCTATGGTAATTCGCCCATATTTTTGCATGTTATCAATCAAGCTTCCGCCTTCTTTGTCAACATCTCCTCCACGCCTCAAATTCGCCTTGATTCTAGCCATCAATTCCCTTATACCGAATGGTTTTGTGATATAATCGTCCGCACCGAGCTCAAGTCCCAGTACCTTATCTACTTCTTCTTCTTTTGCCGTCACCATAATAATAGGCACAAGGCTTGTTTCTCTAACAGCCTTGCAAACTTCAAATCCATCCATAAGAGGCAACATTATATCTAAAAGTATCAAATCAACATCGGGGTCCAAAGCTTTTTCCAGCCCTTCTTTTCCGTCGTATGCAGTTTCTACCAAAAATCCTTCTTTAATCAAATTAAATTTAATAATATCAGATATCGCTTGTTCATCTTCAATAACCAATATTTTCTTTTGCATCGTACCCTCCCAAATAAATTAAACTTGTGCACATTATACCACATATATCACTTCTTGACAAATTCATAAATATGTTATAAAATCTACTTAAATTTACTTACTGAAGCCATATATGCTCAAAGCGCTTCACATTTTAAGGAGAATAAAAAATTATGATAACAAAGCGAGAAATAGCACTTGCTGTAGTGCTTTCTATCATTACCTGCGGAATTTACGGTATTTACTGGTTTGTAGTCATGGTCGATGATGTCAATAAGCTTTCTCAAAAAGAAGGTCAATTTTCAGGAGTGATAGTTCTTTTACTCAGTATAATTACTTGCGGAATATTTGCACTATACTATTACTACAAAATGGGCGATATAATCGATCAATATATGCAACAAACCCGAGGCTTCGCACCCGCAAGCAAAGGTATTTTATACTTGATTTTGTCTTTTCTGGGTCTTAGCATTATAAGCATGGCTTTAATTCAAAATGATTTAAATACGATTGCCGATGATTGGAATAACGGTTCCCCAAATTTCGGTATAAGCTTGGATAAATAAGCTGTGATAACTTCCGATATAAAAAAACGAATATTTAAATTGATGAAATTACTGCTCCTGCTTTTTGTATTAGCAGTTTTTTTGCTTTTTTTAAATTCTTACGGCATACGCATTCCTTGTATGTTTCGCGTTTTAACAGGATTTAAATGTCCCGGTTGCGGGACCACACGCATGAGTCTTGCGCTTTTGAAAGGTAATATCCGCACTGCTATATACTATAACAAAGTTGTTCCGTTTTTAATCCCTCCTCTTGCAATCATTTTTATTCACAAAAGCTATCAATACATTTTAACCGGTAAATACAGCTTTTCAAAAACAGAAAATCTTTTTTTCATAATTTCAATTTTGATTTTGCTGATTTATATGATTTTACGTAACATCTAAACTGATAGTCTTCATTTGTAATATTATCAAAACATTAACTTCATATATATTTCTTAAACAAATTAAAAAATTATTACTTTTCTACGAATCCCTTGTGTTTTCAATGTACGAATGCTAAAATGAAGTAACCTATACATTTTAAAAATAAGTATAGGCATGTTAGAATTTAAGTAAAGGATAAGAGGGTGTCACTATGTTAAAGACGAAAAATATAAAAGCAAATATGATAAGTCAAATACTGCTTAGCTTTGCGCTCGCCCTAATTTTAATAATCCCGGCATTTGCAGTGCCCGACGTGGCTAAAGCTGCAACATTTAAGGATATTAACAGCCACTGGGCGCAATCATATATACAAAGAGCTTCCGCGAAAGGTCTTGTAAAAGGCTTTGATGATGGGACTTTTAGACCCGACCAACCCGTAACAAGAGCCGAGTTTACCGCCATGGTAAACCGACTTCTAGGAAATTCAAATTCTGAAACACTGAGTTTTTATGATGTTTCAAGAAGTGAATGGTACTACAACGATATATCCAAGGCGCTTTACGCATCGTATGTTGGCGGTTATAATGACGGAACTTTCAAACCTAACAACCCTGCAAGCAGGCAAGAAGCCGCTATCATGATTGCACGCTTTCTTCCTATTTCAGGTATAAATGGCTCCACTTACGGTTTCAACGATTCGGCAAGTATTGCAAGCTGGGCTTCCGAAGCTGTAGGGAAAGTTTCCGCGCGTGGCTATTTAAAAGGCTATGACGACGGTGCTTTCCATGCACAAGACCCGATTACCAGAGCAATGCTGGCGAAAATACTTTGTGAAATTTCAGAAAAAGAAACTATAATCACTTCTAACACCACCATCAGTTCAAACAACACCACACTTTCAAACAGTATTTACTCAAACGGCATTACCATTTCGTCATCGCTACGTGAAGGCAATGCTTCAATTTCAAACTGCGTAGTTTTAGGAACTTTAACTATAAACGGTGGCGGTGAAAACAGCATAAGGATAGACAACTCTCGTGTAGCAAACGCAAACATCAGAAAATCCGGATTACCTGTACGCGTTATTGCATCTGCCAACACATCAATAGTAAAGGCGAATTTAGGCGATAAAGCAATACTTGAAACATCTAACCTCTCAGGCGGGCTTTTCGGTAAAGGTTTTGAAAATATCAATATCGAAAGAAGTTCAGAATCTACGCTTCGAGGCAATTTCCCTTTAGTAAACATAAACGGCAAATCAAATTTAACTTTACAAAGCGGCACTATAGACAAACTTGAAGCTTCATCTTACGCTACGGACAGCACAATAAAAATAGAAAACAGAGCTCGAATCAATACTGCTAACATAAGTGCAAAACTTGCCTTTAAAGGAGATGGAGATCTAGTCGAATTAAATGCCAAAGCTTCCGGCATTACTTATACAAAAAAACCTGCCCGAATATATACTGCAAGCGGCATAAGCCAACCTACAGAAGATACAAGTGCAAATTTAGAAGTACAAGTTACACCAAAAGATAAAGCTACGTCTGTTTCTAAAAGTAGCGATATAGAATTGAATTTTAAGGATTCAATCAAAACATCAAGCAACCGCTCCATAACTGAATCGTATGTAAAAGACTATATACATCTACGCAAAGACAGGCGCAACGGTTCAACAGTCGATTTTAATGTCAGTATATCCAATAGCAGCAGAAGAATAATACTTGATCCTAAATCCAACTTAGATGACGATACCACATACTATGTTGTAATCGACGATAGAGCTTTCCAATATGAAAACGGCACCAAGATTCGCGAGCAAATTACTTCTTTCTACACAGGAAAAGATGCTAAAATCGGCGATGCAACATTTTATCCGCGCGACGGTGCAACCGGCGTCAATAAAGCTGTCGAACCCAGAATCGAATTTGACGATCCTATTGAATTTAGAAACGGTTCTGCTATAACAAACTCAAAATTAAAAGAGTATATTACTTTTAGGAAAAACAATTCCGGCGGTACAAAAGTAAACTTTACAGCAACTATCGACAGTTCAAACAGAAGAATTACTATATACCCTGATTCCAGATTAGAGGACGGACAAAAATACTACCTTGCTATTTCATACGGCGATTTTAGATTTACAAAAAATTCCACTTCAGTGCGAGCTTCTGCCGTAACTTGGACAGTAGGAGAAAACACATCAGGTCCGAAAATAACAATCAGCCCGCAGGATGGTGCGACGAATGTTAATACAACACCTACAATAACTATATCTTTCGATAAAGCTGTTTATAGAAATACGAACAATGATTCCTTGACGGATTCGCATATTAAAAGTGCTATAAAAATTAGACACGTACAAACAGGCAACTACGTTGATTACAACTTGACTTCAAGCAGTCGATCAATTTCACTTACACCTAAATCACCGTTGCTTCCTGCAAACCGATACGAAGTAACCGTATCAAGTAACTATTTTTACGATTATTACAAGAATCCTAATTCATCTGCAAGTGCTAAATTTACAGTTGCGGGAACTATAGATTTAAGTCGCCTTACAAAAGCAATTTCAGATGCAAATGCTGCAAAAATCGGCTTAAAAGTTGCAGAATCTGAAGCAAATGCCTTTACAGATGAAAATTTCGTAACACAAAGCGTTATGAATGATTTTATAGCTAAAATAGATGAAGCCAATCGTGCGCTGTCAAATTCTACTTCCACCAACATGGCAAACGAAGCTGCAAAGAAACTGGAAGATGCAACAACTTCGTTTAAAGCAAAAGCTAAACGCGGTACAAAAACAAGAGTGAGCACAACTGAGCTCAATAATGCTATAACATCAGCAAAATCAAAGCTTACCGCCACTCAAAAAAGCGATGACGGACTTGATTGTCCTAAAGATAAAAAATGGGCAACTGCCGGCGAGTTTACAACTTTTGAAAACGAAATCAAAAAAGCTGAAGATTATCTTGCTAAACCGCTTACACACACTGCCGGCGTAATCCACACTCACACCGTAGCGTTGCAAAATGCTACCGCAACTTTCGGTAAAGACGGCAAAAAACCTGATAAGTCTGAACTTTTTCAGCAAATGACTGATGCTGACAAACTACGTTCTGAAACGGTAGAATCCGAAGATGGGGCTAGTGTAGAAACCGGCAAATACTGGGCAAAGTCATCTGACTACGGAGCATTTCTATCAGCAGTAGACAGTGCCCGAGCGGTATATGACAATCAAAAAGCTGATGAATCCGCCGTAAATGCCGAAACTGAAAATCTAAAAAATTCTATTGCCGATTTTAAGACAAAACGAACTAAAAAAGAATAGAAAATGCTACATTAAACAATAAAAAAGAGGCTCATTGAGCCTCTTTTCGTCGTTATAAGTCATTGTTATAAATCATTTTTCTCACATATTCATAAACTTAATTGTTTTTTTATCGCATCTTGTAATAATTGTGAAAAGTTAATATTATGCTCAATGGCAATGCTGTTTAACCACGTAGGCAATGTGACGGTTCTATTTATAGCTTTATTCACATTTGCATTTCGAATCGACGGCATGTATACATCAATTAAAGTAGCGGTTTCTCCTTTTTTTAATTTGACATCATTTAATCGCGATGGTTTTGGTATGTTTTCATTGTCTTCTTCTAGTCCAAATAATACTGTTCCAAGCAATTCGCGTGCTGAAATTAGGGCATCCTTTTCATCTATCCCGCTTGTTGCAACATCTAAATCCGGAAATGTTACCGCAATTTCCTGTTCATCATAATTAAATACCGCAGGATAAAAATATCTTTCTTTTTTCATAATTCTACCTCTTTTCATCAAATCTTATGCCTGATTGTCGCTCGATACTTTTTAATGTTTTTATCGGAACATTTTTATCAGGATGTTTAATCGTCGTTCTCCCACTTTTTTCATTATGTTTAAACTGGTAATGGCTTCCAACTACATTTGCAATATACCAACCATCCTTTTCTAAGATAGCTATAAGCTCTCTAGACGAGTAACTTTTCATGATAATCCTCCTAGTATTTTTTATGATAACAAATATAAATATGTTTGTCAATATAAAAAAGAGGCTCATTGAGCCTCTTTTTTATATTGACATTTAATTGAATTTCAAATCTTTCTTATATTTAGCCTTCAATTTGCTGATTTTCCTTTTTAATAAACTTTACAAACGGTAACATTCCTATACCACATCCTACTATTGCAGGTATTACCCAACCGAGACCTTTATCAAATAGAGGAACACTTTCTGCTACTGTTGTGACAGTTCCAAGCTTTATGCCAATCATATTAAGTGCAAAGAAAATGCCGCTTATGAACGAGAATGCCACTGCAAGAGCATACGGCTCATGCTTATCACCTATGTATCTTTTTAAGAATGACAAAAGCACTAGAGCTATTGCCGGCGGATATACCATTACAAGTGCCGGTACCGTTATCTGTATCAAAGAAGCAAGCCCAACATTTGCTATTGCGAAACCGAATACGCACACAGCTATAAGTATTGCCTTATACGAAAACTTAGGAAAATTCGTATGGAAATAATCAGCAAATGAAGTGGCAAGTCCTATCGCCGTAGTTAAACAAGCCATGAGCACTGCAATTCCTAAAACCAAATTTCCGTAACCTCCAAGTAATTCATGCACTGCATAGTTCAAAAGATCCGCACCGCTTGGGAAGGTTTCCATTTTCGATGTCTGCGCTCCAACATACCCAAGCGCCAAGTACACAATTCCCATTCCTATACCGGAAAATGCACCCGCATACAAAGTGTATTTTGCTATATTCTTAGGTTGCTCTACTCCAAAATTTTTAACAGAGTCAATCACAACTATCGCAAACGCAAGAGCTGCAAGCCCGTCCAATGCAAGATAACCCTCAATCATACCTTTAAAAAACGGTATTTTTTCATACTCTGCAGTCTGTGCTACTCCTATTTCACCTACCGGATTTATCAACGATACAACAAATATCACAGCGATAGAAATCAAAAGTATAGGTGTCAAAATGCTTCCGACAATTTTAACAAGTTTCGCAGGATTTAAGCTTATAAAATATGTTACAATAAAAAATAGTGCTGAAAATACCAGCAAAAAAATCCTATGATCAGCGTCCTGCGGTAAGAACGGTACTACAGCCATCGAAAATGATGTTGCCGCAGTTCTCGGAATAGCAAACAACGGCCCGATTAGCAAGTAAATTACCATACCCATAAATAATGCAAACTTAGGACTGACAAGATATGCTAAATCGTCCAATTTAGTTCCAAGCATTACTATAGCTGCAATTCCCAATACAGAAAGCCCTGCGTCAGTAACTACAAATCCTAAAGTTCCTACAAAAAAATTTTCTCCTGAAAGCTGTCCCAATCCGGACGGAAATATCATATTTCCTGCTCCGAAGAACATTGCAAATAACATCATTGAAAGTGACATCAATTTGCCAAAACTCAATTTCTCCTGATTCATTTTTTCTCTCCTTTTCTATAGCCGGCACCGCTAAAACGCCACCTTGCTAATCTATTTGTTCTTTTTCATCTTTGTCATTTGCCCATCCGATTGAATCGAATACACTGAACAACAAGCTTAAAATCATTCCTACCACACAAGCAAGTACCATTCCCTTCAACTGTATCCCTGCAAAATCTATCGCAACTCCCGATAGTCCTGTAACAAATATGATAGATGTGAGCGTAAGATTCCTAGCCTTACCATAATTCACCTTTGCATCAACCATAATTCTTATCCCTGATGCACCTATCATTCCGTAAAGAAGAAATGATATTCCTCCTATCACAGGATTCGGAATGGTTTTTATCAATTCAGTTAAAACCCCCATAAACGAGCAAACTATCGAAAGTATTGCCGCCCCTGCTATGACACGAACACTATATACCTTCGTTACCGCCATGACACCTATGTTTTCTCCGTATGTAGTTGTAGGAACAGAGCCGATAAATCCTGAAAGCATAGTTGATAAATTATCCCCAAGCAAACTTCTATGAAGTCCCGGATCCTTTATCAAATCTTTCTCAATTACCTTACTCGTTACTATTTGATGCCCTATGTGCTCAGATGTTATGACCAATAGAACCGGAAGAAGCATTACTATCGCCTCTGCTTTGAAGTGTGGAACCGAAAAATTCGGAACACTGAACAGCGGTGCTGCAACCACAGAAGAAAAATCCAGTCTGCCGAATGCAAATGTAGCTATGTACCCTGCTACTATCGCAATCAATATAGGTATTACAGAAAGAAAGCCTCTAAAAAGCACCGTACCGAGAACTGCAACAGTTACCGTAATTAAAAAAATTGCAACATCCACAGAATCCACCGGTGTAATAACTTTTTCGAAAAGCTCTCCGCCTTCTACCGGATTGTAAGCAACTTTCTCGAATAAACCCGCTGTACTTGCTGCCGTACCTGCAAGTTCCAAACCTATCAAAGCAACAACCGGCCCCATTGCTGCAGGTGGTAAAACCACGTTTATCCAATTAGAACCGAATTGCTTTATTATAAGTGCGAGAATACATCCTGCAAAGCCTACCGCTACGAAGCCCCCCAATGCATACGAATAACCTTCAGCAAAGCCATACTTTGAAATCAGAGCCGTAACAGGCGCTATAAAAGCAAAGCTGGATCCCAAGTAAGCCGGTGCCTTTCCTTTGGTAATTAACATAAACAGCAACGTTCCTATACCGTTCATAAACAACACCACCGCCGGATTCATACCGAATATGAACGGTACCAATACTGATGCTCCAAACATGGCAAACATATGCTGTATGCTCAGCGGTACTAACAACGATGCCGGCACTTTTTCTTGAACCTGTATTATTCTTTTTTCCATGATTTCCTCCAAATCCTCACTTAGTATATCATCTTTATTTGTGCAATGCAACACTTTTTTGTATAAAACATTAAAAAAATTTTAAAAAAATTGTTTTTGTAAATAAAAAGGCTATGTTTCATCCTGCGTAATTTGAGTAATTGCCTCATTTGCAAGTAACATTCCCGCCACAGCCGGTACTATAACCATGCTTGACGGTGATGCAGAGGCCTTTTTAGGATTTCCCCTGCTATCATAAAACACTTTCGGTTCTTCAAAAGAAGCTACAACTTTCAAATTGCCGATTCCCATTTTTTTTAATTCTTTTCGCATCCTTTTAGCAAG
>JBQMYS010000029.1:0-18520 GCA_052173355.1 Eubacteriales bacterium | reverse complement strand
CATAAAGTTGTTCAAAAAGGATTCCACAGAGGTAAAGCTTCAGTCATTCGGTTCGAAACATTACGATATTGCAGATGTAAATAAATACAGAATCAAGGTAGTGGAAGATGTTTCGGATGTATTAAAAAAGAATCCGAACGAATTAGTAAAATTTGAGTTTGATATATATGGTGTAAATTTGCACCAGGATTTATCGAAACTTGACAATGAAGATAAAAATAATACATTGGAATTGAAACTGTATAGAGAACCGAATAAACGAGTATATGATGCAGGTGAAAAACTTAATTTAGAAGGAATTTATGTAAAAAGAACAGCAGTAGATGACAGTTTTACAAAAGATATTTACAGTTCAAATTACGATACATATTTAAAACTGACAAGAAAAGATACAAATGAAGAAGTCGCGCATGATACCGTATTTACGAATGATGATAAAGGTAAAGAAGTAACTTTTGTACTTACAACAAAAGACAAGGCGGCTAAATCTGTAGAGTTTACTGTTACTGTCAATGGAGATAAAGAAGTTAAGTTTATAAAGGTATTTGATGCAACAACAAATGAAGAATTGGCAAAAGTCGAAGTGACTCTTGATAAAGATAACTTAAAGTTTAATGCTGCAACTGATTTGAAATTACCTTCGAAATATAAAGGGAAAAAGAACGATATAAAAGTTAAATCTTATTGCAATGAGACTGAAGAATTCGGTGAAGTAACAGTAAAGGCACTTAGGGTCGCCTTTTACCAGTTTGTTGTGAAACTACCGGGATTAGATGACGGTTACATATGTAGCGGAAGACCTGTATGGGAGTAAATATTAGTTGATTGCTATATCTGCTATGTCTGATTTTAATTCAGGCATAGCAGATAATTTTTGCTATTAAGGAGAATAAATGAAATTTATTTTAACTACGGCGGTGTTACTTGCGGCTGTGATGGTTTTGCATAAATCAATTAAAAAATATGCACCTGTTTATTATATAGGTGCATTTGCAATATTTTTTATATCGGCGGCAGGCTTTGAGATTATGCGTACGAATACTTTGCTTCGGGAGATAGCTATGCTCTTTGAACGCGGTATAGTGGCGACTTCACTTTTTACGATTGTAATGTGGGCGACTTTATTTAAAAACGGTACGCAAATCAAAATAAGGCTCATGTCGGTGCGGGCGGAAATTTCAATTATTGCGTGCATTCTGACACTGGTTCATAATTTTTTTTATGGTAAAAACTATATAGTGTGGCTATTTACAGATAAAGAACGGCTAACATTGCCATTTGTAATTGCAACAATTTTGACGATAGTTTTGGATGCTTTGATGCTTCCTTTAATGATTACTTCGTTTAAAGGTGTAAGAAAAAAAATGAAAGCATATAATTGGAAAAAACTTCAAAGATTGGCATATCCGTTTTATATGCTGATATATGTTCATGTTATGGTTCTTTTTGTATCAATAGCATTTCAGATGAAACGTTTGGAACATTATGATTTGTTTACAAGTTATATAATTGATGCTGTAATATATACGGCTGTATTTTTAAGCTATGCGATACTTAGAATATCAAAGGCTATAAAAACTAAATAAAAAAAGGAAAGGAGCATACATTCCCAATCGATGGATTGTAAGTGTATGAATTAAGTGATTATGAAAAAAATAAGAATATCTGCGTTGATAATGGTGGTATGTTTGAGCATATTTTTCTCGGGATGCGGGAAAAATGACAATAATGAGAGCGAAGTTGGAGCTGATTTGGAAAAGGATGTTATACCGTATGAGCAACAAAAAGATGACTCAAATATAAAAACGGACGAGCAGACGGATGAAAAAACAGATGAAAAAACTGATGTAAAAACTGAGAGCATACCTTCCGATGCGGCAGGGGTAAAGGTAAACAAAGATGATTCACAAACCGCACCTGCACCATCTACAGCAACTACACCGCAAGTAAAAAACGTTCAAGAAAAAAATGAACCTGCAAAGAATGAAGTGACTCCATCTACGAAGCAGGAACCGGAAAAAAATGAACCTGCACCACCTGCTCAAAAATATAAGGACGGAACTTTTACAGGAAGTGCCATGGGATATGCTGCTAATATTACAGTATCCGTAGAAATAAAAGGAGATGTCATTAAATCTATAAATATAACATCGCATAAGGAAGATTCCCCTTATATAGATGATGCAAAAGCGGTAATAGGTAAAATATTGACATCGCAAAGTGCAGATGTAGAAGCTGTTTCGGGTGCAACTTTCAGCTCAAACGGTATTAAAGGAGCTGTAAAGCAAGCCCTTGCAAACGCGAAAAATTGACAAAAAATTAACTTCTGTTAATGATGTTATTACTATTTGAAAATGGTGTATATAGTAGTTACGATACATTAGATAAAACGGAGGTTTGAAATGGCAAATAAATTTTTTAAATGCAAAAAAGGCGGACACATAGTAGAAGTTTTTGGAGATTTTAATGACAAGCTTGTCTGTTGTGGAGAAGAAATGAAAGAGCTTGTTGCAAATACAGTAGATGCCGCACTGGAAAAACACACGCCTGCGGTAACGGTGGAAGGAAACAAGGTTACAGCGGTTGTAGGAGAGGTTGAGCATCCTATGCTTGATGAACATTATATAATGTTCATTTATCTTGAAACTACAAAAGGTGCTTACAGAAAAGATTTGAAACCTGGCGAAAAACCATGTGCAGAATTTTTGTTAAGCGATAGTGAAAAGCCGCTTGCAGTTTATGAATACTGCAATTTGCATGGTCTTTGGAAAACTGAAATAAAATAATTGTAAAATTGGTTAAAAGGAAAACTGAATAACAGTTATCCACAGAAAGGTCGAAAAAGGTCGAAATAAAACAGTTGCAATTTTATTGTAGCTGTTTTATTATGGTAATAACAGGAATATATTGTAAACAGAGGGAGAAACATGAAATCGTGAGAACAGATGAAAAAGCTGTAAAATTGTATAATGAAATAAGTAAGCAGGCGCTTTGCGAGGTTAGAAAGGCTATGAGCATGGTGGCGGGATTTGAGAAAGAAGATGATGCTTTTGAGTTTATAGAAAGATTCTTACTTGACAGCAATCTGACTCGGAGTTTGAATTTTCGTGAAAAAGACAATTTGATTAAGCAGGTTTATTTTTCAGTTCGTTGCGATGTAGGGTTGCTCCATCCGTTTACCGAAGATAGAAAAGTGACAGAGATAATGGTTAACGGGACTGATAATATTTTTGTGGAACGTGACGGAAAATTGATTGATACGGGCAAAAGTTTTTCAAATGTAGAGGAACTTGAGGAAATAATCAGAAGGATTGCAGCCAGGGTTCATAGAGAAATAAACGAGTTGACCCCTATAGTAGATGCAAGGCTTTTGGACGGTTCAAGGGTGAACGCGGTTTACAAAAATGTAGCGTTAAACGGTCCGGCACTTACTATCAGAAGATTTCCTGAGAAAGCCTATGATATGAACGATATGATAGGGTTTGGGAGCATTAGCAAAGAAGCTGCCGATTTTTTGGAAAAGTTGGTGGTATATGGGGCAAATGTTTTCATAAGTGGTGGAACAGGAAGCGGTAAGACCAGTATGCTTAATGTGCTTTCGTCGTATATTCCAAAGGATGAGCGCGTGATAACCATAGAAGATGCAGCGGAACTTCAAATCATCGGTATCGAAAATCTGGTTAGGATGGAATGCAAGCAGGCTAACGTGCAAGGGATGGGTGCAGTTGATATGCAGCAGCTTATAAAAAGCAGTTTGAGAATGCGACCGAACAGGATAATAGTTGGAGAGGTGAGAGGTAAGGAGGTGCTTGATATGTTAAATGCATTTAACACCGGGCATGACGGATCGCTTTCTACGGGACATGGAAATTCTGTTAGGGGAATGCTCAAAAGGCTCGAAACTATGGTAATGCAAGCGGCTGATTTTCCGATAGATGCAATCAGAGGGCAGATTGTCGAAGGTATAGATGTAATGGTGCACCTTAGCCGTATGGCGGATAAGAGCAGGAAAGTGCTTGAAATTACAGAAATATTGGGGCATGACGGTAAAGATTATGTGCTTAATGAGATGTTTTTTTATGACAAGGAAAATGGGCTTTGTCGGACGGGGAATAAGATGAAAAATACAAGGAAGATGGTACTTCGCGGATTAAAGGAGGAAGAACTTTGGATGTAGAGAAATTTGCAGAGAATAGACCGAATTATTCTCAGTATAGGCTTTCTCGGAAAGAGGCTTTAAATTATTATATAAAGAGCGGGATTGCACTATTTGCAGTAGGTTTTATTTTTTATGGAAATTTGATTATTCCGTTGTTTCTTGCTTCTTTGGCTGTTCCGCTTAGGAAATTTTATGAGGCGGACAGGCTGAAACGGATGGTAGAAAAGTTAAGGTACAGTTTTCGAGATTTGTTATATGCGCTTGATGCTTCAATAAGTTCGGGCAGGCAGATGGCGGAGGCGTTGATTGAGGCGCAAAGCAGTCTTTGCTTGATTTATGATGAAAGTGAGCCTATAATGCGTGAACTTTCGATTATGGCAAATGCAATAAATGAAAGCCGCGAAAATGAGGAAGAACTTTTAAAGGATTTTGCATATAGGAGCAAAGTGCCTGAAATAATCAGCTTTGCTGAAACGTATTGTATTTGCAGGAGTACAGGGGCAAATGTTAAACAGGTAATTTCAAATACCACGCAAATACTGGTAGACAGGTTAAATGTATCAAGGGAAATACAAACTTTGACGGCTCAAAAACGCGTAGAGGGCAAAATTATCAGTTTAATGCCGATTTTAATAATAGTTTTGTTGAATTTTGTATCTCCGGGCTATTTGGATAAGCTGTATCATACAGGAGCGGGGATGATAATAATGACGATTGCGCTCGGGATTACTGCGATTGCGTATTATGTTTTGGGAAGGATAATGGATATTGAAATATGAAGTTTATCAAGGTGAATCAATATTTTAATAATATTGCAAAAAAAATATCTGAATTGCTACCGACAGTTTGTACGGGTAAAGAGGAGGAATTTAGAAGATTGATTTACAAGCTGTATGGTGATGAAGCAAATTTTTCCGAGATTGAAAACCGGAGGTTTGAAATATCTAAAAGATATGTAGCTATATTCATCGGTGTTATTTCTTTATTGGGCTTTTTCTTTGCGGGAATTGCAATTAACAAAGAGGCTGTTGTTTTCGAAAAAGGCGGAAATCAATATATTAGCAGAAGTGTAGCCGAAAAAAATCCGAAAAGTCTGCAACTTGAGGTAAGCGGGAAATCCGACAAAGAAACTATCAATAAAAAGGTATCGGTTGTTGTAAATCCCGCAGGTTACATAGAAAATAAAAAATTGCAGGAAGAACGCAGACTTAGAAAGGTAAAAAAGAAAAAAGCGGAAGATGAACTGAAATTGAAACTCTACATGATAGGAGCGAGTGATGATAAGAGTGTAGTGAAATTACCAAAGACGGCAGGTAGTATCAGAAATTTGACGTGGAGCGCTAAAAAAGACAGAAGCTATGTATTGATAATAATTTTGGGAATATCGGGGATAGCGTGCGTATATGGCGGCAGATATGACAAATTCAAAAAAATGGAAAAATCGGCGGCGCAGTCAGTTGAAAAAGAACTATCAGAGTTTTTTAATAAATTGGTTTTGCTTATAAATGCGGGTATGGTATTCACTTCCGCATTTGAAAAAACGGTTGACTATGTGGCAATATCGGATAATAAATCGTATTTCTACGATGAACTTCGTAAAATCAATAAAAGGTCCAAAGAAAGTAACGCTTGCATAGCGACCGAACTGAAAAAATTTTCAAAACGAACTGAAAACAAGGAGTTTATTCGGATTGTAAATGTTATAAGTGATAATATACATAGGGGTACTGAACTTGTAAAGGCTATGCAAACCGAAAGTGAATTGCTCTCATATCAAAGGCGCAAGCGTGCGGAGGAACGGGCAAGGATAGCGGAAACAAAATTGACGATTCCGCTTGCTATGCAGCTACTTTCTTTGATTCTAATAACACTTGCGCCTGCTATGCTGGATATGTAATGAAAAAAGGGGGAATTAAGATGTTAAAAATGCTTAGAAGTAAAAGAGGTATGGAGATGGTGCAAGTAGGCATACTAATTGCTATTGCGATAGGTGTGGGGTTACTTTTTAAAACGCACATAACCAATTTCGTTGAAAAAATCTTTTCGGGTCTTATGAGTGCAGGCTTTTGAATGAAGTTACAAGAAAAAAAGGGGAGTTTATTATTGGAAGCTTCTTTGATATATCCTTTGATATTTTTGACAATGATTGCAGTGATTTGTTTTGTAATATGTATGTATATGGCGAGCGTGACTAAGGCAGGCATTGATATTGAATTAAAAGAAAAGAATTTGTCCGATAAGAAAATAGGCGCCATGGAACTTGCAAATTCGAAAAAAATGGCTAAAGACAAGTATTCAGAGCAGGTGTTCATGCAAGGAACAGCAATAAGTAAGGAAAGTGTAAATGGGGAAAGCGTGTTAAAAGGCACAAAAGAAAAGGAGTACCGATCTTATGGAATATCGCTGCTTTCTATGAACAGAGGTCATTTTGCAAGGATATACGATTTGGACGAAATACGGTATATAAGGAAGCTTGATATGGTAGTGAAATGAAGATTTGTAATTATATTTATGAAAGACGTGGAAATTCATCAATTTTGTTGGTATTGATTTTTTCAGCGATGCTGTTAGTTGCGTCCACATTTGTTTATGTGGGTGCTAATTTTACAAATTATTCGTATGAGGAAAGCGTGCTCCAGACATCGGGGCGCGCTATTTTATCAGAATTTCATGTTGCTTTAAAAGAAAATTACGGAATATTCGCTTTTAAAGATTTTTATCACAATACTGATGAAAAAATGAAATTTTATATTTTGGAAAATTTCAAATCAAAAAAAGCAGCGAACAGTTTTGCGCTTGTGAAACCTAAGTTGCAATCGTGCAGTGTTTTGATGGATGAATTTGAATTGATTAACTTGGAAGTATTTAAAAAGCAAGCTTTAGAAAGTCTGCGCTATCCGAAGATTTTAAAAAAAGAAAAGGTCGGCAAAAGCGAGGATAGTGAGGGCGAACTGAAAAATAAGCGATTGATAGCAAGATTGCCCTCAAATACGAGGGGAAGGGAAGTTACAGCAACTATTTTTTCAAATGTAACGGCGCTGAAGCCGAGTATCGGACTTTCGCTTGAGAAGTTTTGCATGGATGTGTATATTGAAAAACATTTTAATACATATAACAAAAATAGCAGTGAAATGGGTACGTTTTTTCAAAATGAAATTGAATATATAATATATGGAAATTACAGTGATGTTGAAAATTTGAACGCATTTAAAAGAGATTTCAGGATAATGCGATTCGCATTAAATTCGGCGCATATATATGCAAGCCCGGATAAAATGGAGGAAATTATGGCACTTGCCGAAATACTGACACCGGGTCCTGCCGCCGCCGCTACGGCTGTAATAATTGCGGAAGCGTGGGCTATTGCTGAAACATCAAATGATGAAAAACTCCTGCTCGCACACAAAAATGTGGCTTTTGCAAAAACCGATATGCAATGGGCGATAGGTCTTGGTGCAATTAAGGATAGGATATATGGAATTGTTGCAAAAAAATCAGATGACTCAGCAGGTTATGTAATGCCTTTGGATGAAAGCGGAATGAATTATGATGAATACTTACGGTTGATACTTATAGCACAAAAAGAAGAAAAGAAAATATACAGGAGTATGGATTTGATACAGATAAATTTGCAGGGCGGGTTTGATGAAGATTTTTTTATAGAAGATTGCTATACGGGGCTTTCTTATAATGTTACCATAAGCGGGAAAAGGCATCAAAATGTTCAAAATTATTGAAGGGAATTTAAGAAAAAAGGTGGGCAGTTTGACACTTGAAACTGCAATATTGCTACCGTTTGTTATAATAGCGGTTTTATCTTTAAGCTTTATGTTGAAAATAAATTCCGCTAATGAAGCGGTTGTTAATATGGCTTGTGATGAAGCAAGGAGACTTGCAATACATTCGTATGCACCTATTGGAAAAATTGAGGCACTCGGTTTTTCGGACAGATTGGAAAAACGTATAGTAAATGAAAATAGTGAAATTTTTGATGTAAGTGTGAAAAGATTTTTATATAGATATAAAAGACACGCGATAAGCAATTTAATTTCGTTTGATGTAGAATACTCGATGCAACCGAAGCTTGGAATGCCTATGGCGGGAACTATATTTTTAAAAGAACATATACTTACGAGAGCATTTGTGGGGCAAGATGATTATGTAAATCCGAAAAGCTTTGAATTGATGCAGGAGGAGGAAGAATCACAAAAAGTTTGGGTATTCCCGAGGGCGGGAGAAAAATACCATTGTAAAAATTGCAGATACATACAAAATTATGCAACAAGGACGGTTTTGAATAGGCAGACAAATTTGAGATTTAAGCCCTGCAAACTGTGTAATGCGAAAGCTTTGAAAAAGGGAGCGACAATTTACTGTTTTTACAAAAGCGGGGATGTGTATCATTGCGGTTCTTGTAAGGCGGTTGATAAATACGTAATAGAAATGGAAAAAGTTGAGGCTGAAAAACGAGGATTTTCAGCGTGTAGTGTGTGTGGAGGAGTGTAGATGACAGAAACGGTATATGATAGCGGTGCGCTTGCAAATTTTGAAATAGAGATTTTGACAAATGGTGAACACGATGTATTTTTAAAACAAAATATAAGCATTATAGGTGATCAAATTCATATTTTTGCAGATAGTACGGGATTTAGCAGGATTTCACAAAAAGATATAGAAACTCCGTTAAAATTGTTGGATTTTTTGGAAAAGCTGTGCTTAAATTTGCGTAGAGCTGAAAATTACATGTTCGATTTGGAAAAATTGAAAATAGAAATGTCACTAATTTATTTTGATGAAAACAGAAAACTTGCGTTTAAATATGAACCGGATGGGGAAAGTGAAGAAATCGCTAAAAAAATGGAAAAACTTACGTATGAGATACCGGTAGCGGGAACAGCTTGTAACGATTATTTAAATATATTTAGAGAAAAGCTTTTGAAAAATTGCTCTTTAGATAAACTTGTAGCTATTGTAGGACAAATGAAGCGAGAGGCATATTATTGCGGACATAATTAACCACGTTGAAATAGGCGACAAAATATGATAAAATACCGACAGTCTGTTAAGGATTTGAGGGGGTATTTGATGACAAAAATGAAAAATATTTTGGTTTTAAGTTTGCTGGCGGTTACAGTATTTTTTTCCGGGTGTCAATCAAAAGAAGATGAGCCGGTAAGTGATACTCAATATGACCTTTTGGATACGGTATGCTCTATCAGCATATATGATATACAAAAAGATGAAGCAAACAAGATTCTAAAGGGAGCATTTGAACTTTGCAAAAATTGCGAAAACATGATGAGCAGAACGGTTGAAGGAAGCGATACATACAATATAAACAACTCAAAAGGAGAATTTGTTGAAATTTCGAAAGATACATATGAGGTTTTGAAAAAAAGTCTGTATTATGCGGAAATTTCGGATGGAAAATTTGATGTAACGGTGGGGAAACTGGCTGCTCTTTGGGATTTTCAAGCGAGCGAGCCGAAAGTGCCTGCGCAGGAGAAAATAAGCGAAGCAATTAAAAGCATCAATTATAAAAATTTGGAGATAAAAAAAGAAAATAACAAATATTTTGCAAGGCTTTCAGATGATGATGCAATGATTGATTTGGGAGGAATTGCAAAAGGATATATAGCAGATAAAGTTACAGCATATTTAACGGATAGCGGAGTAAAAAAAGCACTTATAAACTTTGGCGGAAATGTTGTTGCCATCGGGCAAAAACAAGAAAAAAAGCTTTGGAAGATAGGAATTGAAAAGCCTTTTAGCGAGGGAAACGAGATAGTCGGTTATGTGGAAGTCAAAGATGCCACAGTGGTTACCTCAGGGATATATGAACGGGCATTTGAGCAAGACGGCAAGTTGTATCACCACATATTGGACGTTAATACAGGGTATCCTGTTGATACGGATGTTGAATCTGTAAGCATAGTTACGGCAAAGGGGCGCTCTGTTGATGCGGATGCTCTTAGCAGTATTTGTCTTATTATTGGATGCCGAAAAGCAATAGAACTTATTGAGAGCATCGACGGATTTGAGGCGGGTGTGATTTTGAAAAATGGGGATATAATAACAACTCAAAGTATGAATTTAAAGGAATACAATAAATGATACCATTTTCAACGCGCATGAGAGCCGCCACCCTTGATGAATTCGTAGGACAGGAACATTTCCTTTACAAAGGTTCGCTTCTTTACAATTCAATAGTAAATGGTAAATTTGAATCCGCCATTTTTTTCGGACCGTCAGGGACAGGGAAAACTACGCTGGCTAGAATAATATCCGGTATGTGTAACGGATATTTTGTGGAAATAAACGCGGTTTCACAGGGAGTAAAGGAACTGAAAACGGTAATAGAAGAAGCGGAGTTCAGGTTTTACGGTATAGAATCCAAAACCACATATCTTTATGTAGATGAAGTGCACAGGTGGAATAAACTGCAACAGGACAGCTTGTTAAAGGCTTTGGAAGAAGGAGTATTACATTTTATAGGAAGTACGACTGAAAATCCGTATTTTTCGATTAACAACGCTATACTTAGCAGAGTAAGGAACATATACGAATTTAAGCCGCTGGGCGAAGATGATTTAAAAAAATTGCTCGAACGTGCGTTGCAAGATTCAAAGCTGGGGATTTCAACATTTGGAATAACTTGCGAGGAAGATGCGCTTGAACTTATAGCGCAACTTTGCGGGGGTGATGGTAGAGTAGCACTGGATGCGCTTTCCTATATAGTAGAGGCGGCAGACAGAAATGACCGCATTACCGTAGAAAAGGTAAAAGAAGCATTCCAAAGAAAAACAGCATTTTATAATAAAAGTGAAGATAAATACAATTTGCTTTCGGCGCTTCAAAAATCGGTTAGAGGCAGCGATCCTGATGCGGCACTTCATTATTTGGCGCGTTTGATAGACGGCGGTGCGGATTTGCAGATGATAGCGCGCAGATTGCTTGTAATGGCAAGCGAAGATATAGGAATGGCTTATCCGAATGCAATAGTAATAGTAAATGCCTGTGTTCAAGCGGCACTTATGGTAGGATTTCCGCAGGCACAAATAAACTTGGCGCAAGCGGTGGTAACAATGGCGGCATCTCCTAAATCAAACAGCGCGTATCTGGGAATACAAAGAGCAATGTCGGATTTGAGAACAAGAAAGATTGATGATGTACCGAATCATCTGAAAGATGCTCATTACAAAGGAGCGGAGAAATTGAAAAGGGGAATTGAATATAAGTATCCGCATGATTTTGGAGGTTATGTTCATCAGCAGTATCTGCCGGATAATTTGTATCAAGAGGGTATTCGGTATTACGAACCGACGAATAACGGACAGGAAATCTCGTTTTCAAATTACTTAAAAGGTTTGGGAAAAGATGAAAAAGATAATTAGGGCAAAGCACTTGGGATTTTGTTTCGGGGTAAAACGAGCGGTGGAACTTGCTTATGAAACTGCACGAAACAACAAAGCAACGAAAGTATATAGCCTGGGGGAACTGATACATAACGAAGCGGTCACGCAAAAACTTACCAAAGAAGGCATTTTTCTTAAAAATTCGGTTGAGGATATGCAAAAGGGCGGCATCATGATAGTGCGTTCACATGGAGCGGGGAAAGCCACATATGAAAAAGCAGGCAAGCAAGGTCTGAAAATAGTGGATGCAACCTGTCCTTATGTAAGCAAGATACATAAATTGGTAAATGAGGCATATTTGAGCGGAAAGCAGGTAATAATAGCAGGAAACAAGGCTCATCCCGAGGTTGAAGGTATAAGCGGATGGTGCGAAAACAGCGCGATAATAATTTCAAATGCCGGCGAGCTTGCACAATTCAATTTGCAAGGGAAAAACATTTTTTTAGTTGCGCAGACTACTTTGAAGCAGGATGTATTTGATGAAATAAAAAAAGAACTTGAAAAAATCAGCAAAACATCGGAAATTCAAAATACGATTTGTTATGTAACAGAAGAAAGGCAGATTGTCGCTGCGGAACTTGCAAAAAAAGTTGATGCTGTTGTGGTAGTAGGGGGAAAAAACAGTTCAAATACTCAAAAATTGTACGAAATTGCAAAAAAATATTGTCAAAAAGTATATTTTATCGAAAATAAGCAAAATTTACCGTTGCAAGAAATCCAATTTTATAATACAATAGGAGTTGTGGCAGGTGCGTCTACACCTGAACACTTAATTGAGGAGGTTATTGCTAACATGAGTGAAATTATCACTGAAAACAAACAGACAAATCCAATGGATGAATTTATGGCAGACATTGAAAGGGCAAGCAAATTGCCAAAGAGCGGAGAAAATGTTGAGGGCGTTATTATCGAGGTAAGAGAAAAAGAGATAATAGTGAATATCAACTGCAAAAAGGATGCAATCATTCCAAAGGATGAGATGTCTATAGGGGAGAACGGTGATTTAAGAGAACTGTTCAAAGTCGGCGACATGATTGAAGCTAGGGTAATTAAACATGACGACGGAGATGGTAACATTTTACTTTCAAGAAAAAAAATCGAGGCAGACAAGTACTGGGAAGAACTGAAAGTTGCAAGTGAAGAAAAAACAGCAGTTGATGTCAAGGTGCTGAAGGAAGTAAAAGGCGGAGTCCTAGCAAGCTACAAGGAAATTACCGGTTTGATTCCTTACGCGGGATTGTCCGACAGATATGTAGACAAAGGCGAGGATTTCATAGGAAAAACCTTGAGAGTAAAGGTTGTAAAAATTGATGCAAAAAGAGGCAGAGTGGTATTTTCACATAGACTTTACCTAAATGAGATAAGACAAAAAGCTCTTGACGAAATTTGGGGAACTCTGAGTGTTGGAGATATAGTTGAAGGCACTGTTATGAGGTTTACGGACTACGGTGCGTTTGTAGATATAGGTGGAGTGGACGGACTGCTTCACATATCCGAAATCTCTTGGGGTAAGTTGAAACATCCGCAACAGATGCTTACTATCGGTGAAAAAATTCCGGTTAAGATTTTAGCTATGAACAGAGAGAATGAAAAAATTTCTCTTGGTTACAAGCAAACTAAGCCTGAACCTTGGTCGAATATCGAAGAAAGATACGAAATAGGTCAGCGAATCAGCGGGAAGGTTGTTCAAATCAAAGAGTATGGAGCATTTGTAGAACTTGAGCCGGGTCTTGACGGGCTGGTTCACATATCCGAGATTTCAAACAGCAGGATAGAAAATGTAGCGGATGTACTTGCGCAGGACAAGGAAATTGAAGCTGAAATACTTGCGATTGATCACGAAAGAAGAAGAATCAGTCTAAGCATTAAGGCGACATTGCCAAAAGAAGCTAAAGCTGCGGATGAAGATGTGGAAAAATCGGAAGAAGTCGCAGATGAACCTACGGCAGATGCCGAGTAATTAAAAATAACAAAATAGTAGGGCTTGACCCTGCTATTTTTTTAGGGAGGATAAAATGCGAAATGTTATACTTATAGGAATGCCGGGTGCAGGTAAGAGTACTCTTGGTGTAATACTGGCAAAGATGCTCGGGATGCATTTTGTTGATACTGATATTTTGATACAGGAAACAGAAGGTAGTTTGTTGCAAAATATAATAGATGAAAAAGGCAATGATTACTTCCGCAGGCTTGAAGAAAAAGTCCTGCTTAAAATGGACGTGGAAAATACGGTGATTGCAACAGGCGGAAGTGCGGTATATTATGAAAAAGCTATACAGCATTTTAAACAAAACGGAATAGTAATATATATAGATGTGGAATTTGAAGAAATTGAAAGCAGGCTTGATAATATAAGTACCAGAGGGATTACTTTAGCCAAAGGTGAAACAATTAAAGACTTGTATGACAGCAGAGTGCCGCTATATGAAAAATATGCAGATATAACATTAAAAAGCGAGGGTATGACTGCTGATGAAAGCGTCATTGCCCTCGCTAAAGCATTGGAGGTCAGCGGGAAACTGAAATAAGTTCAGCTGCGCTTTTGAGCGTAGATTCCGTAATATTTGTACCACCCAAAAGCCTTGCAATTTCGTGTACGCGTGCTTCGTCTGAAAGCTTGGTTAAAGTGACTTCAGTCGAAGACTCGTCTGCAGATTTGCGGATTTCGAAGTGAGAATCGCCTGTAGCGGCAATTTGAGGTAAGTGCGTTATGCAAATAATCTGGTGTGATTTTGCTAATTGTCTTAATTTTGAACCGACAACGCTTGCAGCTATACCGCTGATACCTGTGTCGATTTCGTCAAATATCATGGTCGGTATATCATCAAAATCTGCAAGTGCACTTTTTAAAGCCAGCATGATTCTGCTCATTTCACCACCGGAAGCAATTTTCGCCAGAGGCTTTTCCGGCATACCGCGATTGGCTGAAAACAAAAATTGAACTTTGTCTATGCCGCAGTCGGATAAATTTTCTTCGCTTGTATCAAAAGCTATAGAAAATTTTGCATTTGAAAAAGAAAGCTCTGCGAGCTTTTCAGAAATATCGGCGGCAAGCGAGCTCGCGATTTTTTTTCTACGAGCGGAAAGCTCGCTTGCATTCGACATGACAGTTTGCTTCAGCAATTCATATTTTTTTAGTAAATTTCCTTTTTGCGAATCGAAATCTATATTTTCTGCCAGTTGACTTGTAAGCCAATCTCGGTATCGAATTAAATCGGGCAGAGTTTTCCTGTATTTGCGCATCAGCATTTTGAGTTCGGTTTCCCGAATTATCAAATCTTCTAAATCGCTTTCGGAAAAGTCAATTTTGTCACGTGAATTGCGAATGTCGCCTGCCAAATCTTCGAGTCTGTAATATGCTTCTTCGCTTGCTTTGGCATATGAATCGAATTTTTCGTTGAACTGTGCATTTTCAGCAAGTAAATCCTTGATTTGAGCAAGTTTTTCTATTACAGAACCGGAATTTTCGTATAAAAGCGCATAGCTTTGTGCAAAGTTTTCGAAAATTTTTTCAGAATTTTGCAATATAGTTATTTGCTCGTAAAGTTCTTCGTCCTCGCCATATTGCAAGTTTGCTTTTTTCAGCTCCTCGAGTTCGAATGTTCTAAGTTCAAGTGTCGCGCGCGCGGTATCTTCGTCTGCAATGAGTTTTTCGTATTCCGATTTTGCTTTTTTGTATTCTTCAAAATCTGTTTTTAAATTTTCTTTTAAAGTTTTAATCTGTTCGCCACCGTAAAGATCCAAAAATTCTATATGCAGGTTGTCACTCAGAAGTGATTGGTGATCGTACTGACCATGTATGTCGGCAATGTGCGACGATACAGTGCGCAAAGTCGCAAGGGAAACCATCTTACCGTTGATTTTGCAACTGCTCTTGCCACCGGCGGTAAGCTCGCGCTGGATTACGAGTTGATGCTCGCATTCAAGCGGGTCTTCGCCGATTTGCTCAAATATATAGGCAGGACAATCATCAAATAGAGCTTCAACCAAAGCACTTTCGGCACCGGTGCGCACGAAAGTGCTATCAGCGCGGCTACCTAAAACCAGACTGACTGCTTCTATTATTATGGATTTACCGGAGCCGGTTTCGCCTGTAATCATTGTGAGTCCGCCATCAAAAGCGACATTCATGTCCTTTATTATAGCAAAATTTTTTATATGAATTTGTGAAAGCATGAATCCTCCATATCAAGACATCATTTTATTGAATATGTCAACAACATAGTCCAGATGATCCTGCTCGTCCACAAAAACCGCTATGGTGTTGTCACCTGCTATAGAACCTACTATATACGAAAAATTCAAGGAGTCGATTGCTTCACCTGCGGCTTTTGCGCATCCCGGCAAAGTTTTAAGTATCACTATCCCCTGAGTAGGAGTGACGGATTTAATCGTTTCTTTAAATATTCGGGACAGGCGTGCGGATAGAGGGATTTTTTCACTATTTCCAACTATGTATTTGTATTTGCCGTCGCCCGATAGGACTTTTATTAGCTGCAAGTCTTTTATATCTCTGGAAATGGTGGCTTGCGTTACTAAAAATCCGCTATCGCGAAGCAATGAAGCGAGTTTTTCCTGTGTACCTATATCCATGGTATTAACGAGCTCCAAAATTTTGTTTTGTCTTGAGTAGCGCATACATATCCTCCTTATTTATTTAATAGTAAATAAATTTATGCAAGATTATTTGTATATATTTTAGCATATATGAATATTTTTGCAATACATGGTTAATATTTATTATATTTATAAAAAACTTGCTCGTGGCAAAGCTAACTGATAAAATAAGAATGAAAAGCGGATTCAAATTGGACTGGGAATAGAAAAAGGAGCTTAAGTTTAATGGAAAGTTTTGCTTATTTGGGAAAAATTGCTTGGTATTTCATATTATCAGCATTCTTGTTAGTGTCTTTTATTGCAATAAAGGGATTAGTGAGAAAGACTGAAGATGATGCGAAAATAAAAGAAATTATCGGTTTAGTATTATCGATATTAGGAATTGCAGTTTCTGTTTTAGGAATTATCTTGGGTCAGGGGAACATCTATGTTAATCAAGAGGATAGTAATCAATCTCTAAATATAACAGGCGGTATGAATATAGTAAATACAAATTATTATGATAATCTCAAATCTATGGAAAAAGAATTATCCGAATCTGAAAATTTAAATTTAGACAAGTACAAAGATATTACTGAATTAAATGAGTGGATTGTAGGATGGGGCGACAGCAACGGAGGGCGTAAGTCATATACACTTGAAGAAATAAATGAAGGTAAATTGGATGATAAAATAGTCTTAAATTCTATAAGTAACAGTACGATCGGGCATGAATTCAATTTTGTTTCAGCACGTGAAAATATCAGAGAAAAAGATGTGAAAAAACGGGTGTGGAAAGCAAATGAAATTGAAGTAAGGCAAGGACAGACATATCGTATCAGACTGTATGTGCACAATAATAATCCGAATAAATTAAAAGCGACGGCGAAAAACGTTACTGCAAAGTTTCTTATTTCCAATCCGGTTAGGGTTACTAAAAATGATATAGCCATAGATGGATTTAACAGTGCAAACGGATATTATGGCGTGGCGGTGCATGGAATATTATATTCGGACAATGCCAATCCGAACAAATATTGGGACGGAGTCAAGTTTGTAAGTGACAGACCGTTTGAATTAAAGTATGTTGACGGCACAGCAATAATGGAGAATAATGGGATGGGCGGAATTTCATTAAGTGATGATATTCTAACAGGAAAAGGAATATTATTGGGGTACGATAAGTTAGATGGTGAAATTCCGGGAGGTTATCAATATGCAGCGTATATAAGCATAGTTGTAATGCCGATTTTTAAATAAATTTATTTACGAAATTTCGATTAAAATATTAAACTTTCATTACTTCGAAAAAAAATTGAGGGTTAATGTGTTGACAATTCGGACTTATGTGTTATCCTAGTTAGTAACTAAAAGCCCGAATATGGCGCACAAAAATAGAAGGAGAAATGATATGAAGAAAAACGCTGTGAAGCGAATACTTTCGCTACTAACAGTTCTTGCGGTATTCTTTGCAATGATGCCTGCAAGTTATGCTGCTGACCCAAGACCGGTTGATATTGAATTAACTTTGCCGGCGAAGCAAGTTGTGAAAATGAAAAGTCCAAAGAAACTTGGAGATGATACAAAAGTCTTTAAAATTAAATTTGCGGGCATATTGGATAATGCGCAGGTTGACGACAGAAATGTAGTAATAACAGGCTTACCGAGTGGAATGGGTTATGAGGTAGCAAAAGATGATTCAGATACAGAAGGCAAAACTGTTATAGTAACACTTAAAAACGATGCAACAAATCCTGTGTTAAAAGATTACAAACTTGACTTGACTGTAAAAGGAGATATAACATCTAGCCCTGACAATGATACAAATGTTGAGATTAAAAAATTCCTTAAAGTAAAGGCATATGAATTTACTGACGCGGAAGCTCCAAAAGCGACTATAGGCAATGTTGATGTAAAAGCCATAGTTGGTGTTAATAATGTGGGTACACAAGTAACTGTTACTCTTGCAAATGATTGGTTTAACTCAAACGAGTTGTTAGCGAATATTCCGATTAACGATTGGTTTACAAATATTCCTGAGGGTTTGGTTGCGCGTATTGAGAATGATGTACCTGCTTACGGAGATACGATTGATATATTTGTTGCAGGAACTGCGAAAGAAACTTCTAATGAAAAAATCGAGTTAAATATACCGGGTAAATATTTGGTGCGTTCTAAAGAGAATTTAAAAACTCAAAAGAATGATGCCGCACAGTTTATAGTTAAAGAAAAAGTCGGTGAAATCAAGACTGAAATTATAAATGGCGAAGTTGCTTTAGCTAATAAAAAAGATATAACTGTTGGCGAAGATTATTTCCTAATAAAGCTTACAAATGCGACTGTAAAGGAT
>JBQMYS010000028.1:0-18835 GCA_052173355.1 Eubacteriales bacterium | reverse complement strand
AGAAATCTGAAATTTTGAGATTGTATTTTTTTTATGAATGTGGTATCATAAAATTGGTTAGTAATGGAATTTTATCGGCGATTGATTTGGGAGAAAATGTAAAATGCAAAAAATTAAAAGGTATTTGGAAATTATAGCATTTACAGCCATCGCAATATTCATGTGTGTTATCTTTGTAGAGTTGATTTTTGATGCTGATGAAGGAAGTAAATGGAGAGAAGAACCGTTTGAAGTTAGGCTTAATGGTGAATATTTCGGAAAGTTTATGGTGTCGGGCGGGGTTTTGCCATCCGTACAGGCAGGTGATGAAGTAGTATTTTCAAAAAAGGTAACCAAGCGGGATTATGAAAATACGGATTTGGTATTTAGAACATACGGGTCTGCGGTAGAGGTATATGTTTCAGGGAAATATTTGTATTCTTACGGAGAAGAACTTTATGAAAAAGGCAGCATATTAGGACGCGGTTACCATATAGTAAGAGTTACAGGTATAGAAGGCTATGCTCCGTACTTGGAAATAAAATTTAAGCCGGCAGAAAAAATGTCGTATTTGTGGGTTGACTTTTTAAAGTTCAATGACGGCAGTACGATATGGAGAGATATTATCAAACAAGATTTGCTTGCTATCATGCTAAGCATTCTGCTTTTGGTAATAGGCATGACAGGGTATATAATATCTCTGATTGCACATCTTAGACAAAAAACGGGCAGTTATTATCCGATATACGCATTTGCAACTGCGTTTTTCGTAGGGCTTTGGAATATCTGCGCATTCAGTTTCTTCCAGTTCATGACAGATGATTATGAGAGTTCGTCAATACTTGAATACGCCTCTTTGTATATGGCGGGATTCACATATTTATTGACAATAGAGCTGATACAAAAAAACACTAAATACATAAAAGCAATACGCATAGTGAGAAACATCTATATAGGTTTTGTTGTAATTATATTTATGCTGCATATTACGAATATTTTATGGGTTTCGCAGACGGTTAAATGGTTCAGATGTTTAATCGGTATCGTCATGATCGGAGTGGCGATTATGTTCATGATTGATTATAAAAAACAGGATAGATATGAGCGAATTTTAACTATGTGCAATGCGTTTGCGATAATACTTGCAATTTTGCAGATGTTGTTGCTTAACATGGGGGTTACAATAATCACAATCGGAGATAAAAATTTACAGGCCGGCAATGTGTTTACCATAATAGCACTGGTAGCTCTTGTTGTGGCGCCTATACTTAGTTATATGCTGAAAGTGTTTGAAATAGATAAATATGAAAGACAAATTACCGTCTACAAGGAAATAGCTCATAAGGATCAGATGACGGGTCTTGAAAACAGATACGGCGGTATTGCATTTGTGCTGGAAATTCAAAAAAATAAAGATCCGTATAGCCTTATTATGTACGATCTTAACAATTTGAAGATGGTAAATGATACATATGGTCACGATGCGGGAGATAAGCTGATTAAGGATTTTGCGAATTGTATAAAGGAAGTATTTTCGCAGGACGAGTATGTCAATGTAAGGTATGGAGGCGATGAGTTCATAACAATAGCCAAAATTTTAGATAAAAATATTTTGAGTGAAAAGTTGGAAGAATTAAAAAATTGTATTGATGAAGAAAATCTATCTTATGAAAGCTCGTGGAAGATAAGCTTTGCTTATGGAATGTCCTCAAGTAATGAAATTCCTGATGCAGATTACGATGGTATTTTAAGCCTTGCAGATGCAAGAATGTACGAAAATAAAACAAAATCCAGGGGGGGGCGAGCTGTTGTAATAACGAATGACCTTCCTTCACTTGAGTGAAAATAAAGTTTGCTTACGGACTTGCAAGAAGTGAAAAGTACAAGATTGAAATTATAAAAGGGACAGATAGGTTCAAATGGATAGCGAAGATATACAAGATAACAATGAAAAAGGCTTTATAGGAGTTTTTGATTCGGGGCTTGGAGGTATCAGTGTACTAAAAGCTATATTGAAGGAACTTCCGAATGAAAGATATATCTATTTCGGCGATTCGGCAAATGCACCGTATGGAACAAAGGAAAAAGAGCAGATAGTCGAACTTACTGAAAAAAATATAAATATGTTCATAAAAATGGGTGCTAAAGCGGTGGTTCTTGCATGTAATACGGCAACAAGTATGGCTGCGAAAACATTACGGCACAAATATAGGGAATTACCGATAATAGGCGTAGAGCCTGCAATCAAACCTGCGGCATTGGAAAACAAAGGCAAGAAAATAGTAATAATGGCTACGCCGGCAACAGTAAAAGGAGTTCAGTTTGTCGAACTGGCAAAAAGATTTAAAGATTGTGCGAATTTGGTACCGTTAGCTTGTCCGGGATTGATGGAATTCGTTGAAAGAGGAGAATTTGAAAGTAAAAACCTTTATGATTATTTACAAGAAAAATTGGAAAGTGAAATAAAAAAAGATTTGGCGGCGGTGGTGCTTGGATGTACTCATTACCCTTTCATAAAAAAAGCAATATCAAATGTAGCGGGTAAAGATGTAAAAATATATGATGGCAGTAACGGTACTGCAAGACAGCTGGTGCGCGTTTTGCGAGAAAAAAATTTAATTTCGAAAACGGGAGATTCAAGTTTGGAGATACTGAATTCCGCATCGGAAGAATTTGTTAAGAGGGCGTATATGTTGCTTGAAAAGGACATTTGATGATGCGGTACTTTTTGGTAGAAGGAAATTTAAGGAGGGCAATCGTGGAAAAAGTGGAAAAGGACGACGTTGAAACCATGTCAAATGCAACTGATGAAGAAAAAAATAAGAGCGTAGAAGAATTTCCGTATTGGGAAGGAAAGAAGTATGCTTTTTTTAATCATAGCGAGTGTGAATTTTTCCCCTGTCACAAGACGGACAAACCGGAAGAATTTAATTGTCTTTTTTGCTATTGTCCGCTATACGCATTGGGGGATAAGTGTGGCGGAAATTTTAAATACAGCGAGAGCGGAATCAAAGATTGCAGTAATTGTATGATTCCTCATATGAAAAGCAAGTATGGATACATAATGAGCAAATTTGGAGAAATTGTTGAAATTACAAAGCGAAAGTAAAATCAGGCTCGTATGGTTTTTCAAAAACACATAATTTTCACTTGACTTTCTTGTAATATTCCTGTAATATTCCATTATCGACTTTATTATGCACCGAGGGAATCGGTATATGAAAGGGATAGGATGAATATAGAAAAGTACATAAGTGAGAAAAAGATACAAGATATTAAAAATCAAGTAATTAAAATAAAAGAAAATGCGACTAAGCTGAAAAATATTATAGTAGATAGAGTGAAAGCGGCGAGTTTTGAACAAAAATCCGCAGTTGTTGCAGGATTTGCAGTAGTGCTGTCATTTGCTATAGCATTTGCACCTGTCGGGCAGCGCGTAGGAACGGATGTAGCAATAGGAACAGAACCTGCAAAGCCGGGTGTTGAAGCACCGCTTGACAAAGATGTATATATGATAAGTATAGGAGGAGAAAAGGTTCTTGCAGTAGCGACTAAGGAAGACGCAGAAGCGGTTTATGAAGGCATCAAGTATTATTATCTTGACGGAAAAGTTGATGACCCTACTGCGCAGGTTGCATTTGACAGAGCGTTCGAGTGGAACGTTTACAATGCTAAAAAGCAGAATGGCGAAAATGCTTGGGTTATGTCACCGGTTGATGCGGTAAATTATATTTTAAAGGGTAAAGGTGAAACCAAAGTACATACAGTAGTCGGAGGCGATACCCTTTGGGATATAGCTGCGGAAAGCGGAATCACGCTTGAAGAACTTTTAGCAATCAATCCGGGTATTACGGAAAACAGTCTTCCCATAGGTCAAAGCATAAATTTGACGGAATATGTACCTTATATGGAGGTAACAACTGTTCAGCAGGTAGCGGTAACCGAGAGCATTCCTTACGAAACGGTATATCAAAATACGGATACTTTGTATAACGGACAGACAAAGGTATCGACACCGGGTCAGAATGGAAGTAAGGATGTGGTAAAAAAAGTAACCAAAGTTAACGGTGTGATGATTTTGGCAGAAACTGTCTCAGAAACTGTTACAAGCCAACCGCAGACTCAAGTGGCGCTAAAAGGAACGAAAGCTATGTCATATGATGTAGTGGCGAGTATTGATACTACGCAAAAAGGAATGTTTGCTTGGCCTATGTCCCACGTTGAAATATCTTCCGGATTCGGTACAAGCAGAGGTTCTGCAAGGCATACCGGAGTGGATTTGAGAAATCCGGTAGGAACACCTATAGGTGCTGCCGAGGACGGGGTTGTTGTAGATGCCAGGTATAGAGGTTCGTATGGTAATATAGTAAAAATAGACCATGGAAACGGATTTCAAACGTGGTATGCGCATTGTGACAAATTGCTTGTTGCACCGGGAACAAAGGTTGTAAAAGGACAGACTATTGCAACAGTAGGCCTTACAGGATATACTACAGGGGCGCATTGCCATTTCGAGGTAAGGGTTAACGGCGTTGCTAAAAATCCTTTGAATTATCTCTAACAGAAAAACACTTAGGGCGGGATTTCCTGCCCTATATTTTTGTATAAATCTAACTTTATGGAGGGAAACATGAAAATATACAATACTATGACTCGGCAAAAGGAAGAATTTGTACCAATCGATGAAAACGAAATAAAAATTTATGTATGCGGACCAACGGTATACAATTATTTTCATATAGGCAATGCGCGACCTTTTGTTGTATTTGATACTCTTAGGAGGTACTTAGAATTTAAAGGTAAAAATGTAAAATTTGTTCAGAATTTTACTGATGTGGATGACAAAATAATAAATAGAGCCAAGGATGAGGGTATTTCTGCAAAAGAAGTAAGTGAAAAGTATATTGAAGAATATTTTAAAGATGCAAAGGCATTAAACGTAAAAAAGGCAAGCGTACATCCGAAAGTCACCGAAACGATTGCAGATATAGTTGAATTTGTAAAAACTCTTGTAGAAAGAGGGTACGCATACGAAATAGACGGTGATGTTTATTACAGTACAGCTAAATTTGCTAATTACGGCAAGCTTTCAAATCAGGATATTGAAGAATTGGAAGCGGGAGCCAGAATAAATATAGAAGAAAAGAAAAAAGATCCTATGGATTTTGCTCTTTGGAAAGCAAGAAAAGAAGATAGTGAAATTGCTTGGGAATCACCTTGGGGCATGGGTAGACCCGGGTGGCATATTGAGTGTTCCGCAATGGCAAAAAAATATTTGGGAGAAACGATTGATATACACGCAGGCGGACAGGATTTATCTTTCCCGCATCATGAAAATGAAATTGCACAATCCGAAGCGTGCAACGGAGTAAAATTTGCAAACTATTGGATGCACAATGGATATATCACGATAGATAACGAAAAAATGTCTAAATCGAAAGGTAATTTTTTCACTGTGAGGGATATATTAAAAGAGTATGCAGGAGAGGAAATTAGATTTTTCCTTCTTTCGGGACATTATAGAAATCCGATCAATTTCAGCGACACTTTAATGCAGCAGGCAAAAGCCGGACTTGCGCGAATTGTGAATTTGCGCGATAATTTAAAGTATTTGGCAAGTTTGGAAAAAGGCGAGATAAAGCAGCAAGAAAAGGAATTTTTAGCTTCGTTATCGCGATACGAGGACGAATTTGTCGCTTCTATGGAAGATGATTTAAATACAGCAGATGCGATAACCGCTATATTTGAAATGGTTACAGCAATCAATACTTATATAAGAGATGACCGTTCTTCTGATTTTGCTAAAAAGGCACTTGAAAGTTTGTTGAAACTTTCGAATGTTTTGGGACTTTTGGAATCGGAGTCGCAAGGCGAAGAAGTTTCGGAGGAAATAAAAAAACTTGTAGAAGAAAGGCAGTTGGCAAGGAAAGATAAAAATTTTGCTCGCGCAGATGAAATTCGGGATTTGCTAAAAGCGCAGGGAATTACTTTGAAAGATACACCGCAAGGAGTGCAGATAATTCGTGACTAAGCAAAATGAAATTAGGATAATGGATGTTTTGAAGTTGGCATACATAGGAGATGCAGTGTATGAACTTTGTATCAGAGAAAGGTTTTTGAATTCAAAGACCCAAAATATGGATTTGATCAGCAAACAAAGCATCAGATATGTAAAAGCGGAATCGCAGGCATATGCTATAAAGCAGATAATGAAAAATTTGCCTGAGGAGGAACTCAGTTTAGTAAAACGCGCAAGAAACCATAAGATAACATCTAAACCACAAAATGTAAAACCGATAATTTACAAACTTGCAACAGCATTTGAGGCATATATCGGATATTTGTATTTGTCAAAAGATGATAGACTTTTGGAAGTTGTTGAAAATGCTGTTAAGTTGATTGACAGCGGTTTCGAAAACAAAAAAATAGAATCGAGGAAAAAGCATGAGTAAAGCAGACAAAATATTTGTCAATATGTGCCAAAATATATTGGAAAACGGGTATTCGTCAGTGGGACAAAAAGTGAGAGCACGTTGGGAAGACGGAGAGGAAGCACATACGATTAAGATGTTCGGAGTTGTGAACAGGTACAATTTGAAGGATGAATTTCCTCTTTTGACACTTCGACCTACGGCGGTTCGCTCGTGTGTAGATGAGATGCTTTGGATTTGGCAAAAAAAATCCAATAGGATTTCGGATTTGAACAGCCACATATGGGATTCGTGGGCAGGGCAGGACGGAACAATAGGGAAAGCTTACGGTTATCAGCTGGGTAAAAAATACAAGTTTGCACAAGGGCAGATGGACCAGGTGGATAATGTCATATGGCAACTTAAAAATACACCTTATTCAAGGCGTATACTCACAAATATATTTAATTTCGATGATTTGACTGAAATGAATTTGGAACCTTGCGCGTATAGTATGACATTCAATGTTACCGGAAATACGTTAAACGGTATACTAAATCAGAGATCTCAAGATATTTTGACCGCAAATAACTGGAATGTAGTTCAGTATTCCGTACTGCTTTATATGATGGCTCAGATAAGCGGATTTGAGGCGGGAGAGCTGGTTCATGTGATAGCCGATGCTCATATATACGATAGGCATATACAGATTGTAAAAGAGTTAATTGAAAGACCGCAGTATCCTGCGGCAACATTTAAGCTGAATCCTGAAGTAAAGAATTTTTACGATTTTACAGTTGATGATATAATAATTGAAAATTATGAAAAAAATCCGCAGGTAAAAAATATACCTGTTGCAATTTAATGGAGATAACATATGAATTTGATAGTCGCAGTTGATGAAAAATGGGGAATAGGTAAAAATGGCGGTTTACTTGCACATTTATCCTCGGATTTAAAGTATTTTAAAGAAAAAACAGCGGGAAAAGTAGTCGTAATGGGTAGAAAAACGCTTGAATCATTGCCGGCAGGAAAACCATTGCCAAACAGGACGAATATAGTGCTAAGTGCAAGTTTGGATAGTGCAGATGGATATACGGTTTGCAAAGATAGGGCAAAACTTGATGAAAAATTGGCAGAATATGACACAAATGATGTTTTTATAATAGGCGGAGCGAAAGTATATAGTGATTTTATGTCTGAATGTACCGATTTTTATCTAACATTTATGCAAGCGGATTTGGGAGCGGATAAGTTCATACCTAATATATTGGAAATCCCGGGAATTAAAAAAATTTGGGAAAGCGAAACTATAACTGAAAACGGCATAAATTATAAGTTTACTCACTTTAGGAGGTAGTATGGCTTCAAATTTGTTGATTGGCAGAAAACCTGTGGAAGAAGCACTAAATTCCGGTAAGGAAATTGAAAAGATATTGATGCTGAAAAGTGCGAGCGGTTCTGCTAAAAAGATTTTTGCCATGGCAAAAGATAGAAATATTCCGATTGTAATGATTGACAAATCGGGTTTGGATAAAAAAGCGGAGGGTAAAAATCATCAGGGAATTATTGCATACACTTCGGATTTTGAGTATGCGACTATTGACGATATTTTTGATTTTGCGAAAAGCAAAGCGCAGCAGGTCTTGATAGTCATACTTGATGAGATAGAAGATCCACATAATTTAGGTGCAATTATGAGAAGCGCGCACGCACTCGGCGCGCATGGGATTATTATACCAAAGCGCCGAGCTGCACAGGTAACGGAAGTGGTGTGCAAGACAGCAGCAGGGGCATCTGAGTATCTGCTGTGCGCGCGCGTATCGAATTTGAGTAAAGCCATAGACGAGTTAAAAGAAAGAGGGGTTTGGCTGTATGCGTGTGATATGGGCGGTAAAGCTTACTACGAGGAAAAATTGACGGGAAATATTGCAATAGTGATTGGAAATGAGGGTAAAGGAATAGGACGGTTAGTAAAAGAAAAGTGTGATTTTATGATTTCTATTCCCATGTACGGCAATATAGATTCGCTGAATGCTTCAAATGCGGCGGCGATAGTGCTTAGTGAAGCGGCAAAGCAAAGACATTCATAATGAATATATAATGGCGAAAGCAAAAATGATAAATGGCGCAAGGGGGACAAAGCCCGTCGCATTCGCGAGGGCTTTGTCTTTTTGTATTTTGCATAAAAATTTGTAAATCAGTATTCCCATGCAAAATACCCCGCTGAGCGTGCTTGCAAGTATTTGCACCGCAAGTATTGCGGTAGGGGCTGTGAGCAGCCCCAGCACGCTCAGCAGTTTTATGTCGCCAAATCCTATAGCAGGGTTTCCTATTAGTAGATATGTGAGCATTGTCAGCAGAAAAAACGGAAAAAATCCGCAAGCTCCGCCAAGTAAGGAATGGAAGTTAAAATTTCCGATATTGACAAAAAGAAGTAAGATTAAATGTTCGTCAGGAATTATTTGAAATAAAAAATCTGATATAAATATATGACCCAGTAAAATAAAAATCAGGATATTTCGTATAAGTTGAAGATTTGAAATATCGTTTAAATTATAGAACTGCATTGATATTGTAACAAAAACCGCAAATAAAAAAATAAGACAAGATATGCAAGAGTCGTTTTGCTTTATATATGGCTTTGAAAAAAGTTTAGTACTTTCGTCAAAATCCAAAAATATGCGGCAGGGTAACATTTCAAAGCTTTTAGCACATATAATAAGAAGCATGAGCGGTAAAAGTATGAAAGGTATTATATAGTAAATCATCAAATCTCCTTTGCATTACTAAAATTATACAAAATAAATATGTAAAATTATACCTAAAAATAGAAATAATGTCAATAAAATAGTATAATTTTTTGTAGCAATCAAAGAATTTGTATCTACCATTTTTTACGATAATTGCAATTTGGTAAACTCTTATCAAATTTACAGATTGACGTGTATTCACAAAATTCACAGGCATTGCCATTTGAAGTTTTCGCAGGGTAGATGCTTATATCACCTGCGGTCAAACTTTTGCATAATTTCAAAATTATCGAATTTACCGAACTTAGGAAATTTTTAAATTCAATTTCGTTAATCATATGTTTTTCATTTTTCTTAATTCCGTCTTTGGTTCTTTGAATGTTTGCGATTTTAGAAAATCTTGAAAAATTGGAATCAAGCGCGTTTATTACGTTTTCAGAATCAAGGAAAATACCGTCAAGTTTGTATTCTTTCAGTAAATCCTGATCGGATATTTCACTTTGACTGTTTGCAGATAGAAGCAGTTTTTTATCAGAAAAATGAAAATAGAACATGCCCGCAGGTTTTGTGTCTTTCAAGCCGTTGCTTGCAGCTGTAAGATAGATGGCAAGTTGTAATTGAAATCCGGCTATTATATCATCTTTGTCGAATTTAGTAATTCCGGATTTGTAATCTATAATTTTACAGTATTTTTTACCATCAACGTCAAGTAAATCGACCCTGTCTATCTTACCCTCTATGATTATGGGAGGTTCTCCGCTTATACTGATAGCGGGGAATGTTGCGTTTTGCCTATTACCGAATATTGTTTCACAAAGGATTTCTTGAATTTGACCTGCGCGGATTTGCGATATTATCGCGAATATTACTTGGTGGCATACGTTTCGTATACGTTTGATTTTGTAAGAACCGTCGGCTTCATCAAATAAAAATCCGTTTTGATAATTTCGGGTTTCTTCGGCAATTATATCGTCTATAAGCGATATAAGTTCTTCGTTAGTTATTGTTTGCCATTTTGAATTCGGATCGGATAATTTTAAATTATCGCTACTTAGTGTTTCGGAAATTTTTTGTGTTACGCTGTGGTAAATATCACCGAATTGTCCGGCTGACAGCTCAAATTTTGATTCTGCTACCGGCTTTATTCCGTAGGATAGGAAATAAGCGAAGGGGCAGGCTGCAAATTTTTCAAGCCTGCTTGGACTTAAACTCATAGTATCTGCATTATTTAAATAAAGATTTTTTGTATCGCCTTTAGACAATTTAGCCGCTCTCACTTCAAATTTTAAAGCATTTGTGAGTTTTGCGTAAGTATCGGGAGCGTTTTTATGACACCAAAACAGAGCCATAGTTTCAGCTTCGGTTAAATCTTGTTCATCTCTAAGTTTTGAAGCAATGTTAAGCATGGCTTTTTCGGGAATTGTCAGTAAATCCAAGTAGTTCTCGGGTGCGTAGATGTCATTTTTGACATCGTTTTTTGTAAATATTTCAGCAAGTCGTAAGAATATTTGTGACGGTTTCATGGTATCTCCCGACTGTGTATTTTGTTCGTAGCTTATGAACAACTCGTCCGTTGGCGCACAAAGCATTCGGTATATTGCGAGATTTTCTTCAAGCAGTTTGTTTTGCTTCATTTCGCCGAACTCAAATCCGCAAATATTCAATATTTGGATTTTTTCATCGTCATTTATTAAGTTGTCGTTTGAATTTGAAAGCGGTAAGATGCCTTCGTTTGCAGCCAAAATCAGCAGTACAGGTATTTGACCTATTCGGCTTCGCTGCATATTGCCTATTAAAATTTCGTCTTCGGTAGATGGAATCATACCGATTTTTATATTTGAAAATCCTGATTTTAGGATTTCTTCAATATCTTCAATCTCAATTTCATCATCTTTTAAAATAAGGACAAGTTGTTCGTATAGATTGATTATAGTATCCCAAATTTGAGCATTTTCAAGTGCTGATTCGGTAAATCCCGAGTTTTCATATTCCTTTATTTTGATTTTCAATTTTTCCGCTACTTTTAAATCTTCTTTTATAAAGTTGTATAGGGTTTTGATTTTTTCGGTTGCGGAGGTTTCGGATTGAATCTTTGTACGAAATTTTGATAAAGGTGAGATAACTTTATCGCGCATAGAGTTTATTTCATCAAGAGAAGGTTCAAATTTAGCGGTTGAATCCGTTTTGTAAAAATCTTTGAGCCACATATTGCCCTTTATTTTATATTTTTTGCAATAGTTTTCAAGTTTTTCAGCTTCGTCACGTGAAAGAGGTGAAAATCCGCTTTTCAGAAAGGCGATTACCGCACTTGTAGTTAAATTTGATCTTGCAATTTGAAGTAAAGTCAAGTTCAGCGATACGAGAATATTGCTATGAACATCGCGATTTTTATCTAAAAAGCATTTTATTTTATATTCTTGAAATGTTCGTTTGACAATCGGTCCCAAGCTATCAATATCATTACATATTACAGCAATATCGCTGAATTTGTATTTTTTTTCAGCAAGCAGTTTTCGTATGTAGACAGCTGCCGTTTCCGCTTCGGTGTAGATATTTTTGGATTTTTTGAGGTGTATTGCAGACGATTTTGAAGCAAATGATTTTATAGGATAGGAAAAAATCTCGCTTTCTATATTTTTTAAATCGGGATTTTTTTCTATTTCGCAGTGTTTGTCGGAAATTTGGATTATCTTATATTCAATGCCGATTGTATCACAGGATTTTTTTAATTTGTAGATAAATTTTTTGGTAATGTCAAAAAGCTCTATGTCACGAGCTTTGGGGTTTATATCACCGGATAGAATAATATTTACATTTTTACCTCGTGCAGCAATCTGTATCAAAAACTCCAAGTTTTTGGGCGCCATATAATCGTATTCGCTTATCCAAAAATTTGTATTAGCCACAAAATCACTTGATTTTATACGTTGTATGAATATTTCGTTTATATCTTTCGTGTCGATATATTTTTCAGCAAGTTCTTTTTCATATTCGGCATATATCATTGCGAGGTCGCTAAGTTTTTGGTATAGTACCGACTTTTCATCGAGTTTGGCGATAGTTTTATTTAACGTGTTGCTGTCTATGAAATATTGCTGAAATTCTCCAAGTTGCTCGTCAAG
This sequence comes from Eubacteriales bacterium, assembly GCA_052173355.1. Lineage (GTDB taxonomy): Bacteria > Bacillota > Clostridia > Peptostreptococcales > Anaerovoracaceae > JABZIP01. The sequence continues at coordinate 6,571 of JBQMYS010000028.1, read as the reverse complement.
CAATTCAATAAAACTCGATTTTCCTGCAAGTTTTGTAAAGTGCTTAAGCTTGTCCGTATTTTTTTGCATTATGCTATAAAGAAGCATTTGTCTACCGTATTTGTCGAGGGGCAACTCCTTTGGCTTACCGGTTTCTTTTAATATTTTATAGCCCAGCCTGGACGGACTTAAAATTTCCAAGTCTATTACAGCAGATTTATTAAGGTATTTGAATGAGTTTTTTTCAGATGCCAGAGTGTATTGATCGGGGACTATAAGCACCTTGTTTCCATATGTGGATTCAATTTGCGTAAATATTATTTTGTTTTTATCAATATTTTCTCGCATCAGATAGATATTTAGCATAAGTCCTCACTTCGTATAACAGAAAAATAATTGTTACTTTTAGATTTAATTGTACTAATTTAGCGTAAATTCGTCAAGTTATTAGAAAGGAAATCCCATAAATTACAAAATAAAACAGATAATCAGATACGAATTCGGTCATATAAGTATTTAAATTTTAGAAAAAGCCAAAAAAATTGAAAATCATATTGCATATATTGTGAGTCTATTTTATAATGTGACTGTATCAATTAAAGATTATGAACATGGAGGGAAGATATGACATTCGATAAAATTAGAGCTATAATAATGGATGAGCTGAAGGTGGATGAAGCACAAGTTACTATGGAAACGCATTTGATGAAGGATTTGGAAGCTGATTCAATCGAAGCTGTTGAGATAATTATGACTATTGAGGATGAATTTGATATTGAGATTCCTGAAGAAGATGCTGACAATTTTGAGTCTGTAGCTGATATAGTTAAATATGTTGAAGAAAAGATAAAGTAATGAATAAAACGAGAATTTCAAATGCTGTAATTAAGAGGTTGCCAAGATATAGGCGTTATTTGAGTGAACTTTCTAAAAAAAGCGTAGATAAAGTGTCATCAAGGGAACTTAGCGAATTGATGGGATATACGGCTTCGCAGATTCGTCAGGATTTAAACACATTTGGGGGGTTCGGTCAACAAGGGTACGGTTACAATGTGGATGCGCTACATAAAGAGATAAGTGCTATATTGGGACTTGACAGACAGTACAAGATGGTAATAGTTGGTGCAGGAAATCTGGGACAGGCGATTGCAAACTATACATCTTATTACAAAGCGGGTTTTGTTGTAGATGCGCTGTTTGAAGTGAATCCTAAGTTAATCGGTCTTAAGATTAACGATATAGATGTTTTGGATTATGAAAATTTGGTAGAGTATGTTGAGAAGAACCAAATTGATATTGGTATTATCTGCACTACGAAAGAAGCGGCACAGGCAGTTGCAGACAAGCTTTCATTTGCAGGAGTAAAGGGAATTTGGAATTTTGCACCTGTCGACTTGGAAGTACCTGAACTTATTGCTATTGAGAATGTGCATCTAAGTGACGGACTTCATTCGCTTGCGTATCATATAAACAAAAATGAGGAAAAGAGAAATAAAAAATAACCGTCATAAAAACGGTTATTTTTTTACTAACTGATATTTAAATAGATTAGCCTTCGATAGCATCTGTAGGACAGACACCTGCGCAAGCACCACAATCTATGCAAAGATCAGCGTTGATTACTCTTACGCCGCCATTTTCGGTAATTGCTTCAACCGGACATTCCGGTTCGCAAGCACCGCAGTTGATGCAAGCATCTTCAATAATTTTGTATGCCATTTTGGATTCTCCTTTCGTAGTTTAAAAAATTTCACTATTAGTATAACAAAAAGAAATGGATAAGTAAAGATGAAAGTTTATGCATTGGTAGGAAAAAGTGGAACAGGTAAAAGTTACAGGGCTATGAGCCTTGCAGCTAAAAAAAATATAAGTGCAATTATAGATGACGGACTTTTTATAAGCGGTGCACAGGTAATAGCAGGGACTTCCGCTAAAAGAGAGCAAACCAAGTTGGGCGCGATTAAAACCGCACTTTTTACTAAAGACGAACATCAAAGTACCGTTATTGAAAAAATTAAAGAAGTAAATCCGGATTCCATATTGATTTTGGGTACATCGAATCGAATGGTGGAGCAAATAGCGAGTCGCCTTAATTTGCCTTTGATAGAGGAAATTATATATATAGAAGATATTACAACAAAGGAAGAAAGAAGTATTGCACAAAGGCAGCGAAAGGAGTTCGGCAAGCACGTAATTCCCGCACCGACAGTTTCTTTAAAGAATGACTTTTCAGGATATTTTCTTCATCCGATTAGAATGGTTAAAAGATTCGGATTTCCGAAACATAGGAATGTGCAGGCGGAAAGGACGGTGGTGCGTCCGACATATAGCTATTTAGGAGAGTTTTTTATATCGAAGAAAGTTGTTCGTGATATAGTTATGTATTTGGGCATGGAAAACGCGGCGGTAGCTGAGGTGCTTTCAGTAATTTCGAATAATTCAAAAGCGGGAGTTGAACTTACGGTAATAATAAATATGATTTATGGATTCAATGTGATTGAACAAGCAGAGCTGCTTCAAAGGGAAATAGCGCAAAAAATTGAAGAAATAACAGCGTTTAACATTGAATTTGTGAATATCAAGATAAAAGGGTTAGTGTAATATGTCAAAATTTGAATTTGAAGTTTGTGATTTTGATTTGAGGCAGATATTTGAATGCGGACAATGTTTCAGGTGGGAAGCGCAGAAAGATGGAAGTTATTTAGGAATTGTATCATCGGTAGCGGCAAAACTTTCACTTGAAAAAAGCGGTAAATATTCAGGGAAATTAACGATTGATACTCAGGGTGCGGTAAGTGAAAAGGAATTTTGGGAAGACTATTTGGATCTTTTACGAGATTATACCGAAATAAAGAGGGAACTCTCGCAATCTGATGAAAAAATTTCAGTAGCGATTTCATTTGGAGAAGGGATTAGAATTTTAAAGCAAGATGTTTTCGAAACTATAATATCGTTTATAATATCTCAAAACAGTAATATTCCGAGGATTAAAAAGTGTATAAACGCAATTTGTGAAAAATTCGGTAAACAGATTGTAAGTGAAAGCGGGGAAATTTTTTATGCGTTTCCAAGTGTTGAGGAAATGGCAAAGGCAGGTGTAGAGGATTTGAAAGCGCTTAAATTGGGATATAGAGCTGAGTATATCGCAAGTGCGACAGATCAAATATACCAAAATATGGAAGAATTTAGCAAACTTAAAATTATGGAGTACGGGCAGGCTCGTGAATTTCTTTTGAAACTAAAAGGAGTCGGACCGAAGGTTGCAGATTGTATATTGCTTTTTGCACTAGGAAAATTTGAGGCATTTCCGATAGATGTTTGGGTGAAGCGCGTAATGCACGAAATTTATGGGTTTGACGAAAAGGATTTGCGTTCAATGAGCCGTTATGCTAAGGAAAAGTTTAAAGATAAGGGAGGGATTGCACAGCAATATTTGTTTTACTATATGCGTTCTATGGGTAGCTAACATAAAATTTTAATATAATTTTAAAATGTCTTGACACTAGTATAAAAAATGTTTAGACATTTTATTTTTTTTGTATAATGTGTTGACAGTTAGCCATGGCTAATGATATAATATTCTCCATTCGGTTAGTGACTACTAACTAAAAAAACAAAATATGCAATCAAAGGAGGAACGAAATTGAGCATTAAAAGACCGGCAGTTTTGGCATTTACATTTCTGTTTTTATTTGTTTTTGTGATGTCTGATATGACAGAAGTAAGAGCGGCAGAAGAAAAAAATGGTAATAATGTCAAGATTGCCTCTGATATAAAGGGGCATTGGGCAGGTACTGCTCTTGCCGATTTTAATCAAAAAGGCTATTTAAAAGGCGATGAAAATGGAAATCTGAATCCGGATAAGACCATGAGCAGAGCGGAGTATGCGGCTGTTATAAACAGGGTAATGCAATTTTCGCAGGAAAGCGGTGATATATCCAAATTTACGGATGTAAAACCGGATGATTGGTATCGCGCCGATCTTGCAAAAGCGCTTAAAGCCGGCTATATGAAAGGAACCGGGGAAAGCACCATGTCGCCGAAAGCTACAATCACAAGAGAACAGGCATTTGTGATGCTGTATCGCTTAACATATCCAAAAGGGGCGGATATGAAGAATGCAGCGGATCTTAAAAAGTTTAATGATGGAGCACAGGTGTCGGAGTATGCGCGTGAAGCCATATCGGTGCTTGCAGCTAAAGGAGTAATAACAGGCGAATACGGAAATTTGAATCCTAAGAAAGATATAAGCAGAGCGCAAGCGGTTTTGGTATTGTCAAAGAGCGAAAAGCAACTTACCATAGCACTTAACGCTATGAACGAGCAGGAATTTGTAGGAAGCGGAGCAGGTTATGGCGGTACTTTAAAAGTTAAAGTTTTATTCAATAAGGGCAAAATCGTTGATATAAAAATCATTTCAAGCAGTGAAACGGGGTCATATCTTGCAAGAGCGGAAAAAATTATTGCGCAAATTATTGAAAAGCAGAGCGTAGACGGTATAGATAACGTTTCAGGTGCAACTCTTTCCTGCAATGCAATTAAAGATGCTGTAAGAGATTGTATATCGCAGCAAAAAGGAAAAGGAAGCATAGGAACTTTTGGAATCAAAGGTAAAAACAGAGGGGAAGGAGCGGCAGATCCTAAAAAAGAATTGAGATTTGAAAAGCTTTTAGAGGGAAAATATATAGGAGTTGCAAGCGGACATTATACCGACTCGATGAAAGCTGAAGTAACAGTAAATTCGGATGGTAACATAACCGACATATCATATACAAGCGGTGATGATAAAGTCGGATATATGACCGATGAATGGGCGCAGGAAACTATAAAAAAGATTAAGAAAACAAAATCAACTTTAGATATAGACACGATTTCAGGTGCTACAAACAGTTGTAACGGACTTATAAACGCGATTGTAAATGCGTTGGAACAGGCAGTTCCGGAGAAAATAATAAGTGAAAGTTGCGACTTGGATGGTGCAAAGTATAATTTGGCAAAAATAATAGCCGCAGGGGTAACGGTAGCAAACCTTGATGCAAAGAAACTTGAAATCGGAGAAGACGTAAAAGATGGAGAAGTTACATTAGAAAATAGCGTTATCAGGGGAGATTTAATAGTAAAAGGCGGAGGTTCAAACAGTATACATCTGAGCGATGTAAAAATAGAAGGAAACACGATAATAGAAAAACCTGCAGGGGAACGAGTTAGACTTGTAGTTGAAAACGGTACGCAGATAGGAAATAAATTACAGGTAAAAACTCCGGCGATAATAGAAACTGATAAAATTTCAGAAATAGATAAGGTTGAATTGCCGCGAAGTTTCGAATCATCAAAGGAAACAACCATAAATGCCAATATTAAAAAGCTGAATATAAGAACTCAAACGGCGAATATAAAAGTAAAAAACGGAAGTACGGTAGGAGATATAGGTCTGCCGGAAGTTGTTGAAGAGTATTCTCCGCAAAAAAAACATTATCAGGGAAATGGCGGTAAATTCAATTTGAATATAGAAGGCGGGACTACTGTAGCAAGCGGTTCAAATAAAAACAGCGTTACTTCGGATTTCAATGATGGAACTTATTATGGAGAAAGCTATGGATTTTCCACTTCAGAAAGACAAAATAAAAATGGAGAGAGAAAAGGCTTTACATTTCCAAAGAAAAATCTGGTAAAAGTAAAGATAGAAAACGGCAAGGTTACGCAAGCAGAAATTGAACTTTTTGCAGATGACGATGATGATGGAGCAAATTACAGTAAAGGTGCCAAAAATGTAATCGAATATTTAAAGAAAACAAATTTAGAAGAAGCCTATGAGAAAATCCATAAAACAAAACATGCAGGAGAAATAGCTGCCGTATCCGGGGCTACAAGAAGTGCGAATGGAGTGTTAAGAGCGTTAGACAAGGCACTTTCAGATGCAAAAGAAGGGGAAACTCAGGTATACAAGGCTATGTGGCTTGCAAATGAACCTTCAAGGGTGGTAGAGCATATTTGGACTGAAAAAGAAAAAGAAAAATATGATCAATTAACCGGCGAAGAAAAAGAAAAATATAAAAAAGAGATAGAAAAGGTAACTACAAAGCAGTATTTCGGCGAGCAGTTGAGATTAACACCGTCAAGCGTCAGACTGATAAAGACGACAGTTCCAATTCCGGAAGTTACAAAGGAAAATAAGGAAAAAATATTGAATCTTGGCGAAGAAATTGCGCATACGGATTTTGCGAGCAACGGCATTGAAGCTTTTGTAACGGACAAAAGGGGCAATAGAATTGATGAAAACAAGGTAATAAACAGAAAGGACGGCGATGAAAATACGGCAGATTTCAAATTGCATTGGTTACATAAATCGTCAGGGCTTGAGATAATAAAAGAGGTGCAACTGCAAAGGAAAAGTGTTTACATACCTTTAAGTAGGATGCAACTGGAATTTACCGACGGATCATTTGAATATGTTTATATAAAAACGGGAAATGAATCAATGCAAGGCGACAATGTATACGAGCATACTATGGATTTGCGTGGCAAAGAATTGAAAGACATAAAGTTGTTCAAAAAGGATTCCACAGAGGTAAAGCTTCAGTCATTCGGTTCG
>JBQMYS010000027.1:0-19441 GCA_052173355.1 Eubacteriales bacterium | reverse complement strand
AATTGAATCTGCTTCGTCAAACGATGAGGGAAATTATAAATTCCCCCCCATTGAACTTTTAATTGCTCCTACGCTTCAAAAAAACAATGAAAACAAAGAGGATGTATTAAAAGAAAAAGCAGATAAACTTGAAAAGACATTACATGATTTTAAAGTGGATGCCAAGGTTACAAACGTTACACAAGGTCCGGCAGTCACCAGATATGAAGTTCAGCCCAGTACAGGTGTAAAGGTTAGCAGTATAGTGAAGCTTTCAGATGATATTGCACTAAATATGGAGGCGCGAAGCATTCGTATAGAAGCTCCTATTCCGGGGAAACCTGCGGTTGGGATAGAAATCGAAAACGAAAGCATCAAAATGATAAGACTTAGAGAAATATTGGATTCTAAAGAATTTAAAGAAGCAAAGTCGAAAATAAGTTTTGCTGTCGGAAAAGATATAGAAGGGAATTGTTTAGTGGCAGATTTAAAAAGTATGCCACATATGCTTATTGCAGGCTCTACGGGTTCCGGTAAAAGTGTGTGCATAAACAGTATAATAATCAGCCTTATTTACAAATCCAAACCTAGTGAAGTCAAGCTGCTTTTGATTGACCCTAAAGTTGTAGAACTGGGGATTTATAATAGTATACCGCATATGATGATACCTGTTGTTACAGAGCCGTCTAAAGCCGCAGCGGCACTTAATTGGGCAGTTTGTGAGATGAACGAAAGGTATAAAAAATTTGCATCAAATGGTGTAAGAGATCTCGAAAGTTACAATAAAACTATGAGAGAAAAAGAATTGTTTGCGGAAGTTTTACCACAGATAGTAATAATCATAGATGAACTTGCAGATTTGATGATGGCATCACCGTCGCAAGTTGAGGATTCAATTTGCAGGCTTGCACAGATGGCAAGAGCGGCGGGTATGCACCTGATTGTTGCAACGCAAAGGCCGTCAGTTGATGTTGTTACAGGTGTAATAAAAGCAAATATACCATCAAGGATAGCGTTTGCAGTTTCTTCACAGTTTGACTCAAGGACTATACTTGATATGGCAGGAGCTGAAAAACTTGTAGGAAAAGGAGATATGCTGTTTGCGCCGATGGGAAGCAATAAGCCGACGAGAGTGCAAGGTAATTTTATTACAGATGAGGAAGTAAATGCTGTTGTAGATTTTTTTAAAGAACAAGGAACACAAACCGAAACAACTGAAGCATCCAAGTCGCTTTTGGCAAGCATGGAAGAAAATTCGGCAGGAAATGAAATTACATCGGATTTTGAGGACGAACTTATGTCGGAGGCTATAGAAGCGGTTTTAAAAGCTGAACAAGCTTCAGTATCTATGCTTCAAAGGAGATTTCGTATAGGATATAATCGAGCGGCAAGAATTATTGACGAAATGGAAAAATTAGGAATTATAGGAGAAGCGGACGGAAGTAGACCGCGAATTGTAAATTTTACATATGAGGAATATTTTTCAAATTTAGAAAATTCTATTGCGGAAGAAAAAGAGGAAAAAGAAGAAACAGAGGAATAAAGTGTCATATGTTAGTAAGTTTTAAAACTTTAGGCTGTCCGAAGAACGAAAATGATAGTGAATATGCAAAAGGCATATTGGAGGCTGCCGGATATAAAATTACAGACAATATAGTTGACAGTGATATTGTTATAGTAAACACTTGCGGTTTTATAAATGATGCTAAAGTTGAGTCTATTGAAGAAATTTTGGATTGTGCATATATCAAAGAAAATGCTGAAAAATCAATAACTTTAGTGGTTTCAGGATGTCTTTCGAAACGATATGCAAACGATTTATATAAAGAAATTCCGGAAGTCGATATTTTTATCGGAGTAAATGAATATGCAGATTTGCCTAAAATTTTGGAAGAATATGAAAGAGAAAAAAACAGAATTGTAAAAGTCTGTCCTTGTAAAAATAGTTTTGAAGAATTACAATATAGAAAGTTGCCTTCAAATCCTTACACAGCTAATATAAAAATTGCTGAAGGATGCAATAATGCGTGTGCATATTGTGTGATTCCGTCTATTCGAGGGCATTACAGGAGCAGAAAAGAAGAAGATATACTTGCAGAAGCAGAAATGCTTGCAGAACATGGTTGTAAGGAACTTATAATAATAGCCCAGGATGTAACGGCATATGGATTGGATATTTATGGGAAACTCAGCCTTCCGTCGCTTTTAACAAATCTGTGCAAAATTGAGGGTATAGAGTGGATAAGACTTATGTATTGTTACGAGGACAAAATTACGGATGAACTGATAGACGTGATTGTCAAAAATGATAAAATTTGCAGATATATAGATATACCCCTTCAACATATTGATGATAAAATCTTGAAACTTATGAATAGAAAATCTACAAATGCCGGCATTGTGACTACGATTGAAAAACTTAGAAAAAAGATACCTGATATTCATATAAGAACTACATTTATAGTGGGGTTTGCAGGTGAACGAAAAGCTGAATTTGACAGGCTTTACGATTTTATAAAGAATGCTGAATTTGAGCGCTTGGGGGTTTTTGCTTATTCCAAGGAAGAAGGGACTAAAGGAGCAAATTTAAAAGAGCAGGTACGCAGTGATGTCAAGGAAAGACGAAAAGATACTATAATGCGTATGCAACTTGAAATCTCAAGAAAAATAAATGAAGCTAAAATCGGAAAAGTTTTTGATGTAATGGTAGACGGCTTGGATGAAGAAGGTGCGTATATAGGTAGAACAAAGTACGATGCTCCTCAAATAGATAATTCGGTAATATTTAAGGCAAATAAAAGATTAAAGCAAGGGGATATAGTTAAAGTCATGATAAAAGATGCGTTTGATTACGATTTAGTTGGAGAGATGATATGAATTTACCAAATCAATTAACTATGGCAAGAATATTTGCAGTTCCATTTTTTGTAATTGCATATATGAAAGAGATGTTTCTTGTGGCTTTTGTAATATTCATATTAGCATCAATAACGGATATGCTTGATGGAAAGATTGCAAGAAAGTACAATTTAATAACAAATTTCGGAAAAATTATGGATCCGCTGGCTGATAAGATACTTGTTTATGCGGCATTTTGTTTGATGGTTGAAAATCAAACAATTCCTAGTTTTATGCTGATAGTTATATTGGCGCGTGAATTTTTGGTATCAGGCATAAGAACGGTTGCGGCAGTGGAAGGTGTTGTGATAGCAGCGGCGATGAGCGGTAAAATAAAAACGGTGCTTCAGATGATAGCAGTGCCGCTGTTGCTTATGATAAATATTCCGCAGCTTGCCGATTTTTATAAAGTTATCTACTACGCAGCGTACGGATTTTTATGGGCGTCTTTTGTAATGACTATAGTTTCGGGTATAGAGTACGCATATAGTAATAGAAGCGTATTTTTAAATTGAAAATTATTCTATTTGCCTAAAGGTATTAAAACCGCACTGACAGTGCGGTTTTTGATAACAAAGTTATTATATAAAAGGAAATGAGGAGATAATGAAAGAAATAATTTTAGAAGAAAAAGGAAATAATGTTATAGAAAATTTTAATTTACCGAAAGAGGTAGTTGATTTTTTAATTGAAAAAAAGTTGACAATATCCGCTGCAGAATCATGTACCGGCGGACTTTTTTCGAAAGAAGTTACTGAAATTTCGGGTGCATCACAGATTTTTGACAGAGGAATCGTTACATATAGCAATGAAGCAAAGATTTCTGAACTTGGAGTTAAAAGTGAAACGCTTGCAGCATTCGGTGCTGTAAGTAAAGAAACTGCTTTTGAAATGGCACAGGGAGTTCGAAATGTAAGCAAAACCGATATAGGTATTTCCGTAACGGGAATAGCAGGACCGCAAGGCGCTACGAATAACAAACCTGTAGGACTTGTTTATATTGGAATTTCAAGTGATGGTGTCACAAAGGTAAGAGAACTTCGACTTAAAGGTAACAGAGCGGAGAATCGTAAAAATTCAATGTTGAATATGTTTGAGATGGTGAAAGAATTAAAAAGGCAATACTAAAATTAAGAATATTTTTAAAGATAATAAAAAAATCATATTTACAAAATCGTAAGAAATCTTACTTAAAATATAGCTTATATTTAGTAATCAAGGTTATCGGTTACGAAATAAATACGGTAGAAAGTATAAGAACTTTTTATCGTATTTATTTTTTGTATGAATAAATATTGGTTAATGAATATAAATAAGAGGATGATGTTCGGGTTTGTGATAAGATTTGTTACAAATGGGTAATTATCTATAATAGAGATTAAAATATCGCGGTGATGATTTGTGATAATAGGAGGTCAAAAATGTTATTTATGTGTTATCCCAGATGTTCTACCTGTCAAAAGGCAAAAAAATGGTTAAATGACAACAATATAGACTACAATGAACGTCACATTGTTGAAGAAAATCCGACATATGATGAATTAAAAAAATGGTATGAAATAAGCGGACTTGATATTAAAAAATTCTTTAATACAAGCGGACTGATTTATAAAGAAATGCAGCTCAAGGACAAGCTTAAAGATATGAGTGAAGACGAAAAGTTAAAACTGCTTGCTTCTAACGGTATGCTTGTAAAGCGACCTATTATTGTATCAAAAGACATTGTACTTGTGGGTTTTAAAGAAGCTGAATGGAGCGATAATTTGATATAAGTAAAACAGTTTTAAAAATCTTGCCTTACCCGGGTAAGATTTTTTGTATGAAATGGCTAAAATGAGTCTGTGACTTTTAATTTGTTCTTGAATTTTGGCAGTTAAAATGTTATGATATTTGAATAGTTTAGGAATTTTACGAAATTATTTATAAAAGGAGAATATAAAATGGCAGAAGTAGTTTTGCTTACAAGAGAGGGGCTTGAAAAAATAAAGGCTGAATATGAGGAATTGATTTCAGTTAGGAGAGCGGAAGTATCAGAACGTTTAAAAGAAGCAATTTCCTATGGGGATCTTTCGGAAAATGCCGAATATGATGCTGCAAAGAATGAACAGGCAGAGCTTGAAGAACGCATACATAAATTGGAAACTATGATTAGAACGGCGAAGGTAATAGATGAAAGTGAAATGTCCGAAGATCATGTAAATGTAGGCATTACTACAAAGGTAAGAATAAAAGAGACGGGACAAGTTGCACATTATACCATTGTAGGTTCAACAGAATCGGATCCGTTTGAAGGTAAGATTTCAAATGAATCGCCTGTAGGAATGGCGCTAATAGGTCAATCTGTTGGAAGTGTTGTTGAGATACAGGTGCCTGACGGAACATTGCATTACGAAATACTTGAAATAAGTAAATAGCATATAAAAAACATATGGAGATGGGACAATGAGTGAAATTTTAATTGAAAATCCGGAATTGGAAAATGACGAATTAAGTGAAGAAAAACTGTCTGAACAAAGAGTTATAAGGCGCGAAAAGCTGAAAAAATTGCAGGAAATGGGAAGAAATCCTTTCATACATGAGCGTTGGGATGTAAACGCTTACAGCATGGATATAAAAGATAATTTTGATGAAATGGAAGGCAAGAAAGTTTCGTGTGCGGGCAGGATAATGGCTAACCGACATATGGGAAAAGCTTCTTTTATAGATATACAAGACACAAAGGGAAGAATCCAGGTTTACATTAGACGAGATGCAATAGGTGAGGAAGAATATGATATTTTTACCACTTACGATATTGGAGATATAGTGGGACTAACAGGTGAAGTTTTCAAGACCAAGCATGGTGAAATTTCTATAAAAGCTGATAGTTTAGTGCTTTTGTCTAAATCATTACAGGTTTTACCGGATAAGTTTAAAGGATTGAAGGATCAAGATCAAAGATATAGACAAAGGTATGTAGATTTGATTGTAAATCCTGTAGTGCGAGAGACTTTTTTTAAGCGTTCTCAGATAATACACAAAATTCGAGAAGTTCTTGAAAATCAGTACGGGTATTTGGAAGTGGATACTCCGATTTTAACTACGATAGCAGGCGGAGCAAATGCCAGACCTTTTGATACTCATCATAATACGCTTGATTTGCCTATGAAACTTCGAATTTCAAACGAACTTTTTTTAAAGCGCTTGATAGTTGGCGGAATAGATCGAGTTTATGAAATGGGTAAGATGTTCAGAAATGAAGGTATGGATAGAAATCACAACCCTGAGTTTACATCTATGGAGTGTTATATGGCTTATGCGGATATGGAAAAGGTAATGGAAGTTACCGAACAGGTGGTATCGCAGGCGGCTCTTGCAGCAACAGGCAGTATGGTGATTACATATCAAGGAAAAACATTCGATTTGACTCCTCCATGGAGAAGGCTTGACATGACTGATGCGGTGAAAGAAATCACCGGTGTTGATTTTCATCATATGGATGCTGATGAAGAATGCAGGCAGGCTGTACTTTCATATATAAAGGAACATCCGAGCGCTCTTACTGAAAAAGATGTAAAAGAATACACAAGAGGCAAATTGATTGCGGAAATGTTTGAAGAATATTGTGAAGATGTTCCGGGATATTTGGACGGGCCGGTATTTGTTTGCGGTCATCCGGTAGAAATTTCTCCACTTGCAAAACGGGATTCAAAAGATTCGCGAATTACGAGAAGATTTGAAGCGTATGTGAATGGCTGGGAAATAGCAAACGCATTTTCAGAGTTAAATGACCCGATAGACCAGTTTGAAAGGTTTACTGCGCAGCAAGCACAGCTTGATTCGGGCGAGGACGATGAAGCTCATCCTATGGATATGGATTTTGTTAATGCGCTTGAAGTAGGGTTACCTCCGACAGGTGGACTTGGTATAGGTATAGATAGGGTAATCATGCTCATCACAGATGCTCCAAGTATAAGGGATATAATTTTGTTCCCTACAATGAAGCCGATAGGCAAGTAAATTGGTATAATCAACAATGCCGGTTAAATTTGGCAGAGGTGTGATGTGGGTAATAATATAAAATCAAATGAGGAAAAGCCGAAAATAAAAGAGGATGATTTGATTTACGAAGTAGCATTTGCGGCACTTAATACAGATGGAGTTTTTGCTGTTGCAGAAAAAATTACCAAAGAAAATTTGATTATGAGTAGAGGCAAAGCTGCGATGCGAAAAGGTGTTAAAATTACCGGAGAACGCGAAAAAATTAAAATAGATGTATTTTTGATATTGGAATATGGTTTTAAAATTCCGCAGATTGCTTGGGCAACACAGCAAAATATAAATAAAGCATTACAAAAATTGTCAGCAAACCCTGTTAGTGCCATCAACATACATATAAACGGAATACATTTTTAGTTAAAATTATTATTAACTAACCAAAATAGAGAGGAAAAATTGGATGTATAGACAGCAGGCAAGGGAAAACTTGATGCAACTTTTTTATCAGATGGATATGAATTCGGATTTTTCAAAAGGGCAACAGGGAGTTTTTTTTGCGAATATAGAATCGTGGCAAAATGAGAAAAGGTATATAGACACTTGTATGGAGATCTTTTTAGAAAATAAAGACGATATAGATAAAAAAATAGGAGAGGCATCGCCAAAGTGGAATCTTTCAAGATTTTCTAAAGTTGATCTTGCAATTTTACGTCTTGCAACTTGCGAACTTTTGTATACGGATATACCGGTGCAGGTGTCTATAAATGAAGCGGTAAAACTTGGTAAAACATTTTCAAATGAGGAAGAAAATAAGATTATAAACGGAATTCTTGCAACTATTGCCAAATTTGGAAAAGTTGAGAAGCTTAGAAATTTGGAAGATTGATAAATGAAACAAAATTTTACGGTACTTGGAATAGATACAAGCAATTATACAACTTCAGTTTCTTTAATTGATGAAAACGGCGAAATCCTTGCAGATTTTAGAAAGTTACTTGTTGTAAAAAAAGGTGAACGAGGGCTTAGACAGTCCGATGCGGTCTTTCAGCATATGATAAATTTCCCGCAAATTTTTGATGAAATGCTACATTTTTTTAAAATTCAAAAGCATGATTTAAAAACAACGTTAAAATTAAAGGCTGTTGCAGTTTCTGAAAAACCAAGACCGATTGAAGGTTCATATATGCCATGTTTTAGAGCAGGCGAGTCATTTGCAAAAATTTTGGCAGGTGCGTTCTCGCTACCGCTTTTTAGATTTTCACATCAAGAAGGTCATATAGAGTCGGCATTATATAAAAATCATGATAAGATTTCAGGAAATTTTCTTTGTTGGCATCTTTCCGGCGGTACCTGTGAGTTGCTTTTGGTTAAAAATAATGATTTTTCTTTAAAAGCTGATGATTTTACAAATTTTTATGATATATCTATAATCGGGGGAAGCCTTGATATATCGCTCGGGCAGATGATAGACAGAATAGGAGTAAAGCTTAATATGCCGTTTCCTGCAGGGAAATATATTGATAATTTGGCACTTTTGTACGATTTACGTGAGTCCGAATACGAAAAAAGGTTCGCTAAAATTAAGCAAAAGGATTTGTATTTTAATATTTCCGGAATTGAAACTCAAATTACACGATACATAGAAGAACATTTGAAAGAATCTGAAAATGATGAGTTTCGTTCGTACATTGCAAAACAAATGCTGGATAAAACGGCAGAGTTGATTTTGCAGGTGAGTTTGCAGGCAATGGAAAAAACAAATATTTATCAAATTGTTTTTTCAGGAGGTGTATCTGCGAGCAAATACATAAGGGAAAAATTGGAAAAAAATAAAGTGCATGAAAAGTATAAGTTTATTTTTTCTGATGCTGAGCTTTCTTCCGATAATGCAGTAGGTATAGGGCTTCTGGGAAGGAAATTACTTTTATGAGGGCGATAACGATTTCAGAAGTAAATAATTATATTTCACGAATCTTGAATATTGATCCGGTGCTGAGCAGGATTTGTATAACAGGAGAAGTTTCAAGTGTTACATATCATTCGTCGGGCAATGTGTATATGACGCTTAAAGATGAAAAAAGCAGATTGGCTTGTTTTATACCGGAAAATATAGTAAAAAACTTAAATATAAAACTTGTAGAAGGAAAGACGATTGAGGCCACAGGAGCGATTTGCGGTTATGAAAGAGGCGGGACTTACTCGTTTCGGGTATTTACGGTAACAGCAGAAAAAGAAGGGGAACTCGCAACCGAATTTGAAAAGCTTAAGGAAAAACTTTTCAAAGAGGGATTGTTTGATTCAAATAGGAAAAAGAAGATTCCGTCGTATCCACAAAAGGTTGTTATAATAACATCTGATACGGGAGCGGCGATAGAAGATATAAAAAGGACGGCGAAAAATCTGAATCCTGCTATCAAATTAGTTTTGATTCCAACATTGGTACAGGGTCAAGATGCAGCCGAGGATATAGTTTCGTCGATTGAAATTGCAAATAAGAAAATAAAAGATGCAGATGTTCTGATAGTGTCGCGTGGTGGCGGAAACAAAGAGGACCTTGCCGCGTTCAATGAAGAAATTGTGGCAAGGGCGATTGCGGGAAGCGCGCTTCCCGTAATCTCTGCGATTGGGCATGAGATTGATTTTACAATCGCAGACTTTGTTTCCGATGCGCGGGCGGCTACGCCGACCGCGGCCGCACAACTTGCAATTCCAGACCGTAAGGTTTTGAAACAGTATTTGTCAGCGCTATGTATTGAAATTTTGGAAACCGCAAAGCGCAGGATTTTGTATTCCAGAAATCATTTAAATTCTTTAAATGCGCAGTTGACGCTCCTAAATCCGATGCATATAATAAAACGAGGTTATGGTGCGATTTTAGATTCAAATTTAAACTTTATTGAAGACAGCGACAAGTTAAAAGCAGGAGATAAGATAGTAATATTGACAAAAGATGCAAAGATTGATGCAAATATCGAAAGCATAAATAAAGAGGCATATTATGACTAAAAAAAATGTATATTCGTACGAGGATAGGCTAAAACAGCTCGAAGATATTTTGAGCAAGTTGAAAGGTGACAATCTGACTATATCAGAAGCGATTGCACTTGTTGCCGAAGGAAACAAATATTATTGCGATTGCAATGAATTGTTAGACGGCTTTGAGGAGGAACTGGAAGTTTTTTCAAAATAATGGAGGCAGTTATGAACGACGAAAAATACATAAAATATAAAAAACTTATAGATGAGCACGTTATGGAATTTTTACCTGAAATCGACTATAAGAGTGTCACGCTTTATGATTCAATAAAGTATAGTTTGGCTGCCGGCGGTAAGAGGATAAGACCTGTTTTGTTGCTTGCTTCTTGTGAATTTGTCGGCGGCGACATAAATCTTGCCATTCCATATGCCTGCGCTTTGGAATACATACATACGTATTCATTGATACACGACGATTTACCTGCTATGGACGATGATGATATGAGACGAGGTCAAGAATCGAATCACGTAAAATTTGGCGAAGCTGTTGCCATACTTGCAGGTGACGGACTTCTTACTTCGGCATTTGAAATAATGAATAAGGAAATGCTAATTTATTTGGATGATTTGCCTAAACTTAAGGCCGCAATCAAGGCTATTAACGAGATTGCAAAAGGAGCAGGAGTAAGAGGGATGGTAGCGGGGCAGCTTGCGGATATAGAAGCGGAAAATAAAAAGTGCTCAAAAGAAATGCTCGATTATATACACATAAATAAAACAGGAGCACTTATAACAGCGGCTGTGCGTGCAGGAGCATATCTTGGCGGTGCAAAAGCAGATGACATAAATGCACTTACAAATTATGCGGAAAATCTTGGACTTGCTTTTCAAGTTGCAGATGATTTACTTGATATTAACGGAAATGAAGAATTGATGGGAAAGAAAGCCGGTAATGATTTTAAAAAGAACAAAGCCACATTTCCTTGTATGTGCGGTCTTGAATCGTGTGAAAATTATTTGGACGAGCTTACATTAAATGCCAAAAATGCACTTGCGCATTATGGAGACGATGCAAGTTTTTTCAATGAGCTTGCGGATATGCTTCAAAACAGGGTGGTTTAATATAGATGTCAGGAATAAGTAAAATCAAGTTAAGTGAGTTAAATTTGCCTGAAGATTTAAAAGATATGGATTTGAGGCATCTTGATTTGCTTTCGTATGAAATAAGAGATTTTTTGATAGATAATGTTTCAAAAACGGGAGGACATTTATCTCCCAATCTGGGTGTTGTAGAACTGACTATTGCATTGCATAAAGTGTTTGATTCTCCTAAAGATAAAATTATTTGGGATGTAGGCCATCAGTCATATGTTCATAAGATTTTGACAGGGCGTGCAAGCGAGTTTCATGGACTTAGAAAGTATGATGGACTTAGCGGTTTTCCCAAAAGAGAAGAAAGCCCGCATGACTGTTTTGATACAGGGCATAGCAGCAATTCAATTTCGGCGGGGCTGGGCATGGCTATTGCCAGAGATTTACAGAAAAAGAAATTTGAAGTCATTGCTGTAATTGGTGACGGAGCATTAACAGGAGGTCTTGCGTTTGAGGCTTTGAACAATGTAGGTGTCGGCAAATCTAAAATGTTGATAGTTGTAAATGATAACGGCATGTCAATATCTAAAAATATCGGAGGACTTTCGACTCATTTGAGCAAGCTTAGGATGTCCGGTGCATATTTAGGACTTAAAAGTGGAATTAAAAAAACTTTGCGCAGTATACCTATGGTGGGAAGCACATTATATAATCAAGCAGAGAACATACGCGACGGTATAAAATCTGCTGTAAATACAAACGGAGCCTATTTTGAAACATTGGGTATCAAATATCTTGGACCTTTTGACGGACACAATATAGCAGAATTGATACAGGCGTTTGAAATGACGAAAAAAATTGATTCACCTGTGGTT
The DNA here is from genome assembly GCA_052173355.1 of Eubacteriales bacterium. GTDB lineage: Bacteria > Bacillota > Clostridia > Peptostreptococcales > Anaerovoracaceae > JABZIP01. The sequence continues at coordinate 7,643 of JBQMYS010000027.1, read as the reverse complement.
CTTCATGTTATAACTCAAAAAGGAAGGGGATATATAAATTCTGAAGATCAACCGGATAAATTTCATGGTGTATCGCCATTTAATCCGGAAACGGGAATGTGTGAATCAAAATCAGAAAAGTCATATTCTGCTGTTTTTGGAGATTCACTTGAAAAATTTGCCGAAAATGACGAAAATATAGTTGCGGTTTCCGCCGCAATGCTGTCGGGAACCGGACTGTCAAATTTTGCAGCCAAGTTTCCAAAGAGAACTTTTGATGTCGGGATTGCAGAAGGTCATGCGTTGAGCTTTGCGGCAGGGCTTGCTGTTTTAGGAATGAAGCCTGTGGTGGCGATTTATTCCACATTTTTACAAAGAGCATATGATCAAATAGTAATAGATATATGCATGCAGAATTTGCCTGTAATTTTGGCAATAGATAGAGCGGGGATTGTAGGAGAAGATGGTGAAACTCACAACGGAGTGTTTGATATTGCATATCTGCTACCTATTCCCAATTTACGAATTTTTGCGCCTGCAGATGAAACGGAACTTTTTATGATGCTTAAAAAGGCGTTTGAACTTAATTCTCCTGTTGCTATCAGATACCCCAGAGGTAAAGCTGAAAATTTTTGGGGGATTTATGAGGATTATGGTGATATTACAAAGCCGAAAATTCATAAACAAAGTAATGAAGTTAATATTATAGCTATAGGCAGAATGGTAAAAATTGCCATAGATGCTGTTGAAATTTTGAGCAATATCGGAATTGATGCAGGACTTGTTAATTTGAGACAAATTTCTCCGTTGCCAAAAGAAGAATTGATCAATATAGCGTGTGACAGCAAGTGTATTGTGACGATTGAAGACGGTGTAATTCGTGGTGGAGCAGGCCAGGCAATAGTTAATATGCTCAAAGAAAATAAGATATGCGCAAATTCATTGGTTCTCGGTTTTGATAATGAATTTATAAAACAGGGAAAAGAAGATTTGATATTTGATAAATACGGTTTAGATGCGAAAGGCATAGCTGAAAGGGTGCGTGAATTTATTGAAAGATAGACTCGATGTCATTTTGGTAAAAAAAGGCTTCTTTGAATCCAGAGAGAGGGCTAAAGCATCTATAATGGCAGGACTTGTTTTTGTGGATGGCAAACTTTGTGACAAGGCAGGAACCGGAATTTCTGACACTGCAGATATTTTTGTAAAACAAAATCTATGCCCGTATGTGAGTCGTGGCGGACTTAAGCTTGAAAAAGCGATTGATGAATTTCAAATTAAACTAAATGGAAAAATATGTATGGATATTGGAGCATCTACCGGTGGATTTACGGATTGTATGTTACAAAACGGTGCGCAAAAAGTTTATGCAATAGATGTCGGCAGAGGTCAGCTTGATTGGAAGTTGCGCACAGATGAGCGCGTAATCAATATAGAAAGAACAAATATTCGATATTATGAGAATGCGGAAATTCAAAATAATGTTGATTTTGCAAGTGTTGATGTTTCTTTTATTTCATTAAATTTAATTTTTCCTGTAATGAAAAAAATGTTAAATGAAAACGGATTTGCAGTTTGCCTTGTAAAACCTCAGTTTGAAGCAGGACGTGAACAAGTTGGAAATAAAGGTATTGTTAAGGATAAAAAAGTTCATGCCGATGTAATTAACAAAGTAATCGGTTATGCGAAAAATCAAGATTTGATTCCGCTAGGTATTACATATTCGCCGTTAACCGGTGCAAAAGGAAATATAGAATTTTTATTATATCTAAAAAATGCATTTGATGATAATGCTTTGGATATTACAGAAAAAGAAATTATAAAAATTGTCGATGCGGCACATAGTGAACTGGAAATATAAAATTAGGAGATACAAAAAATGGAATTGTCAAAAAAAGTGCAGTCAATGCACCTTTCGCCAATAAGAAAATTTAATGGGTATGCTATAGATGCAAGAGCTAAAGGAATAAAAGTTTATAATTTAAATATCGGTCAGCCGGATATTAAGACTCCTGTTGAGTTTATGCAGGCAGTGAAAAGTTTTGATAATGAAGTCCTTGCTTATTCGGAATCGGTAGGGTTAAGGGAACTTCAAGAAAATGTAGTAAAATATTACAAAAGATTCGGAGTGGAACTTCAAAATCACCATGTTCAGATTACAAACGGAGGTTCTGAAGCTTTGAATATGGCATATACCTGTATTTTAAATCCGGGTGATGAAGTGCTTGTGGCGGAACCTTTTTATACAAATTACCATACTTTCATCACAGCCGCGGAAGGTAGGATTGTACCTATTACTACAAAGGCTGAAGAATCTTACAATTACGCATTTCGTGACAGAATAGAAGCTAAAATTACTAAAAATACCAAGGCGCTTTCGATAGTGAATCCGGAAAATCCTACAGGTTACGTGCTCACAAAAAAAGAGATGCGCATGATTGCAGATGTAGTAAAGGAAAACGATCTTTGGCTTGTTGTAGATGAAGTTTACAGAGAATTTGTATATGACGGATTGCCTATGACAACATTTTTGGAATTTGACGATATAAAGGACAGACTTATAATAATTGATTCGATTTCAAAACGTTTTTCGGCTTGCGGAGCGAGAGTAGGGATGCTTATTTCTCGAAATGATGATTTGATGGAGTCTGCGCTCAAACTTGCGCAAGGAAGGCTTTGTCCTGCAACTTTGGATATGCTCGGAGCAAAAGCGCTATACGATTTAAAGCCTTCATATTTTGATGATATAAAAAAAGAGTATGAAGAACGAAGAAACGCGGCTTACGAAGAAGTTATGAAAATAGACGGAGCTGTTTGTGCTATGCCGAAAGGTGCATTTTACATGATGGTAAAATTGCCTGTTGAAGATGCGGAGAAGTTTTTAGTTTGGCTTTTGACAGAATTTACAGATAATAATGAAACTGTTATGTATGCGCCTATGAAAAGTTTTTATGCTACAAATACACTGGGAAAAAGTGAGATACGTTTAGCTTATGTATTAAAGAAAAAAGATTTGGTTAGAAGTATAGAATTGATAAGACTTGGTATTGAAAAATACAAAGCTCTTGGTAACAGGTAGGAAAAAATTATGGCACTGACCCCTATGATGCGGCAATATATGGATATTAAAAAGGAATATCCGGATGCAATATTGTTTTTTAGATTGGGAGATTTTTACGAAATGTTTTTTGAAGATGCACTGGTCGCTTCAAAAGCCATGGAAATCGCATTAACAGGTAAGGCTTGCGGTCAAGAGGAAAGGGCTCCGATGTGTGGAGTCCCTTTTCATTCGGCGGAAACTTATATAGCGAGATTGATAGATAAAGGCTTTAAAGTCGCAATTTGCGAACAGGTAGAAGACCCTGCACTTGCAAAAGGTATAGTAAAACGTGAGGTTGTTCAGGTAATAACTCCGGGAACGGTTCTCAGTCAAAATATGTTAAAAGAAAATGAAAATAACTATATAGCTGCGGTAAATATCTTGGAAAACGGTATCGGGTTTGCTTACTGTGATATTTCTACGGGAGAGTTTGCTATTAGTAATATTTCTTTTGGAGGATTTTATGTAGTTTTTAACGAACTCGCAAAAATAGGGGCAAAGGAGCTTTTGATTTGTGAAGATTTGTTTGAATTTTTACCTGAAAGTGAATTAAAACAGAATTTTACAGGATATGTAAACTCGGTAGATTCGGATTATTTTAAAATGAACGATGCGGAATTTATTTTGCGAAAACAGTTTAATTTGAATTCGCTTATGAGTATAGGACTTGAGGAAGGCTGTGCGGCGATATTTGCGGCAGTTGCTTTACTTTCGTATATCAAAAATACAAGAAAACAGGAAATGGATCATATTTATGAAGCGAAAGTATATAATCTTAATTCACATATGGCACTTGACAAAGCAACGCTTAGAAATTTAGAAATTACTCAAACTTTATATGAAAACAAAGTACAAGGTTCACTTCTTGGAATACTGGATAAAACTTGCACAGCCATGGGAGCTCGCAGGTTAAAACAGTGGCTTAAAGAACCGCTCAACGAAAAGCTTAGAATAGAAAAAAGGCTTGATGCGGTTGAAAGCATATCGGAAGATGTATTATTACAAAACAATTTGCGTGAGTGTTTAAAATCTATATATGACTTGGAAAGGCTTTCTGCAAGGGTTTCTTGTAATAATGCCAATGCGCGAGATTTAATAGCGCTTAGAAATTCACTTTTTAATTTGCCACAGCTTAAAGATACAGCGAAAAGTTTTGCAAATTCATATTTGGATGAACTTGCAGATCAAATTTCAGAAAAACTTGATGATGTTTGTGAAATTATACAAAGAGCAATTAGTGATGATGCGCCAATTTCAATAAAAGAAGGCGGTATAATAAAATCCGGATTTAACGATAAACTCGATGAAATGAAATTTTCTATAAAAGATGGAAAAGAATGGATAGCATCTCTCGAAAATATAGAAAGACAAAGAACGGGAATTAAAAAGCTGAAAGTCGGGTATAACAAGGTTTTTGGATATTATATAGAAATAAGCAAATCGAATCTCGGAGCAGTACCGGAAAATTACATAAGAAAACAAACTCTTGTTAACTGTGAAAGATTTATAACAGAGGAATTGAAAGCGGTTGAAAGTACGGTGCTGGGTGCGGAAGCAAAGATAAATCTGCTTGAATATGACATATTTTGTGAACTTAGGTTAAAATTAAGTGAATACATAAAAGATATTCAAAATGCGGCAAAAGCAATATCAAAAATAGATGTGCTTTCCGGATTTGCAAAAGTTTGTATTGAACTTTCGTATGTAAAACCTGAAATTTCAGATGATTATGTGCTGGAAATTAAAAACGGCAGACATCCTGTAATTGAAAATAGCTTAAAAGAAGGCGGATTTATTTCAAATGATGTGTATATTGATAATAAAGACGTAAGTATGCTGTTGATAACAGGTCCTAATATGGCAGGTAAATCAACATATATGCGTCAAACTGCATTGATAGTTTTGATGGCACAGATCGGTTCTTTTGTTCCTGCAGATTTTGCAAAGATTGGAGTAGTAGATAGGATTTATACCAGAATAGGTGCATCCGACAATCTGTCACAAGGACAAAGTACGTTTTTTGTAGAAATGAATGAACTTGCATATATTTTGAATACGGCAACTTCAAAAAGTTTGATATTGCTCGACGAGATAGGTAGAGGTACGAGTACCTATGACGGACTTTCTATCGCTATGTCGGTAGCATATAGACTTTGCAAGGAGGGTAATCAAATCAGGAGTATGTTTGCTACTCATTACCACGAAATGACCATGCTTGAAGAAAAATTACCGGGACTTTGCAATTATAACGTTGATATAAGTGAAGAAAACGGCGAAGTGATATTTTTGCACAAGATAGTCAAAGGCAGTGCAAATAAAAGTTACGGTATTCATGTTGCAAAACTTGCAGGAGTACCAAATGATGTTTTACAAAATGCACAAAAATACCTAAAAGCTCTTGAAAATGGAAATGAAAGAAATTCTTTAGAGCAGTTTAATACAAAAAGAAGCGATGAATATGAATGTTTAAGAAATGATGAAAAAAGTAACCATGAAGATATAATTCACAAATATCAGGCTTTGGTAAATAAAATCAACGAAATTGATGAAATGAAAGTATCGCCAATAGAACTGTATGCTATTTTAGCAGGGTTAAAAGAAATAGCAAATGAGGAGTAATTATGATTAGAATCCTTGAAAAAAGCGTTGCAGATAAGATTGCCGCAGGAGAAGTAGTCGACAGACCGCTTTCTGTAGTTAAAGAACTTGTTGAAAATTCGATAGATGCAAAAGCTACCGGCATAGTAATTGAGATTAGAGCGGGAGGCAAGGAGTACATTCGTGTTACCGATGATGGAATAGGAATAGCAGCTGAAGAACTGAATCTTGCTTTTGTTCGTCATGCTACCAGCAAAATAGTGTATGAAGATGATTTGGAGAGAATATATACACTGGGATTTCGTGGTGAAGCGCTTGCAAGTATAGCCGCTGTCAGCAAAGTTACGCTAATAAGCAAAACAGCTTCTGAAAAAACAGGAGCACTCGTGAGAGTTACAGGTGGTGAAATGATGGAAATCGCCAAAATAGGATCGCCACAAGGAAGCAGCATAGTTGTATCGGATTTGTTTTTTAATGTTCCTGCAAGACTTAGTTTTTTAAAAAGTACATCAGCAGAAGCGGCGCTTATAATAGATTTTGTTTCTAAAATAGCACTTGCATATTCTCATATAAAGTTCAGATTGATAAATAACGGCGATATTTTGTTTGCTACAAATGGCAAAAATGACAAATATAAAAATATCCTGAATATTTATAGCAAAGACTATGCGAATAGGATGCTTAAAGTTTTTGAAGATAATGAATATATGAGTATTGAAGCTTATATTTCAAAGCCGGATTTGACAAAATCCAATAGACGAAATCAGATATTTTTTGTAAATGGCAGAGCCATATCAAGTAAAGTTTTGGATATAGCCGTAATGCAAGGATACAAAGAAAGACTTTTTGAAGGCAGGTATCCGATAGTATTTTTGTTTTTAAACATAGATCCTAAATATTTAGATGTTAATATTCACCCCAATAAAAAGGAAGTAAGGTTCCACGACGATGAAAAAGTGAGTGAATTTGTTAGCAGCGCGATAAGAAAAAAGCTGGCAACATTAAATGCAAGTCCGGGTATAAGCAAGAAAAATATTGAAATTGAAACAGTTTTTAAAGAACCTCTCGAATACGTTAAATTAGCTACACCGCTTGAACCTGTAATTTACGAAGATGAAATTCAAGTTGAACGCGGATATTCAGAAGCGGAATTTATAAAAGAAGATTTGAATTTATACGAAATTAGAAATGAATGCCCTGAAGTTTTAAATGAAGAGCAAATAGACATAAAAAATATACTGTCAACTATATCGAAAGAGGAAATTGAAAAAGAACATAGATTTGAAGAAACGGAATATTTAGAGGAAAAACGTTTTGATCTTCGGGAATTAAAAATTTTATCTGTTGTGTTTAATACATATATAGTTGCGCAGTTTGAAGATAAGATTTATTTTATAGATCAACATGCTGCGCATGAACGTGTATTTTATGAAAAGTTTTTAAATGAATATAAAAGCAGTGAAAAAATGCACCAGTCGATTTTGATTCCTTTTATCAGAGAAGTGATTCCGTCACTCAAGGCAATAGAAAATATTTGGCTGCCGCTTTTAGAAAAGCTTGGATTCACGATACAAGAATTTGGAGATAGAACGTATAGGATTACCGAGATACCTGTTTTTATGCAGTTGCAAGAAGCGGAGGCAGTCCTTGATTATTTTCTTGAAAATATTAAAGAAGGAACGGATATTGATAATTTTGTAAAAATAGATAAGTTGATAATGCGCTCTTGTAAATCTGCTGTAAAAGGCGGAGATTCTCTTTCAATTATAGAATGTGAGGAACTTATCAAGCTACTTGCAAATTGCGAAAATCCGTATTCGTGCCCGCATGGCAGACCTACGTTTATAAAGCTTTCTAAAAATGAAATAGAAAAGATGTTTAAAAGGATATGAGTATGAATAAAATATTGCTTTTGGTCGGACCTACTGCAGTAGGGAAAACAGAGGTAGCAATAAGTCTTGCTAAT
>JBQMYS010000026.1:0-19974 GCA_052173355.1 Eubacteriales bacterium | reverse complement strand
TTCGGTATTACTACGGATATTATAGTCGGGTTTCCGGGAGAAACGGATGAAGATTTTGAAAATAGCCTTGAACTTATAAAAAAAGCGAAGTTTTCCAAAGTTCATGCATTCAGATATTCGAAAAGAAGCGGTACAGTAGCTGAAAAAATGGAAAGGCAAATTCGGGGCGAAGTGAAAAATGCAAGAGTTAAGAAGATGATAGAATTTTCCGAGGATATTGCGCATGAGTATTTTGACAGTCAGAGAGGGACTGTTAGAAGTATTTTGTGTGAGCGGTTTGAAAACGGACATCTTGAAGGCTATACGGAAAATTATATAAAAACATATGTGCAGATGAGTGAGGAGAATGCAAAAAAATTATACGGAAAATTTTTGCAAGTATTATTGCTAAAGCCCTTTAATGAAGGAATGATAGGAGAGGAGATGGCAAAATGAGTGATTGTATATTTTGCAAAATAGCTGATGCTCAAATACCGTCAAACAAAGTTTATGAAGATGAATACGCTGTTTGTTTTCACGACTTGGAGCCACAGGCGCCGGTGCACGTGCTTTTGATACCGAAGAAGCATCTTGCATCACTTGACGATATTAAGCAAGATGACAAGGAATTACTGGGTCATATCATGATGCTGATACCTAAAATTGCAAAAATGTTGGAACTCGAAAACGGTTACAGGGTTGTGTGCAACTGTGGGGAAGACGGTTTTCAAAGTGTGAAGCACCTGCATTTTCACCTGCTTGGAAAGCGTAAAATGACTTGGCCTCCGGGTTGATTACAAAAAATGTAAAAAGTGCAGAAAAATAAAATAAAAAACCATTGCATTTTATATTTTAAAAGAGTATAATGTAATAGTTACAGTGTGGTTATTTGATAATCATAAGTCAGTCAAGGGCAAGGAGGTGAATCGAATAAATGGCTCAGGTAATAGTTAAAGAAAATGAAAGCCTAGAAAGTGCTCTTAAGAGATTTAAGCGTTCTTGTGCTCGTGATGGGGTAATGTCCGAATTAAGAAAAAGAGAACATTATGAAAAACCCAGCGTTAAGCGTAAAAAGAAATCAGAGGCTGCAAGAAAAAAAGCTAGAAAGTTTTAGTTAGGAATCAATGATTTCCGATTTTATTAAATAGCAAAGCATAAGATGTCGGTTCTAATGATTGGATGTAAATTTGATTATTGGATCGACATTTTTATTTGTAATAAATTAGTATTAGGGTATAAATAGATATGATTTCGACTTAAAATTGGAGGAATATTATGAAAGTTTCTACACGAGGAAGGTATGCGCTCAGATTGATGCTGGATTTGGCGCAAAATCAAAACGAAGGTTATGTGCCTTTAAAAGATATGGCAAAAAGACAGGGGATTTCGACAAAATATTTGGAACATATAGTAAATTTGCTTGGGAAAGCGGAATTTTTGGAAAGCGTGCGCGGACCTCAAGGCGGGTACAGGCTTAGACGTGATGTCAGTGAATATAGCGTAGGGGAAATACTACATGTTACGGAAGGAGAATTTTTACCTACGGAGTGTTTATCGGGGAAAGAACACAAATGTAATATGCATGAAAACTGTACAGCCGCGCGATTTTGGTGCGGTTTGCAAAATGTAATAAATGATTACATATATTCGTATAAGTTGGTAGATTTACTTGACAAGGAGTAAATCTGCAAATAAATTATAAAGGAAACAGGAAAAGAGGAATGCCATGAGAATATATGAGGATGTGACACAACTTGTAGGCAATACACCGATGATGCGGGTATCGAAACTTGAGAAAGAAGAAGGCGCGAAGGCGGCACTTTACGCAAAACTTGAATATTTTAATCCTAGCGGAAGCATAAAGGATCGTGCTGCACTTAATATGATTTTGGAAGCGGAAAAATCCGGAATTTTAAAAAAAGGCGGCACTATAATAGAACCTACCAGCGGAAATACCGGAATAGGATTGGCTTCGCTCGGCAGGAGGCTGGGTTATAAGGTGGTAATTGTAATGCCGGGAAATATGAGTGATGAGCGAAAAAAGATTATAAAGGCATATGGAGCGGAACTGGTTTTAAGTCCGGCAGAAAACGGTATGAAGGGTGCGATAGATATGGCGCATGAAATAAAGGCAAAAACAGATGATGCTGTGATACTTGACCAATTTACAAATGAAAACAATTCATTTGCGCATGCGCAAACGGCAAGAGAATTGTTCGAAGATATGGACGGAAATATTGATATAGCGGTTGCTTGCGTAGGAACCGGCGGAACTGTTACAGGAATTGGCGAAACATTGAAGTCGATGAAAAGTGATATAAAGATAGTTGCAGTAGAGCCCGATTCATCTGCGGTGCTCTCGGGACAGTTACCCGGGACGCATAAAATACAAGGGATAGGAGCAGGATTTGTACCTAAAATTTTAAATACGAAGATTTACGATGAGGTTATAAAGGTAAGTGATGCATGCGCATTTGAACTGCTTAATAAAGTAGCAAAAATTGAGGGAATACTGCTTGGAATATCATCCGGTGCGGCGATTGCGGGAGCGGTCGAACTTGCTAAAAGAGAAGAAAATCAAGGTAAAAATATTATTGTAATTTGTCCTGATACCGGCGAGAGGTATTTGAGTGTATTATAGTTTTGTTTTACAAATAATGTAAAACAAAACAGGTAAAAAAAGCTTGAAAATAACATGAAATTTATATATAATAAATCTAGCATTTGAAAGGTGAGGGCAAGAAATGAAATTACATGATTTTGTTGTTAAAGATAAGCTTGGAAATGATGTGAAGTTGTCAGACTATGAGGGGAAAGTATTGCTGATTGTAAACACTGCAACAAAGTGCGGATTTACACCTCAATACAAAGAATTACAGTATATTTATGATAAATATGCCGCGGCAGGATTTGAAATACTTGATTTTCCTTGCAATCAATTTGGAAATCAGGCACCCGAAAATGATGAAGAAATCTTTTTTTTATGTAGAAACCGCTTTGGGATGACGTTCAGACAATTCAAAAAAACCAAAGTAAAGGGAGAAGATGCAGATCCGCTTTTCAGATGGTTGGTAGATAATACGGAATTTAAAGGTTTTGATAAAATGCATCCACTGGCAGGGGTTTTGGAATTGGCATTACGTGAAATTGATGAAAATTATGATAAGGATTCTGAAATCAAGTGGAATTTTACCAAGTTTTTGATAGACAGGAACGGTGAGATTGTTGCCAGGTTTGAACCTACTGCGAGTATGATAAGCCTTGAGAACGAAATTGATCGTTTGATTTGGGACAAGTAAAGTATCTAAGTGGGAGAAATAATGGAAAATAAGTACAAAAGAGTTTTGTTAAAAATTAGCGGAGAGGCTTTGGCAGGTGAAGCCGGATTCGGGATAGATGATGCTATGCTTGCGGATGTTGCAAGTGAAATCAAGCAGATATATGATTTAGGTATTGAAATTGCCATAGTAGTAGGCGGCGGAAATTTTTGGCGAGGCAGAACCGGTAAGAGCATAGATAGGGTAACAGCGGATTACATGGGTATGATGGCGACTGCTATGAATGCAATGGCTATTACGGATGCACTTCAAAAACATGGCGTAGATGCGGTATTGCAGACGTCTATAAGCATGAATCAGATTTCCGAACCTGTAAATAGAAAAAAAGCTATCGGGCATTTGGAGCAAAAAAGAATAGTCGTTTTCGGTACAGGTACGGGACTTGCATTCTTTTCGACAGATACTACCGCGGCGCTTAGAGCGGCTGAAATTGATGCAGATGTGATACTCCTTGCTAAAAACATAGATGCGGTTTATTCCGCAGATCCGAATACAAACTCTGATGCAATCAGATATGACAAGCTTACACATTTAGAAGTGATAGAAAAGCAACTTGGGGTCATGGATATTACAGCCGCAACTTTGTGCATGGAAAACGATATAAAATTGCACGTTTTCGCTTTGGCTGAAAAAGGCAATCTTTTAAAAGCCGCTAAAGGTGAAAAAATAGGAACGATAATAATCTAATTGGAGGATGAAATGAGCAGTGAAGTCGAAAATAAACTAAGCCATAAAATTGAAAAGACATTGGAAAATTTGAAATCTGAATTGAATACGGTGCGTGCAGGTAGAGCAAATCCTGCGCTTTTGGATAAAATTGTTGTTGAATATTATTCAGTTCCAACACCGCTAAAGAGCCTTGCAAATGTTTCAGTACCGGATCCGAGGACACTTCTTATATCTCCTTTTGATGTAAAAACGGTATCTGATATTGAAAAAGCAATCAACATGTCGAATTTGGGGATTACACCTTCTAATGACGGAAAATCAATTAGACTTGTTGTTCCGCAGCTTACAGAAGAAAGGCGTAAAGAAATCGGTAAAACCGTAAAAAAGTATGGTGAAGATGCAAAAGTTGCTCTTAGAAATGAGAGAAGAACGGCGAATGATGAACTGAAAAAAGAAGAAAAAGACGGCACAATAAGTGAAGACGATTTAAAAAAAGAATTAGAGAAGATTCAAAAGATAATTGACAAGGCATCTAAAGACGTAGAAGCGGTAGTTGCATTAAAGGAAAAGGAAATTTTGGAGCTTTAATGATGAACGGATATAGCTTTTGCTATATCCGTTTTAAACGTAAAGGAGATAAAAATTGGATTTTTCAAAGATACCTGCTCATATTGCAATCATAATGGACGGGAACGGACGCTGGGCTAAATTGCATAATTTACCTAGAATTTCCGGACATAATGCAGGGATGAAAGCTATGAAAGATATAGTTAAAGAATCATCAAAGCTTGGCGTTAAACATTTGACCGTTTATGCTTTTTCTACGGAGAACTGGAATAGAAGCGAAGAAGAAATAGGCGGGATATTTAAGCTTGTTGTTACGTATGTAAAAAAAGAATTGGCGGAATTACATAAAAATAATGTAAAAATTTCCATAATAGGAGATTACAGCAAACTACCTAAAGATGCAAAGGAAAGCTTGGATAGGGCATTGGAGAAAACTAAGAAAAATACAGGATTGTGCTTTAATATAGCGCTTAATTACGGCTCGCGTTCGGAAATAGTAAGAGCTGCTTATAAATGTGCACAAGATGTAAAAGACGGTCAAATATGCCCGGAAGATATAACGGAGGACTATTTTGCCAAAAGACTTTATACAGGTGAAAATATTCCGCAAATTCCGGACCCCGAACTTTTGATTCGAACCAGTGGCGAGCAAAGGCTTTCGAATTATCTTCTTTGGCAATGTGCTTATAGTGAATTTGTATTTAGTAATGTTATGTGGCCGGATTTCACACCGGAGATTTATCGAAACTGTATAGAGGAATATCAAAAAAGAGATAGAAGATTTGGGGGCAGAAACGAATGAAAACCAGGATAATTTCAAGTTTGTTTATGGTGCCGTTTGTACTTGTACCGCTTGCGGGCGGAAAAGTGCTTACTGTTGCCTGCATGATTTTGACGGCGGTTGCTCTATATGAGTTTTTTAACGGATTTAAAAGCATGGGAATAATGCCGATTTTACCTGTTGCATATGTGAGTCTGTTTGTTCTTTACGGCATCAATTTGTTTGCCGATAGAGCTGAAAATTATATGGTTTGGGGGTTTTTGAGTACGCTTGCCTGCTTACTTACATTATTTGATATTCAAAAGCGCGAAATTGCAGATGCACTTGCAACGCTTGCCGGAATTTTTTACGTTACATATTTTGTGTTTCATATAGTGAAAGTGGAACAAACCGGGGAATTTAATATATTGATATGGCTCGTATTTATTACTGCTTTCGGTACGGATATAATGGCTTATTTTTCGGGTTATTTCTTTGGAAAACATAAGCTTTGTGAAAAAATAAGTCCTAAAAAAACGATAGAGGGCTCTATTGGAGGAATCATAGGTAGCGTGATATTTTCGGCTCTATTTGCACAATTTTTCGCGGGGCAATACCTGATTCATGCGATATTCATCGGAGTTTTAGGCGGTGCTTTTTCACAACTTGGAGATTTGACAGCCTCAATATTCAAACGCAAAATGGGAATAAAGGATTATGGAAAACTGATACCGGGTCATGGAGGTGTTTTAGACAGGATAGATAGTGTGATGTTTACGGCACCGATGGTTTATTATTATATAGTGCTGTTTATGATAAAATAGAGGTCTAATATGAAAAAAATTGCTATATGGGGAAGTACGGGTTCAATAGGTGAGCAAGCGGTAGATGTTATACGAAAAAATCTCGAAAGCTATCAACTTGTGGCAGCTTCTTGCGCACAAAATATACAAAAGTTGGAATCTCAGATAATTGAATTTTCACCTAAGCTTGTAATAGTAAAAAAAGAGGAAGATGCAAGGTATTTGAAATCAAAATATCCGAAATTGGATGTCGAGTACGGCGAACGGGCGCTTTTGAAAATGCTTGATACAGATGCGGACATATTTTTAAATTCTTTAGTAGGAATTGCAGGGCTTGAACCGAGTTATGCAGCGGTTCTGCGAGGTAAAACTCTTGCTCTTGCAAATAAGGAAAGCTTGGTTACAGGCGGCGAACTTATATATAAAATTATGGCTGAAACAGGAGCACAAATATTGCCGGTAGATAGCGAGCACAGTGCTATATTTCAAGCGCTTCGCGGAAACGATAAAAAAAATATCAAACGTATATATCTAACGGCATCGGGCGGTCCTTTTCGTAATTTTACACTAAAAGAACTCGAAGATGTCAGTCTTGAAGATGCACTTGCTCATCCGAATTGGTCTATGGGTAAAAAAATCACCATAGATTCAGCAACTCTTGTGAACAAAGCGCTTGAAGTCATAGAGGCATATTGGTTATTTGAAACAGATGTAAGTAAAATCAAAGTTTTAGTACATCCGCAAAGCATAGTTCACTCTATGGTTGAATACGTAGATAATTCTGTAATGGCACAACTCGGAACTCCCGATATGAGATTGCCGATAAATTATGCTTTTTCTTATCCGGACAGAATTAAAACTTCACAAGAACCGCTTAATTTCGTTACCGCAGGTAGCCATTTGGATTTTTTCGAGCCGGATTTTAAAGTTTTTAAGACATTGAATTTTGCGTATGAAGCACTGCGGGAGGGCGGCAGCTATGCTACTTGTTTAAACGGTGCAAACGAGGTTTTGGTTCAGTTATTTCTGGATAGAAAAATTAAGTTTTTGGATATACAAAATACACTGCAAAAAGTGCTGGATGCACATAAAAATCAAAAACTATCAAGTATAGAGGATGTTTTTGATGTAGATTACAAAGCCAGAGAAAAGGTATATGAATTTTTAAAAAGGTAATTAACGTTAAATAAGGAGGATATGTATGTCAGCAATAATAGCTGCAATTATAATGTTTTGCATACTTGTACTATTTCATGAGGGCGGCCATTTTTTTATGGCAAAAGCTGTAGGTATAAAGGTAAATGAGTTTGCAATAGGAATGGGGCCTATACTGTTTAAAAAGCAGAAAGGAGAAACGTTGTATTCAGTTAGGGCATTTCCCATAGGAGGATTTTGCGCAATGGAAAGCAGTGAATGCGAAGATGAAATTTTACCAAGATCGTTTGAGGCGGCAAAAATTTCACATAGAGCATTTGTCCTTCTTGCAGGACCTCTAATGAATT
Source organism: Eubacteriales bacterium (assembly GCA_052173355.1). Classification (GTDB taxonomy): domain Bacteria; phylum Bacillota; class Clostridia; order Peptostreptococcales; family Anaerovoracaceae; genus JABZIP01. The sequence goes on along the minus strand of JBQMYS010000026.1, from coordinate 12,356 downwards.
TCTTAGTGGCAATTTTGATAATGATAGGGATTGCCCTTTATGTAGGTACGCCATCTCAGACAGTAGGACAGTTTGCAGATGTGAGCCCTGCCAGGGAAGCAGGTCTTGCAACCGGCGATAAGATAGTTTCTATACAGGGAGAAACTGTTAAAAATTGGTCGGATGTTGGAACTATAATAGGATCAAGCGCTAAGGAGAAAGTGAGTATAGAAGTTGAAAGAAATGGAAATATTAAGACTTTTGATGTGGCACTGACTACAGATGAAAAGACAGGAAGAAAGCTTATAGGAATAATGCCCAAGATGATGCACAACCCTGCAAATGCCGTTATTTTAGGTGTCAAATCAAGCTATGAGATTACAGCTTCCATGCTTGATGCTATAGGCAAACTTTTTACCAAGGAAGTAAGTCCGAAGGAGCTTACCGGTGTTGTAGGAATAACGGTAGCTGTAGGTAATACAATGAATTACGGATTTATTTATTTGGCGCAATTCGCAGCGCTTATAAGCATAAATTTGGGTATAGTGAATTTATTTCCGTTTCCGGCTTTGGATGGCGGCAGATTGGTGTTTTTGGCGATAAGGAGAGTTACCGGAAAGGCGATAACCGATGATATGGAAGCCAAGGTGCATTTTGCAGGTATAGTTTGCTTGTTTGCACTTATGATATATGTTACATGGCAGGATATAGGGCGATTTATTTTAAAATAGGATGTAAAATGAAAAAAAAGGTTTATTGTGGTGATGTTGCGATTGGCGGTGATGCTTCCATTTCGGTTCAATCTATGCTAAATGTAAATACTGCCGATGTAAAGGCTGTAAATGAACAGATAGCCAGGCTTTACGATTGCGGTTGTGAAATTGTGAGGCTTGCTGTACCGAATATGGAAGCTGCCGATGCAATTTCACAGATTAAAAAACAATCTAAATTGCCGATAGTTGCAGATATACATTTTGATTACAGACTGGCAATAGCCGCAATCGAAAACGGAGCGGATAAAATAAGGATAAATCCGGGGAATATAGGCAATAGAGAAAAACTTGAAAAAATAGTAATAAAAGCAAAAGAACGAAAAATTCCGATAAGGGTGGGGGTAAATTCCGGTTCACTTGAACAGGAATTTTTTAAAAAATATGGAAAAGTAACACCTCAAGGCTTGTGTGAAAGTGCGAAAAAAAATGTTGAAATCTTGGAAAGCTTGAATTTTGATGACATAGTGGTTTCTATTAAATCGTCTGATGTTAAGCAAAACTACGAAGCGCATAAGCTTGCGGATAAAATGCTTGATTACCCATTACATATAGGACTTACGGAGTCCGGAAGTAAAGTTCGCGGTGGAATGAAATCAGCAATCGGAATTGGAAGTTTGTTGCTTGAAGGAATTGGAAATACAATGCGAGTTTCGCTTACGGCAGATCCGGTGGAGGAAGTAAAGCTTGCATATGAAATTTTGAGGAGTGTAGGGCTTAGAAATTTCGGTATAAATTTGGTATCTTGTCCGACATGCGGCAGGACGAAAATAGATTTGGAAAATTTGGTAAGCAGGATAGAAGAAAAATTACCGCAACTTGAAGCGGAGCGTGTGAAGAAAGGTCTGCCGCCTATAACTATTGCTGTTATGGGGTGCGAGGTTAACGGGCCTGGAGAAGCTAAGGAGGCAGATTTCGGTATAGCGGCAGGCAAGGGAAAAGCGGCAATTTTTTCAAAGGGAAAAATCATAAAAAATGTATATGAAAAAGACATTTTAAATGAAATTTTTACGATTTTAACATAAAATGTAAGCGACTTTTCCACAATAATGAACACCTTGAAATTATTAACCGCCAGTAACTTTTCCACATGGTTCGACAAGATTGTATACAATTATAATCACAACTACTTGTGGATAGTTTAAAAGAGTAAACACTTTGAAAATACTAGCGTACAGAGAATTGAAAAAATGTCAAGGGGGAGTTATCCACAGATTTTTTTGTTGAATGAAACGAGTGTTTTTGGCATGGGAAGGATTATTTATGATAAACATTATCAACAGAGCAATAGATTGGAACGGACTTGATGACTACAAAAAAAATGTATTTAAAATAAACATAAAAAAAGCGCAATTATCGGAAAAAACAGGGGTACTTACACTTTTTTTGGAACTTAATTTTGTAATGTCATTTTTTGAAATGGAAAAGATTCGCAATGAACTCATGAATATTTGTGAGGAATTGAATGGGATAAAATTTGATATAATCTATTCGGATATGGTTGAAGAAAAGCAGGATTATGTTTCAAAGTATTTGGAAATACTGCTTAAAACGGGAGAACATACATCAAGCGTTGCAAATATGGTGCTTTTTGATAATATAATAATGCAAGATGATACGATTGATGTTTATGTCGTTGGAGAATATGCTGCAAAGTTTCTTACGGAATCTGCGAAAAATCTCTGTGAAAAAGCTGTGAGAGATACTTTCGGATTTAATATGAATATTGTATTTAGATGTGATAGCGAAGCGTGTGTGGAAAGAAATAAATCAAAAGAGGCAAAGATTGAGATAATCAACAAAAGTTTACCTAAAGTTGCGAATTTGCCTACAAATCCAAGTTCAGATTTAAAGAAGAAAAGTTCATCCGCAGGAAAAACAATTTTAAAACCCATAAAAGTTGAGGCTATTCCTATTCCAGAAGTTGAGCCGGCAATGAAAGGTGTTGCGGTAGAGGGAATTATATTTGGGAAAACGGTTAGAACTTTGAAACATAACAAGGAATTGTTGAGCATTTTTTTGACTGATAAAAAAACATCCATATGTGTAAAGTGTTTTTTGAATTCCATGCAACTTGAAGATATAAAAGAGAATATAAGCGAGGGTGATAAAATTAAGGTGCAAGGAGATTCCGAATGGGACAGGTTTGAAAATGAACTTGTGATTTTGGTTCGAAGCATACAAAAAATGCCCCAAGTATCGAGAATGGACAATGCTGAAAAAAAACGAGTGGAATTGCACGCACATACTAAGATGAGCGCGATGGATGGGCTAACGCCGGTTAGTGACCTTATTAAAATACATGAAAATTGGGGGCATAGTGCGGTAGCTATTACGGACCATGGAGTGGTGCAGGGATTTCCGGATGCTTATCACGCGTTATCTAAAGGCTCTCAAATGAAAATTCTTTACGGCATGGAGGGTTACGTTTTTGATGATAGTGATTGTGTGATGCAAGACGGAAGTATCGATTACAAGAAGAAATATACGAATCATATAATTTTGATAGCTAAAACGCAGGAGGGGTTAAGGAATTTATATAAACTCGTATCTTATTCGCACATAAATTATTTTTATAAGAAACCCAGATTGCCGAAATCCGTTATACAGGCGCATAGAGATGGACTTATAATCGGCTCTGCTTGCGAAGCAGGTGAAGTTTACAGAGCGGTTTTAAATAAAATGCCGGAAGAAGAAATAAAAAAATTGATAGATTTTTATGATTATCTTGAGATTCAACCGCTCACAAACAACGGATTTATGATTGAAAAAGGGATTGTTGAATCTGAAGATGATTTAAAGAAAATAAATATGGAAATAATCCGCTTGGGTAAAAAGTACGGAAAAATTACCTGTGCAACGACAGATGCTCATTATGCAGAGCCGGAAGCGGCAATTTACAGGACAATCGTACAGGCTACCATGGGATACAAAGATGAAGGAACGAGTGCAGGTCTTTATTTGAGAACAACTGAGGAAATGCTTGAGGAATTTTCGTATCTCGGAGAGGAACTGGCATATGAGGTCGTAGTTGAAAATACCAATATCATAGCAGAAAAAATTGATAAGATATTACCGGTACCTGAAGGTAAATTCCCGCCTAAAATTCCGAAAGCTGATGAAAAGCTGAGAGAAGCGTGCAATTCCAAAGCACATGAAATATATGGAAATCCTTTGCCACAGAAGATACAGGAAAGGCTAGATGCAGAACTCGAGCCTATTATTCGTGAAGGGTATGCAGTAATGTATATAGCCGCTAAAATGCTTGTAGATCATTCGCTTGATGCCGGTTATCTGGTAGGCTCCAGGGGATCTGTGGGTTCATCTTTTGTCGCTACCATGGCAGGAATAACAGAGGTAAATCCGCTTCCTGCACATTATCTTTGCGGAAATTGCAAGTATTTGGAATGGGGAGATGAAAACGAGTACGATTGCGGTGTGGATATGCCGGATAAGTATTGCCCGGAATGTGGCGCCTTGCTTAAAAAAGACGGGTTTACCATACCGTTTCAGACATTTTTGGGTTTCGAGGCGGATAAAGAACCTGATATAGATTTGAATTTCGCAGGTGAGTATCAAGGTGAGGCTCATAGATATGTTAATGAAATATTCGGTGCGAAGAATGTATATAAAGCCGGAACAATGACTACTGTTGCTGAAAAGTCGGCATACGGTATGGTAAGAAAATATTTTGATGAAAAGCAAATATCAGTAAATAAGTATGAAATTGATCGATTGACAAAATCGTGTGCCGGAATAAAAAAGACGACAGGACAGCATCCGGGTGGAATTATTATAGTTCCTGATGATCATGAGATATATGAATTTTGTCCGGTACAGCGCCCTGCAAATGATGTAAAATCAGATGTTATAACTACTCACTACGATTATCATTCAATAGATAAGAATTTGTTGAAACTTGATATACTGGGGCACGATGTACCGTCGATAATAAAACACTTGCAGGATATGACAAATGTAGATCCTGTAAAAGACGTTCCGCTTTCAGATGCGAAAGTAAATAGTATATTTTTAGGAACGGATGCTCTTGAAATCAAGATGAAAGATTATAAATTTACCCATGGAAGTTATGGAATACCTGAATTCGGTACTAAGTTTACAAGACAGATGCTTGATGATACAAAACCGTCAAGATTTGCCGATCTTGTTAGAATATCAGGATTTTCTCATGGTACGGATGTTTGGCTCAACAATGCTCAGGAGTGGATAAGAAGCGGAAAAGCTACAATGAAAGAGGTAATATCTACTCGTGACGATATAATGAATTATTTGATTTTAAAAGGCATACCCAAAAAAGACGCATTTACAATAATGGAGAGGGTTAGAAAAGGAAAGGGTTTAAGCGAAGAACAGGTTGAACTGATGGAAAGTATGAATATTCCACAGTGGTATATTGAATCGTGCAGACGAATAAAGTATATGTTTCCGAGGGCGCATGCGGTTGCGTATGTAATGATGTCTTATAGAATAGCATATTTTAAAGTGTATTATCCTCTTGAATTTTATGCGGCGTATTTTACAACCAAGACGGCAGGATTCGATACACAGACTATTATGAAAGGACCTGAATCCGTATATGAAAGAATAAAGAGAATCGTTCAAAGCGACAAAAATGCATCTTTAAAAGATTTAGAAGAATTGACCGTACTTGAAGTTGCATATGAACTTTATGCTCGCGGTTTTCAATTTCATCATGCCAGATTGGGAGAATCGGAAGCTAAGAGGTTCAGAGTTAAGGACGGAAAGGTGCAACTCCCTTTTGTTGTTTTAAACGGACTTGGGGAAAATGCCGCAAATTCACTTGCTTTTGAATACGAAAAAGCGCCGTATGAAACTGTAGAAGAAATAAAGAACAGAGCAAAAATTACGAAAGTAGGAATAGAAGCATTGAGGGAACACGGTGTTTTACAAAATATGCCGGAAACCGATCAACTTAGCTTGTTTTAAATGGTTTGAATAAATTGCTTGTCATTTAGCTTTTGAAATGTTATAATGTTCTATGCGTGTTTGTTAAAATACCGAAATATTTAAAGGAACATTATGGAAATAGAAATGAAATATGCGATTGATAGCAATGAAATCGCAGAAAAGATTTGGCAAGATGAGGACCTTATGAAAATCGAAGAAGAAGGTTCGCGAGAAGAAATCTTGATGAAAGCAGCATATTTTGATACGGATGACTACGTGTTATCAAAGAATGATATAGCCATGAGAGTTAGGATAGAAGGCGATCGTATGTTCGCCACACTTAAGTGGAGAGGTAAGAATGAAGGCGCTATGCACGTTCGTGGTGAAATCAATGTGCCTGTTGATGATTTAAATACTTTTTTGTTACCGGATATTAGCCTTTTTAAGGAAAGCGATATAGGACAAGAGGTAATAAGGCTCGTAGGAAAAAGCTTATTAAACAGTATTATCGAAACCAGATTTTTGAGAAACAGGTTTAGGGTAGATAACGGAGACGGAATTATGGAAGTGTCCGTTGACAGGGGTGAAATAATTACCGCTGATGCCGAAGAACCTATATGTGAATTGGAAGTGGAACTGTTTTCCGGTGATGAAGATGCACTTTTATCACTTTCGGAACAAGTTGCAAAAAAGTATGATTTAAGACCGGAATCGCGAAGTAAGTATTCCAGAGGATTGGACCTTTTAGGGTTTAAAAAGTAGATTTAAATTGGATATTCAGGAGGAAAAGAAGTGAAATCAGAATTTGTTTCAAAAGAAAAAAATGTAGTTAAATTTAATATGGAAATTAGCGCCGAAGAATTTGAAGCCGGTATTGTTAAAGCTTATCAGAAAGAAAAAGGTAAGTTTGTAGTAGACGGATTTCGTAAGGGCAAAGTGCCAAGAAAGATTATAGAGGCACGTTTCGGCGAAGATGTATTTTTCGAAGAAGCAATCAATTTGGTATTGCAGGAGCAATATCCAAAAGCGGTTGAGGAATTGGGACTTTCTGTAATCAATAGGCCTGATTTGGATATAGACGGAATAAAAAAAGGTGAAGGATTTGTTGTAAGTGTTACAGTTGAGGTATATCCGGAGATTGAAGTAAAAGATTATAAAGGTGTTGAAATTGAAAAAGTTTCGGATGAGCTGGACGAAGATGCGCTGGAAAGAGAACTCGAAGCTTTACAAAAGAGAAACGCGAGATTGGTAAGCGTTGACAGAGCGGCGGAAGATGGAGATACGGTAATCATAGATTATGCAGGATTTGTAGGCGATAATCAATTCGAGGGAGGTACTGCCGAGAATCATTCCTTGAAACTCGGTTCGGGTTCATTTATACCGGGATTCGAGGAACAGCTTGTAGGTAAAAAAGCGGGAGAAGATGTGGAAGTAAAGGTCACTTTCCCTGAAGAATACCATGCTCCAGATCTTGCAGGAAAAGAAGCGGTATTCAAGTGTAAAGTGCACGAAGTGAAAGCGGAAGAATTACCTGCGCTTGATGATGATTTTGCTTCTGATGTAAGTGAGTTTGAGACTTTGGATGAACTCAAAAATGATTTAAAGAAAAAATTGGAAGAAAGCGCTCAAAAAACAGCGGTTCAGGCAATGCAGGATGCAGCCGTAAGAGCTGTTGTTGATGCAAATGACTTTGAAATTCCTGAAGTTATAGTTGATGATGAAATACAGGCTATGTTGAGAGATTTTGATAGACAGCTAAGCTATCAAGGGTTAAATCTTCAGCAATTTATGCAATTTTCCGGCAAGGAAATGGATGAAATTAAAAAAGAATTCAGAGATGATGCTGAAAAAAGAGCAAAAACAAAGATGATTATAGAGGCTGTAGCGAAAAAAGAGAATTTTGAAGTTACAGAAGAAGAAATAGAAGAAGATTTACAAAAAATGGCAGATTTATACAAGATGGAACTTGCTAAAATCAAGGAGATACTCGGTGACAGTCATAAAGAAGCGACCGTTATGGAGTTAAAAATGAGAAAAGCAGTTGACTTCATATATGATAATGCGGTGGTAAAATAATATGGCTTTAATACCTTATGTAGTTGAAAATACAGGACGCAGTGAACGTTCTTATGACATATATTCGCGGCTTTTAAAAGATAGAATAATTTTGCTTGGGGATGAAATAGACGACCATATTGCAAGTCTTGTTGTGGCGCAGCTATTGTTTTTAGAGGCTGAAGATGCAAAAAAAGACATAAGTTTATATATAAACAGTCCGGGCGGTTCGGTAACGGCGGGTATGGCAATTTATGATACAATGCAGTATATCAAACCGGATGTTTCGACTATTTGCATAGGTATGGCTGCCAGCATGGGAGCATTCTTGCTTTCTTCGGGTGCAAAGGGTAAAAGATTTGCATTGCCTAATGCAGAAGTGATGATACATCAACCGCTTGGAGGATTTAGAGGTCAGGCATCGGATATAAAAATTCATGCAGATTTCATGGAAAGAACAAAGTTGAAATTAAATACTATATTGGCTAAGAATACAGGTAAAGACATAGCTGAAATTGAAAAGGATACTGATAGAGATAATTTTCTGACGGCGGAAGAAGCTGTGCTGTACGGATTGGTAGACAAAGTGATAGACAGCAGAAAATAAAAACCGTTATTGAGAAGTAATGAAAGGAGGCGAAATGGACAAATTTGATGAAAAAGGGCAACTTAAGTGTTCTTTTTGCGGAAAACCAAAGGATCAGGTGAGAAGACTTGTTGCAGGGCCGGGTGTGTGTATTTGTGATGAGTGCATAGAGCTTTGTAAAGAAATAGTAGATGAAGAATTCTTTGAAGAAGTAAAAAGTCAAGAAGGCGAACAGGATAAAATGAAGCTGCTTCGCCCCAAAGAGATATTCGATGTTCTTTCAGATTATGTAATAGAGCAAGACGATGCGAAAAAGGCACTTGCGGTTGCGGTGTATAACCATTACAAAAGAATAGATGCGGAGGAACGCCTAAAAAAAGACGATAATGTTGAAATTCAAAAAAGCAATATATTGATGATAGGTTCAACAGGTTCGGGAAAAACTCTTTTAGCGCAGACGCTTGCAAAGATATTGGATGTACCTTTTGCTATAGCGGATGCGACGGCACTGACTGAAGCGGGATATGTAGGAGAAGATGTTGAAAATATCTTGCTGAAATTGATGCAGGCTGCGGATTATGACATAGAAAAAGCGAAAAAAGGGATAATCTATGTAGACGAAATAGACAAAATAGCAAGAAAAGGTGAAAATCCTTCGATTACACGAGATGTAAGCGGAGAGGGAGTTCAGCAGGCACTTCTAAAGATACTCGAAGGGACTGTTGCCAGTGTACCTCCACAAGGAGGCAGGAAGCATCCACAGCAGGAATTCATACAGTTTGATACCACAAATGTTTTGTTTATATGTGGAGGAGCGTTTGCAGGACTTGATAAGGTGATACAAAAAAGGATTGGTGGAACCGGAATAGGGTTCAACGCTGAAATTTTGGATAAAGATATGTCATCACAAGAATTGCTTACAAAGGTTGAACCGGAGGACTTGATGAAATTCGGTTTGATTCCGGAATTCGTAGGCAGGCTTCCTGTACTTGTTACTTTGAAGGAACTTTCTAAAGATGCGCTTGTTCGTATTATTACAGAACCTAAGAATGCCCTGATAAAACAGTATAAAAGGTTATTTTCTATGGATAATGTTGAACTTCAAATAGAAAATGATGCGTTGGAACTTATTGCGCAAAGAGCAATCGAGCGAAAGACGGGGGCGCGAGGACTTCGAAGTATACTTGAACATATGATGACGGATGTGATGTACGAGATACCTTCAAGGGATGATATTAAAAAATGCATCATTACAAAAGATACAATAGAAAAGGATGCTATGCCTAAACTTGTGCTTACAAAGGAAAAGCTGAAAAAAGAGGAAACGGCATAGCAATAAAAACAAAGGCAGCGAGAGTTGCCTTGTTTTTATACTGATAGGAGGGTGTATGGCAAATAGCAAAAAAAGTGAAATTTTAGAAAAACTTCGCAGTGAACTTGAAAAAGTGTTTGAAAATGAAGCTATCGCGAAGAAACAAGTTCACGATATAGATTTGAATGATATGCAAGTGCCAAATGAGCCAAAAGTAAGCTTACCGGTAATTCCTATGAGAGGGCTTTGCGTTTTTCCGGGGATGCTTGTGAATTTTGATGTGGGTCGTGATAAGTCGGTGACAGCTTTGGAGCAGGCGATGATGCGCGATCAAATGGTATTTTTGGTATTACAAAAAAATGAAGAAATAGAGTTACCGCTAATTTCGGAACTTTATGAGGTGGGAACTGTTGCAAAGGTTAAACAGATGCTGAAGCTTCCGGGCGATAATGTCAGAATTTTAGTTGAAGGTTTGTATAGAGGTAAAATTTCAAATATTGTAGAAGAAAATGAATATTTGGAGTGTGTAATAGAGACTCCCGATACGGAATTTCTTTCCGAGATTACTTTGGAAGTCAAGGCTCTTATGAGAGTTGCAGTTTCCGTATTTACAGAATATGTTTCTAAAAATGAGAAGTATTCCAAAGAGATTTCAGAATTGATAAGCAATATAGAAAAGCCGGGAATTTTAGCAGATACAATTATCTCTTATGTAATAGACAAACCGCATGAAAAACAGGAGATACTTGAGTGTTATGACCCTGTGGAAAGGCTTAGAAACGTTACGGTCTTTATAAGCAATGAAATCGAATTACTTGCGGTAGAAAAAGAAATAGAAAAAAAAGTAAGAGAGGCAATAGGAGAGCGACAAAAGGAATTTTACTTGCGTGAACAGCTTAGAACCATAAATGAAGAACTTGGTAACGATTTGGACGTGAGCGAAGAAATTGAAGAATGGAAGAAAAAGCTGAAAACATTAAACCTGTCTGAAAAAATTGAAAAAAAGATAGAAAAAGAAATCGCTAAATATGCAAGGATGGGAAGCAGCGTTGCGGAAAGTGCAGTGCTACGAAATTATATAGAACTTTTCCTTGAACTTCCATGGAATATCGAATCTGAAACGTCGCTTGATATAAAAAAGGCGGAGCGAATTTTAAATAAAGATCATTACGGTCTTACACAAGTAAAAGAAAGAATACTTGAGCAACTTGCCGTTATAAAGCTTTCTAACAGTTTAAAAGCTCCTATTATTTGTCTTGTCGGTCCTCCGGGAGTCGGCAAAACTTCTATCGCACGTTCGATAGCAAGGGCGACAAATAGGGAATTTTTACGCATTTCACTTGGAGGAATAAGCGATGAATCTGAAATAAAAGGTCACAGAAGGACTTATGTCGCATCAATGCCGGGCAGAATAATATCGGGAATACGCGATGCGGGAACAAAAAATCCGCTTTGCCTGCTGGATGAGATTGATAAACTCGGAAGGGACTACAAGGGGGACCCTGCAGCTGCACTTTTAGAAGTTTTAGATCCTGAGCAAAATAAGGAATTTGTCGATACTTATTTAGAAGTACCTTTTGACCTTTCGGATGTTATGTTTATAACTACTGCGAATACCGTAGATACAATACCAAGACCGCTACGCGATCGTATGGAAATAATATCTATAAGTTCGTATACGGAAGAAGAAAAGGTAAAAATAGCTGAAAAATATTTGCTTCCGAAGAAAATCAAAGAACATGGATTGGAAGAATTTACATTTTCAGTAATGGAAAAGGCAATCAGAGATGTAATAAACTATTATACAAGAGAATCAGGTGTAAGAAATTTGGAAAGGCAAATTGCCACGATTTGCCGTAAAACAGCAAAGAAAGTAGTGGAAAATCCTGAAGAAAAAATTAAGGTAACATCAAAGAACCTTTCGGAATATTTGGGTAAGCGGAAATTCAGTTATGATGTAATCGAAGGCAAGAGTGAAGTGGGTGTAACTACGGGGCTTGCTTGGACAGCAGTGGGTGGAGATACGCTATTCATAGAAACTGTGATATTGGAAGGAAAAGGAAATCTCGTATTAACGGGTCAACTGGGAGATGTAATGAAAGAATCTGCAAAGACGGGGTTCAGTTATATACGTTCTATTTCCGATAAGATTGGAATCCAAAAAGAGTTTTATGAAAAAAAGGACATACACATACATGTTCCTGAAGGTGCAACACCTAAGGACGGACCTTCTGCGGGTGTTACCATGTGCACTGCGCTTATTTCAGGACTTACGCAAATTCCTGCAAAAAAGGATGTTGCTATGACAGGAGAAGTAACGCTTAGAGGTAAAGTGTTGCCTGTGGGAGGAATTAAGGAAAAGGTGCTGGCGGCGCATAGGGCGGGTGTGAAAAAAGTATTGCTACCTAAGAAAAACGAAAAAGATCTTGAAGATATACCGCAAAATGTGAAAGATAAAATAGAATTTGTGTTAATACAAACGGTGGAGGAAGCTTTGACACACGTTTTAGTTCAGGGAGTTTCAAATGTTAATAAAAAAAGCTGATATAGAAGCGGTTGCAGTTAAAAAGGAACAGTACCCTGCTTCGGATTTTCCGGAGATAGCTTTTGCAGGGAGATCAAATGTTGGGAAATCATCACTTTTAAATTTGCTCACCAATAAGAGAAAACTTGCAAGGACAAGTTCCAGTCCGGGTAAAACACGTACAATAAATTTCTACATGAT
>JBQMYS010000025.1:0-20409 GCA_052173355.1 Eubacteriales bacterium | reverse complement strand
TGGGTGAGAAAGTCGCAAGCGCATTTTTCGCAAGAAAGCAAGCGTTGCGCAGCTTGATTGCAATGTAAAATGCGACAGCGTAGCGAGCGATAATTTACAGCGAGCGTAGGTGTCCTCCGCCAAAAGAAACCTTCGACATTAGTCGGAGGTTTCTTTTCGTACAGACATGACGAGAACCCACGGCGAGTGGGTGAGAAAGTCGCAAGCGCATTTTTCGCAAGAAAGCAAGCGTTGCGCAGCTTTAACTTTTAAACACCTCTTGACTTTTGCATCAACTTTTCCAATTCATCCGGTCGCAATTTTCGAAAATGCCCTTCTTTTAAATGTCCCAATTCTACATCTCCTATGGCAACACGTTTCAATTCGTTAACTCTATTTCCGACCGCTGCAAACATCTTCCTTATTTGTCTGTTTCTGCCTTCATGGATTTGAACCTCGAGCAACGTTGAATTCGCAACCGCTTTTATCACTTTGACTATAGCTTTTGATGTTACAAAATCTCCTATATCTACACCTTTTCTAAGTTTTGAAAGCTTTTCCGCAGATATATTTCCTGATACCAAAACCAAATATTTTTTATAAATCTTATGCTTCGGGTGGGTTAATTTGTATGCAAAATCCCCATCATTCGTCATAATTATCAATCCTGATGTGTTATAATCAAGCCTCCCCACAGGAAAAAGACGCGCATCTAAATCCGATACAAGTTCTTTAACGGTTGGCCGGTCAAACTCATCGTGCATACTGGTTACATAACCTGTAGGTTTATTGAGTACATAGTAAAGTTTCTTGTGATTTACATCTTCTTTTAATATACGCCTGCCGTTTACCTCTACTTTATCATTTTCATCAACATCATACCCAAGTGTCAACATAGCTTTACCGTTGACTTTAACATTTCCATTTTTAATAAGTTCATCTGCTTTGCGCCTGCTCGCAATTCCTGCTGTAGCTATATACTTATTCAGCCTCATACCAGCTTTCCTTTCTGCATAAACCCTATTTGTAATTTAAAAAATATACATAAATTTCCACTACAGACTTATAAACTTCTTCAGGAATTTGCGCACCGAGTTCCAACTGCGAAAGAACGGTTGCAAGCGATGTATCTTCATAGACCGGCACATCTGCCATATTTGCAGTTTCAACAATTTTTTCTGCCATATGCCCAAGTCCCGATGCAACTATTACAGGTGCAGAACCCAATCCTTCTTCATATTTAAGCGCTACTGCCTTATCATTACGCGGTGACATTTATCATATTCCTCCCCTCGTAAATTTTGGGAAATACTTCCGATATAGGTTTGGGTTGCTCGACTTTATCCGAAAGATATGATTTAAAAGACATCCCGTTTCTTTCTATAATATTAAAAATATTTTCTCTAATTTCTTCTTTGTTTTCTTCAAGCGCTTCAGGATAAAACAGTTGCATATCAACAAGTCCGTCCTGAACAAGCATTATCATCTCGAAAAATCCAAGATCTCTTACATCAAACTTCACAAGTACCTTGACCGCTTGTCCTCCTTTTGAGCCGGAAACACTTTCGCCTGAATCGGGATCGACCCAAATTTCAGAAAACATCTGCTTTCCTGCCAGATCCAAAGGAACCATCATATGCAGTAAAGGCATATATACACTTTCATTTATAAGCGCACTTTGAAGTATGTTTTGAAATATCGCTGTATTTTGATAACCGGCTTTTCCTTCAAGCCCTTGTGATATTATACTTACAAGTCTATCTTGCATTTGCGTCAATTTTTCACTGCCGGTAGCCTTAAATATGCCATCCACCACATCTGCAACCATACTGTTACTTAGTTTATCAGCAACCTCAGGAACTCCAAGCAATGAATTTAATGCATCTGAAAACGATTCCTTACTACCGAACTCATAACGCGTAAAATTCAATATGAACAAACTGATATTATCTCGAACACTTCCAAAGTCCTTAGTTTGTGATATATAAGCTGACAAAAATGGAATTATATGCTGTCTAAGTACCGCAAGATTAGGCGCTACATCACCTTTTTTTGCATCTAAATTCAACATCTCCATAAGTTCATGCAACTGTCCCGCAGGTGTTTTCATCATTCTGTCCGATATGTTGTTTAAATTTGCAACTATATTGCTTAAACTATGCCTGTTAGATGTAATTGCATCATATTTTTTCAAAAATTCAAGTATTATCTGTTTAGAATCAGGTAATGTATTCGTATCTTTTATGATTCCTCTAAGTATATCAAAAAAATCTCCACTAAATTTAATAGAAGAATCCGAAAGATTTTTCAACATATCCAAAAGTTCGGTTTCACTCATTTGCATCATAGAAAGAAAATCCTGCATCTCTGTCGCTATACCGTCATTGATACCTGAGTTTACTATACTTCCCATGCGGGCAAAAAACAACTTCGTCATTTCCTGCGACATAACAGGAACTTTTGATACTCTTGACATAAATTTGTCAAAGTTAGATTTCAAATTTGGCGAATATTTATTTAAAGTGCTATCATCGTGATAACCCTTTGAATCGTTTTTCGGTATTTTATCAGGATCTATTAAATTATTTATATTTAGCGGTGCTTGCTCCTGTCCTTGCTGCTTTATCTTAGAAGCCGCATCATTCCCCGAAATCGGTGTCGTGACCCTAAGTATATCTGCCATATATTACCTCTTTAAATTTCTATACTTGACTTTCGCTTTTTTATTCACATTATATACTAACGCAAAAACTTCCGCAATCGCAGAATAATATGCTGCAGGAATTTCCATCTTTATTTCCGTTGTAGCATAAATTGCTCTCGCAAGCGGTCTGTCTTCTATTACCATTACCCCCGCTTCACCTGCGACCTCAATTATTCTAAGCGCTACGTTATCCTTACCTTTTGCAACTACAACAGGTGCTGCATTTTTTTCAGTATCATATTTTAATGCTACTGCAAAATGCGTAGGGTTTTTAATTACTACATCCGCCGAAGGTACTTGTTGCATCATACGCGACATAGCCATCTGCCTTTGCTTTTGCTTAATTTTTCCCTTTATCTGCGGATCTCCCTCTGTCTGCTTAAATTCTTCCTTGATTTCCTGCTTGCTCATCTTTATTTTACGCTCGTACTCCCAGCGCTGATATATGTAATCAAGCCCTGCAACAAAAACAAAAATCAAACAAACAGAATACACCATAAGTACAACTGCATTCAAAATATAAGTGGCAGATGATGCCAAATCCAAAAATAGCATTTTGGCAAACTCTACCAACCTTGCATATATGAATTTATATAATATTACTATGATTATCGTCAATTTTATTAAATTCTTAAGAAGTTCAACACCGCTTCGAATTGAAAATATGCGTTTAAATCCGTTAATCGGATTAAATTTATTGAGTTTGGGCTTTAGGGCTTCCATCGAAAATAAAAATTTCGTTTGAGCTCCTGTCATTATTATAGAAACTGCATTTGCAAGCAAAAGAAGCGGCACCGCCGCTATAACTATAACCATCGTAATTTGAGCAATCAAATCGCTAAATCCTGCTCGCGAATATTCCTCAATATTAGCCATTTCACTCAAAATCAAATTTATGAATCGTTCTTGTGTTACGTAAATATATGGAAAAAGTAACTTCGCAACACTAAAAACCACTACAACAGAAACAAGATTTACTATGTCTTTACTTTGAGGTACATTACCTTTTTTTCGTTCGTCTTGCCTCCGTTTAGGGGTGGCTTTTTCGGTTTTTTCACCAGCCATAACTACCTCATCAGAACTACCATATTTTCAATGCCCGCAAACATTTTTTCAAGCATTCCCTCCATAAAAGAAATAGCAGGAGGATATATTATAACTAAAAATATCAAGCCAACCAAAATTTTTGCTTGAATATTAACCATTATAACATTTATTTGCGGTATATTTTTCATCAATATTCCAACACCCATTTCCATTAAAAACTGCAACCCGACAACCGGCATTGCAAGTTTAAGCCCCAAAACCGTACACTCACAAAACACTCCTATCATACCTGTTGCCAAATTTTTCCCAAATATTACACTACCATACGGTAGGGTTTGCTCCAAATCCAAAAACAATTTAATAAGTGTAACATGGCCATTTGTATAAAAAAACATGAACATAAATATTATATTCAAGTAAGTTGAAGAAAGTGACATTGAAACATTACTGCCGGGGTCATATATTTTCGACATTGCAAGCCCTACTTGCATATCCATAACTTCTCCCCCGAGTATTATTACATAAGAAAAAAAACTCACAACCGAGCCGACTACAAAACCGATTAAAAATTCTTTACCGCCAACCACAATGTACTCTATCGGAGTTTCTATCGCCTTTATATAGCTGACATCATGATAGACGTAGACCATCATTGCAAGTAAAAACGAAAATCCCAGTTTTACAATATTCGGAATATTGTTCCTACCCAAGATAGGATTAAATAATATGCAACCGAACATCCTAAGTAGTATCAATCCAAAAGCTATTAAATTTTCAACATTAAGTCCCGCTATATTTGCCATTTTTCTACAATTCTAACATTATCTTAAATATTTCGTTAGTAAGGTCACTTAGCATGCTAAGCATCCAACCACCTGCCATAATAAGTATTATGCCTATGACAAAAAGCTTTGGAACAAAAGTAAGCGTTTGCTCTTGAATTGATGTAGCCGCTTGAAAAATCGCTATCAAAATACCCACACCCATGCTAAGAAGCAATACCGGTGCTGCGACTTTTGCTGCGACTATGGCTGCAGTCTGCAAGATGTCAAATATCGGAGTATAATCCATATCCGCCTCCTTTAATTGAAGCTCTTAACAAGGGTAGAAAACAGCATCTCCCATCCATTTACAACCACAAACAATAACAACTTAAACGGCATCGAAATCATCGACGGCGGCAACATTACCATACCCATCGACATCAGCACGCTGGAAACTATTATATCTATTACCAAAAATGGTATAAATAACAAAAATCCCATCAAAAATGCCCTGGATAATTCGCTCGTAACAAATGCCGGAATTACAACATGCATAGGTATATCCATCAGATTTTTCGGTCTTTTTAATTCAGCGAAATTTAAGAACATATTAAGCGGTTCAACTTTCGTCTGTTTAAGCATAAATTTTTTTAACGGAACTTCCGCATTCTGTATCGCCTGTTCCTGAGTTATAGTATCCGCCTTGTAAGGCTCATATGCGTTTTTATTTATATCAGAAATAACAGGATTCATTATAAAGAGTGTCAAAAATAGGGCTATGCCAATAACCACCGTATTGGGTGGCGTTTGCTGCAAGCCCATGGCATTCCGCAAAAGTGAAATAACGATAACTATCCTTGTAAAAGATGTCATCATAATCAAAATAGATGGCAAAAGCGCTATCACTGTGAGTAATGTTAAAATCTCCAGTGTCTGGACGCCTGATCCATTTATTTCTACTATTGCATCATTTAGCATTTTATTTATTTTCCTTTTTAACCATATATTTGCTCAATGCTGTCTGAAAACTCCCTGAAAACGGTGACTTTGTTCCGTCCTGGGTAGGCGACATTTCAATTAAATCTTCGCCCTCGAGTTCTTTTAAAAGTTCTATGTTTTGCGAAGTTACCCCTGCTACATAGTACGTTGTGCCGATTTGAACTATAGCGACCATCTTATCTTGACCCAACATAAGACGGTCCACTATTCTCATATACCTTGCACCACTCATCTTAGTCGCACCCACAGCCAGATATTTACTAAAAACATAGCTTAAATATATTACAGCAAATACCGCTATGAGCGCTATCAGCATTGGCCCGAACGCGCGCACTTAAACTAATCTCCTACTGTGGTAGAATAGAAGAAACTGTCTTTAATATTCTATCAGGTTTAAACGGTTTTACGATAAAGTCCTTGGCACCAAGCTTGATAGCTTCAATTACCATGGCTTCCTGTCCCATAGCAGAGCACATAACGATTTTTGCATCAGGATGCTTTCCGACGATAGCTTTTAAAGCTTCAAGTCCATCCATATTCGGCATAGTAATATCCATGATTACCAAATCCGGAGATATTTCCTCAAACTTTTCAACCGCTTGAGCTCCATCTGCCGCTTCGTGAAGATCTTCGTATCCATTTTTGGATAAAGTGTCTTTGATCATCATACGCATGAATGCTGCATCATCTACTAATAAAATCTTTGCCATTTTTCAATTCTCCTTATTTTTGAATATTATATAATATTTAAATTAGTTTTATAAACTATTTATTATCTCAGTTTTTTGCACAACTTCTGTTATTCTTACCCCGAAGTTATCATCTACTACCACTACATCGCCTTTTGCTATGCACTGTCCGTTTACATATACATCCACCTGATCGCCCGCCAGTTTATCAAGAACTATAAGCGAGCCTTGACCAAATTCAAGAATTTCTTTTACCAGTTTTTTTGTTCTTCCTATTTCAACCGAAACCTGAAGCGGCACTTTCATTATTAAGTTTAAATTTGTTCCCGCTTCCGCTGCTGTAATTTCATAATTTTGAGTTAACGGCTGCACATTTATAAGGCGCGGTTGTGTATCATACATCGGCATTTGCTGCATTGGCATTCCTCCTTGCATTGGCATCATTTGTGGCGGTACTTGCGCAGCAGGTTGCACCGGTGGTGGCGCTTGCGCAGGAGCAGGAGTCGGCTCTGAAGCAGGCGCCTGAGGCTGCTGCGCGACCGCTTCAGCAACAGGTTCCGCCTTTACCGGTTCCCCATCTTTTCCAATAAAACCGAATGATGCTATCAATTCCTTACATAAACTCACAGAAAGCATTGTCAAGAATTTACTTGAAAAAGTATTTTCAATATCTATATGAAATGATACTTCAACCAATTCCTCATCACTATTGAAATATTTTTGCTTAAATTCCCCTACATTTTCAACTTCAAATGCAACCGGTGTTGAAATATTAACCATTCTACCGATTACATCAGCAAGTGCCGTAGCCGATGCTCCCATCATCTGATTCATAAGCTCACAAACCGCACTAAGCGAAAGTTCATCTAATTCAAACGTTTCGGGATCAATTTCAGTATACATAAGTATTTCTAAAATTTTCCTTACATCATCTCGCTTAAGCAGCATCAGATTATTTCCGTCAAGTCCTGTTACATATGTTATCTCTACACCAACGGCAGGATAAACCTCTGACATATCAAATTCTTCATATGTTCTAAGCTTGACACTTGGAGTTGTAATTGTTACTTTTCTTCCAAGCATATCCGACATCGCTGTCGCCGACGAACCGAGACTTATATTTAAAATTTCGCCTATTCCATCTATTTCCATTGATGTGAATACATTGTTATCACTCATTTTTATATTTTTCTCCTAACGACTTAGTGTTGTTCCTGTTATCTTAATTGCCACATTCCCTTTTTTTTCTCCGAGCCTGCCCTTATACCAAGGTTTATCTTCAACATATACCGCGACTTCCGATTCTTTCGGCTTTTTCAAGTTTATCACATCGCCCGGTTTTAATGCATACACATCCTCCAAAAGTATATTTGCCTCTCCCAAGAATGCCCTAATCTGTAATGTTGAATCTTTGATGTTACTAAGTATTTCTTCTTTTGACAGTTCGCCGTTTTCCCCTCGCTTTTTCATCATTGCATTTGCCTGTTCTGAAAGCTTGAAAAGCGATTCCAAAATTGTACCCGGTACGCAGATGTTGAAAGTCCCCGAACTTTCGTTCATCTCTATATTTAAAACTACGATTACGACTACTTCATCTGCCTGTATGCTCTGTATCAATCTTGGGTTAGTTTCAACCTTATCAAATTTGAAATTAACATCAAAATAATTTTGCCAAGTTTCTTCCATTATCGGTAACAGATGCACCATTATGTTTTCAAATAGTGAAATCTCTATATCCGTAAATCCGTCAGCTCCGTCATCGGAGGTTTCTCCGGTGCCGCCAATCATCCTGTCTATAAGTGAATAAATAACAGAATTGCTCATTTGCATCATGATAGTTTCACTTTCATTTTTGCCGTCATTTACCGAGCCGTCTATCATAGCAACTATATCATTTTCTGATAATGCATTATTAAATTCGAAATATTTTTGTTCTTCTATGTCAACCATTTCAACTTGACAAGAAATTCTCATCATACTCGTCAAATATGAAGAAACAACCCTCGCAAAATTTTCATACACACTAAAAAGCAGTTTGAGCCTATCTCTGGTAAACTTTTTAGGCGTTTTAAAGTCATATTTTTTTATTTTTCTGTTTTCTTCATCCGCTATCTTTTCTTCTTCCTCCGCTGCTTGCGGTGAATTTATTGAATTTAGCAGAGCATCTATTTGACTTTGCGATAATACGTCAGCCATCTTTACTCCTTTTACCTAAACTGCTTCTTCCTCTGTTTTCGGCGTTTTTGAATCTTTTGTTTGCGTAGAGTTGTCTATGTTTTTGTAAATTTCTTCAATATCATACTTAACTGCTTCATTTTTAGCTATGTAAATCTCTACACGCCTATTTTTAATTCTCCCATCCGGATCATCAAATGCACCGACAGGATAGTGCTGACCAAAACCTTCTGAAACCAAAACTCTACCTGAAACCAAATGCTTATTTTCTATATAAACAAGTACCGCAGTAGCTCGGTTGGAAGATAAAAACCTATCTCCTTCTATAGGATTCGGTTTATTCGGATCAGCTTGGTTGGTATGCCCCATTACACGTATCTCGCCTATCTGATTTGCAGCAGGTCTGATACCGTCGCAAAGGACATCCAGTATTTCTTTACCTTCATCTCGCAAGATGTAGCTGTCACCATTAAAAAATATATTATTTCTAAATATTATAAAAGCAAAATCTTTGCCTTTTTTTACTTCTATGCTTTCCTCCAGATTGTTTTCTTCTACAAATTCCTTGAGTGACCAATAAATTTGATCGAAATTTTCCTCGTCAGTCATAAGTCCGCCGGCTTTTTGACCAACTGCCTGGTCCCCTTCTGTTTCTGTCGGCTCTTGCTGAACAAGCTGAGTAATATTTTCAGCTGAGGCAGGGTTGAAGCTCTTTACAACCATTATCCATTTTTCAGCATTTACAGTAGATATAGAAAAAAGCAATACGAAAAAGCAAAGTAGCAAAGTTACCATATCTCCATATGTATCCATCCAGTTGTTTTTAGGTGCTTCGTGCTTTTTTGCCATTTTTTGCTCCTTTCTTCAATTATTATTCTGCTTCTGCAAGTTCAGCTTTGTCTTTTTCAGACAGGTAAGAAATAAGTTTTTCTCTTATAAACTTAGGGTTTTCGCCTGACTGTATCGAAAGTATCCCCTCTATTATAAGCTGTTTACAAAACATTTCTTCCGCATGCCTTACTTTTAACTTGTTTCCTATAGGCGAGAATATCAAGTTTGCAAAAAGTGAGCCGTAAAAAGTTGTAATCAGGGCAACTGCCATAGCAGGTCCTATATTTCCTGCACCGCCGCCCTCTACGTTCAGACTCTTAAGCATATTTACAAGACCTACCAGAGTACCTATCATACCGAATGCCGGGCAGGTTCCTGCTGCCATTTCGAAAAATCCGAAACCTTTTGCGTGCCTTTCATCCAAATATTCAAGTTCTTTTTCCATAAGTTCTTTTACTTTATCCGCATCAATAGCATCCACAATCAAAAGCACGCTGTCTTTTAAAAAAGCATCTTCGATTTCCTGCGCCCTTGATTCGAGCGACAAAAGACCGTTCTTTCTTGCAGACTGTGCAAAATCTACGATTTGTTCAATATACTGCTTTGGATCGTATTTTTTTCCACCAAAAGCTATTTTAAAAAGTTTCGGTATATCTTTGAGAACTTCAGACGGAGTTGAAGCTGCCATAGCTGCAAGCGTTCCTCCAATAGTAATCGCGAAGCTGGCAGGGTCAATAAAGTTTCCTATACTTCCAAGTCCTATTCCAAAAAGAGTTAATCCAAATCCCGCTAATATACCTAACAGGGTACCTAAATCCATTGCTTTTCTCCTATAATTTTTAGTATTATTCGCACTTCCTGTGCTTATTTTGTCAAATTTCTTCTGAACGTTCCTGTTGGCAAAGGAGTTTTTGCTCTGCTAAATATGCTCCTTTATCAATTATCTTTGCATTGAACTCGACAATTTTATCAATAATTTCATCAAAACTTTCCTGCACTATATAGTATTCCTTGTTCTGCAACACTACTTTAGTTTCCGGTATTGCTTCGATAATAGTTATCAAATCATGGTTCAAAAGAAATTCTATGCCATTGATTCGGGTAAGTTTAATCATACAATTCCTCATTTAGGGGAGGTGCCTAAGCACCTTACCCCTCAAAACTACTATCTCTTCATATTTACCATTTCTTCCAACATCTGGTCTGTTACTGTTATGATACGCGTATTCGCTTGGAATCCTCTTTGAGTAGTAATCATATCGGTAAACTCTCTTGACAGGTCAACGTTCGACATTTCAAGCGTTCCTGACTGAACTGTTCCTGTTGAATTTTGTCCCGCCGGATTTACCGTTATCTCTCCTGTATTTGCTTTTGCTTGATAATAGGATCTTTCTTGTCTTTCAAGCGCTTCCGGATTTGGAACATTCGCAAGAGCAATTTGCCCTATGGTAATAACTTCATCTTTGTCATTAGTACCTATTATAGTTCCGTCTTTTCCTATGGTAATATTTTTTAATTCCATAGGTTTGTAGCCCGCGCCTGTCGCTCCTCCGGTTCCGGTACTTCCGTTTGCCGCATTTCTATTTGGCAATCTCAAAGGTTCAATTTTCCCTCTTTTAATTTTATATTTAGTTGTACTTGCAGTTCCTGCACCACCGGGACCTGCTCCGGTTTCTACATCAATTTCCGCAGGAAAACCGTAAACAACCCTGCCTTCCGTATCTACGAGATTTCCATCACCGTCAAAATTGAAGTTTCCTACTCTCGTCATATATAAGGCTCTTACTTTATCTTGGTCTACCGTACCTGCTCTTGCCTCATCCTTTCCTGTTCCGCCTGCACCTCCGGTACCTCCTGTAGTTGTTCCTTCCCCTACTGAAATCGGATCTACATATTTTCCGTTTTCTTCTTTTAATTTTTTACCAACAAGGAAGAATCCGTTTCCTACAATCATAGTGTCCATAGGTTTGTCTGTTGCGGCCACTCCTCCACCTGTCATGATAGAGTCTACCGATGCAACCACAGATCCATAGCCGAGCTGCATTGGATTAGTTCCTCCATAAACTTCCCCTGCATTGCCCGCTCCTGCAGATGTTGCATAAAATACATCTCTAAACGTCGCTCTTGCTGTTTTATATCCGTATGTATTTACATTTGCAATATTATTTCCTATTACGTCCATCTTGGCTTGATGTGCGCGCAGTCCTGCAACTGCCGCAAACATTGATTTTACCATTTATTTTTACCTCCTAAACCATCAGATTAAATCAGTCCACTTAATCTATAGCTTCCATAAATGGTCCAGCTATTTTATGGTTTTCTCCTTTTAAAGTATTACCGCTGCATCTATATTTGTGAAAACATTGTCCCTCATTTCGCTACCTGACATTGTCGTTACAACAGTCTTATTTGGAACGTTCACTATAAATGCGTTCAGCATATCGAACACCACTATATCTTTCGCACCTTTTTTTGATGCTTTGTCTACTGCGGTATTCAAATCCTGCATTAGTTTGGGTGTTAATTCTATCCCGCGTTGAGTCACTCTTTCTTTTGCGTGCTTCGAAAATTGAACACCGTCTTTATCTATTCCGCTATTTTTATCCAGCTGTTCTTTAAGTAATGTTCCAAAATCTGCTCCGATTTTAGTTATCGGTTTGTTTACATTACCTTTTTCCACTTTCGTTTCCACAGAATCAACTGTTCTGTTCAGCGTTTGTGAACCTGCATTTCTATTCAAATAATTTAGATTCAAATTGTTCATTTGTATATCGGACATCCTTCACCTCCTGCGATTTTGCCCGTTTATTAAGGATTTGTAGTTCCCGTTTCAGGCTTATTGCCTTCTTGCGGTGTTTTTTCCTCAGGTTTTTGAGTTTCTTCGGACTTCTTGTCCTTATTTTCTACACCTTCGGTCTTATTTCCCGCCGGTTTGCCATCCTCAGGTTTTTTATTTTCTTGCGCCTTTGGTACTTCACCCACTATCATAATCTGATTCAATGCAAACTTTTTATCTCCAATATAGATATGTGGTGTTCCCTCATAAAGTGCAACTCCTGTAACCTTTCCGGTAGTTCTTACGATGGTGTTTTTTGTTTCTTTCGAAGTTTGCTCCGTCTTAACTTCCGCGACAGTTACATCTTTTCCTATTAACGATGCCGCATACGCAGTGCTGTTCATTGCAAATATGTTTTCCTGCATCTTAACCATATTTTGTACTGCTTGAATTTGCGAATACTGAGCCATCTGCTTCGTCATCTCTGTGGAATCCGTCTGGTTATATAAATCTTGATTCTTTAATTGTGCTACCAGGAGTTTCATCCAATCTGCCGTTTGCAAATTCAATTCCTGCTGCATGCTCTTGCTCGTGGCATTTTTGTCTGTAACTTTAAGAAGTTTCAACATATACTGATCCATCGTCATATTATTTGTTACTTCTGCCATCTATACCTCCTTTCCAAGTCATCCCCGTCTACCCGGCAATTCCCAATCTTAGTCTTTGCGCAAAACTTTCAACATCTTCATCTTGTCTGTCTTTTTGTTTTTCCTGCTGATTTTTTTCGCTCTGCCCTTGGAAATTGTCTTTGTCAAAATTTTCGCTTGCGTTTTCACCCGCTTCAACTTCAACTCGTGTCTCGCTTCGCGTATTCGCTTCGAGCACTGAGCGTATCACATCAAGTTGCTCCGAAAGCAATTTATGCGCCTTATCCGTATGCGTAGTCATAACTAATTGCGCAACACCTTTTTCAAAGACCATCTTGATTCCAACCTTACCTAGATTTTCCGGAAAAAGTTCAATATCAAATACGTGCTTTCCTTTATCCACGTTGTATGTGATTTTATCAATCATCTGTTGTGGCATATCCGGCGCTTCCGCTCTTACAGGTACATCCGCTACTTTGACATTTACCTTGCTCGGATCTAATCTGCTCTCCACTGCATTTGATGCGATTCCAAAGTCTTTTGGTTGTTCTTGTTTTGAAACTTGATCGACTTTTTCTTCCGACTTTTTGATTTCGCTTTCATTTTTTTTCACTTCAAGTTTCGGTTCTTGCTTTTTCGCTATCTGCTCTTGTGGCGCGATTGGTTCTTTTTCGCCTTCCTGCTTCAAATTCTCAAATTTTACAACATCAGCATCTTCAGTTTCGGTATTCTTATCGCTTTTAGTCGTACCTTCAAATTTCGCATACTGCACTACCGCTTCGCTTTCTTGAGTTTCTGCTTGAAAGCCTTCCTGCAAAACAATCTTAGGTATATCCTCTTTGTTCTCAACTGTAACAATATTCATAGCAATTTGTTGCACTTGCATACTGGATATTACTTCCGGATTTTCAATTTTCTCCGACGGTTCAGTGAGATTTTGAGGCTGATTTGCATTTTCTACGACTTCTTCAACTTTTTCAACCGTTTTAACATCTTTGTCTTGCTTTAATACACTGTCTTTGCTATTTGTATTAACTTGCATCTCGGTTTTCTTTGAAATTTCTTCCCCGAAATTATGTCTTGCACAAGTACAGCTTCTTTTTGCCGAAGTTGCTATTTTATCCATGACAGGTGAACTGACTTTCGCATTTACCTCGCTTGTCATACACATCCCTCCTTTCCTGATTTTTTTAAGGTTTACCTTAAATTTTATATATCAAAGCATAGAATTATTCCTATGCCCGGATAACTTGTTTGAAACAAATTCCTCTACAAAAAGTTCTTCTTTTTTTTGTTCGGCCTTGAGATGCTCAAAGATTCGTTTTTCTTTAATTTTTTCAATAGACATCGAATCTGTCTTTGCGGCAACCATTTCTATGCGATGCATTTCTTCAATTTTTTTAAGACCCGTCAGTTTATCTTCTTCTTCCTCAAGACTATGTGAAAGTTTTTTTAAATAAGTTGCATAGCTTTGAAGTTCCAATGCTGAAATGCCTTCTTCATTTTTCAATTTCAATTCTAAATTTGTATCTTCAATCTTTGCTTTAACGCTTGCAATAGTTTCTTCCTGTTTCAATACGTTCATACTAGCGATAGCATACTCGTTTTTTTTATCATCCAAAACTATTTCTCTGTATCTTTCAACCGCCTGTAAAGAAAACTTAAACTTCGCCATAATAATATATTTTACACCTTTTCTCACTATATTTCAAGCTTATTCCAAAATTCCGGTCATTTCTTCCAAAATTTTTTCATAATCGAAATATTCACTTTTTTGTTGTTTCAAAAATGAATTGATCGCATCTATCTTTTCAACTGCCGTATCAAGCCTTAAATTGCTTCCGGGTTTATACGCTCCTATTGATATTAAGTCTGCATTTTCTTCATATACCGCAAGATAATCGCGAATTTTGCTCGCAAGTGCCTTATGATTTTCATCAACTATCGCATCCATAAGCCTTGATATGCTTGCCCCTATTTCGATAGCCGGAAAATGATTCTTCGATGCCAACTTTCTTGAAAGAACTATATGGCCGTCCAATATACCCCTTACAGTATCCGCTATAGGTTCATTCGTGTCATCTCCCTCGACAAGAACGGTATATATCCCGGTTATAGAACCTTTTTTAAAATTTCCGCTTCTTTCCAAGAGTTTGGGCATTTCCGCATATATTGAAGGTGTATATCCTCTTGCCACCGGCGGTTCTCCTACGGCAAGCCCTATTTCTCGTTGCGCCATAGCAAAACGCGTGAGCGAATCCATCATAAGCAATACATCTTTGCCTTGATCTTTAAAATATTCAGCAATAGTAGTAGCCACAAGCGGGCACTTATTTCGCTGAACCGCAGGCTGATCTGACGTAGCAACAACTACCACCGACCGCGCCATTCCTTCTTCTCCAAGATCTCTTTCAATAAATTCTTTAACTTCTCTGCCTCGCTCGCCGACAAGCGCTATTACATTTATATCTGCCGATGACTGTTTGGCGAGCATTCCGAGTAATGTAGATTTACCTACACCGCTTCCTGCAAAAATTCCTATTCTCTGCCCTTTACCCACTGTCAAAAATCCGTCAATCGCTTTGACTCCAAAATGGATTCTATCTGTAATAGGCGGTCTTGACAAAGGATTCGTATAGTTAGTTTCAACGCTATAAAGTTCCGATTCCGGGAATTCGCAAAGTCCGTCTATCGGCTTTCCCATTGCGTTTATAGTTCGCCCGCATAGAAACTGCCCCACCGGTATTCTAAGCGGTTTTTTCGTACTTCTTACGAAATCGCCCGCTCCCATGCCTTCAATAAAATCATATGGCATCAATACTGCAGTTTCTCCTTTAAAGCCTACCACCTCTGCCGCAAGTCTCCTTTTTCCATCTTTTGACATTATTAAATTAACATCACCGATGTTAGCTTTGAGCCCCGAAGCTTCAATGCTCATACCTATGATATTTTCAATTTTACCAATCACCTCATAAGTTTCGCTTAACTTTACAAGCTCCGACAGCTGGGATAAACTCATTTTTACTCCTTATTTATTTTCTTCGACAAGTTCTCGTATGTTTTCTATTTGAACGTCTGCACTTGCATCTATCCTCTGATCCGGTGTTTCTATAATACAAGTGCCCGTAGGTTCATCTTCCATTATAACAACTTTGACATTTTGAGAAATCTGACTGAGTGCATCAATCAACTCTCTTTCCAAATTTACCGCAATCGCTTTGTCATCACTGGATATATAAACCTTTGCCCATTCCTTATTTCTACAAGTTTCAGCGGCGCTCATTATCATGGATGCAACCAAATCTTTGCTGCTCTTTAAGCTGACTTTTACAACTTTTTCCGCTACGTCTATGGCGAGTGTTGTCAACTCGTCAAGGTACCTGTCCAAAATCGCATCTTGTGTCTTTCTGAATTGTTCAAGATCTGCAATTAAACTTTCTCTAAATTGTGCGGCTTCTTCTTTCATAGCCATATTTACCGTATCTTTGGCATGTAAAAGTCCGGCACTTTCTCCTTTTTCAAAACCTTTCTTATAGCCTTCTTCTTCTGCTATTTTTACAGCATCAGCTACCCTGCTTGCGATTTGCCTGTTGACTTGTTCTTCAACAGAAGCTCTCATGTCCGCAGCTTCAACCGTAGCATTTTGTATAATGCGTTCCGCTTCTTCTTCAGCCTCCAATAAACGCTTTTTTAATGCGTTAACCGATTGTCTTTCTAACTGTAAAATATTTACAGCTTTGCCTGCCGCTTCGCCGTTTACGCTGGCTCCCTCCGCACTTTCAACAGTATTTTTAGCAAGTTCCAAAAGTGCTTTAACATCAAGCTTATCATCATTTGCAACAGCTTCTTTGTTTTCTTGACTTATATCGTTTCCAAGAAGCATATCCAAATTTGTTGAAAACGGATCCGAGGCTTCTTCTTCAAGTTCGGCAAACGAAAACATATCCGTTACCACATATTTATTTCGTTCTTTTTTAGTTTTGTCCTCATCTCCATCAAGTAAATCAAAACTTTCAATATCATAACTTTCCGGTATAAGCGCACCGCGACGTTTCTGCGACCAATTAGGATCTGCCGCACCTTCAACCAATACATCCGAATGTTCAATGAAATCTTCTACAAGATTTTCTTCAATCAACTTTTTCGCAGGCAATACGGTAACAGGTTCGTCTTTTATTCCGAGTTCAGCCTTTTCTTCGGCAACTAAACTCTGAGTATCTCTACTTTTTCTTATCCCTTCAAGTATCGCAAGTCTTCCTTCGTCTATATCCGAAAGATCGGTTACGTCCGTTTCAAGTGCAGACTTTCGAGAAAGTTCGGGAGCATAACCGTAAAGTGACTTTACAGCCGAAGATTTTTTCTTTTTTTTCGGTTGTTCCTCCTTCTTTTCTTCCTCCTTTGCCGCCACATGCTTTTCATGTCTGTTTGTTATATCCACAGCCTCTTTAAGATTGCGCTCGGCACGATCAAGGGAACTTTCGAATTGGAACCCTTCAAAGCTATTATGCAATTATCTCATCCTTTCCTCCCTTGTTTATCATGAGTCTGCCTTCTTCTTCAAGTCTTCTGATTATACCTACAATCTTTTGTTGTGCTTCTTCTACGTCCTTCAGACGAACATTGTATGTAAACTCGAGTTCGCTCTTTACAGTTTCCGCCATACGACTCGACATATTGGAGAATATCATATTCGATACTTCCTGTGTAGAACCCTTGAGTGCGTAAACAATATCCTGAGTTTCCACTTCACGCAAGAATTCTTGTATTCCTCTATCATCCAGCATAATAATATCTTCGAATACGAACATCTTGTTTCTGATTTCGTCTGCAAGCTTGATGTCTTTCTTGCTGAGTTCGTCGAATATGTATTTTTCGCTGCTTCTTTCGATATTGTTCATTACCTCTGCAATGTAATCTATACCGCCAACCTGTGCAAAATCCAAAGACAATACGGAAGCAAACTTCTTTTCAAGTATGTTTTCCACTATCTTAATCGTTTCAGGCGAAGCGCTATCCATTCTTGCTATACACTCAACTACCCGAACCTGCTTTTCTTTTGGAAGTTCCGTAATAATAGCTGAAGCTTGCTCAGGTTTTGCATATGAAAGTATAAGTGCAATCGTCTGCGGTCTTTCATGTTGAATGATCGCAAACAGGTTCTTACTATCAGTTTTTCTAATAAATTCAAATGCTCTTGTTTTTAAATTTCTGGTAACACGTTCAAGTAACGTAGCCGCTTGTTGTGAGCCGAAAGCCTTTTCCAAAACCGTCTTTGCATAGTCCACACCACCCTCTGTTATAACCTTTTGGGTCAAACAAAGTTTGTAAAAATCGTCCATCGCTTCTTCGGTCTGATCCGGAGTAATATGATCAAGCTTCGCAATTTCCAGCGTTAAAGCTTCCAAATCCTCCTCGCCCATATATTTATATATCTTTGATGCACGCTCCGCTCCGAGTGAAATTACAACCGCTGCGGCTTTTTGTTGCGGTGTAAGCAATGGTCCTGCTTCTTTACTCATTGATACCTTCCTCTCCTCTCAACCATGTCTTTAGAAGTAGAGCCGAAATTTCAGGATTCATATCGGTAAAGTCTTGTATCTGGCTCTTAAGTTCGTCTTCTCTAGTCTTTTCAAGTTCATCCAAACTGATAATGCTGTCTTCCTCGGAAAGCCTCTTGGCTTCATCCGCCGCAAGCGCTTCTGCTCTTTTCTTCGCCTTAGCTTTATTTATTGTAACTATAATTATTACAATAAGTGCTATTATCAATGCCAAAATAGCAGGTATTATATACTTAAGCATAGGATTTGCTTCAAAAAGGGCAGCTAAGCCAACTTCAGGTGTCTTGCTTTCCTTGTAGAACGGTGCATTGAATATCGCAATTTTCGTATCCGCCTGCGAAACGTCAATGCCCGCCGCAAGCGCTACGCTCTGGCGAAGTTCTCCCGCTCTTTTCGGTGTTAGGTCTGCGCTGTCTACTATTACGGAAACTGTAGTATCCGTAATCTCGCCCGTATTGCTTTCTATTTGCTCTTTTACTTGGCTGACTAAATACTCAAGCGCTCTGTCATCTTTAAAATATACTTCATTACCATCGGTAGTAACGCCCGGATAAACCGGAATATCAGCATTTGTTTCCGTTCCCGGAGTCCCCGCGGTCACTTTTCCGTTACCTTGCACTTCATATGCCGAATTTGCACTATGAAGCACACCCTTATTATTTTCTGACGGTATGTACTCTATGATTTCCTTAATCTTTTTATCCATATCAACTGAACAGTTGACGCTTACCCTAACATTGTCCTCGCCGAAAAGCGGTTTCAATCCGTCAAGAATTTTTGCTTTTACATCTTTTTCCAGTTGTTTTTTTACCTTGAGTTTCAAGACATTTGAACCCTCAAGCGGATTATCGTATTCTTCAGTAACTTCTTCTCCGTCCCCATTTAGGACAGTCACGTTTTTGATTTCAAGTCCGGGCACTCCCCTTGCTACCAATCTTTGAATACCCTTAACCTGCTCTCTGCTCGGCGAACCGCCATCCTTCATTGTTACCGTTACAGAAGCGCTGCTTTCTTTAACATCTTCCTGAAGTACGTATTTTTGTTCCTGCGCCATTGCAATAGCAACGGTTGCGTTTTTAACACCATCAAACTGCTTGATGGTTTCAGCCATCCTGCTTTCAAGTTCGAATTGCGCATACTTGTACTTCTCAAAATCTGTAGCAAGCAAATTTACATTATCTTTAAACAAATCATATGTAAATCCGGTTTTAGGATAGCCCGCAGATGCAAGCGAGGCTTTAACTTTGTTTACACTGTCTTTAGGAACTGAAATCACACTTCCGTCAACCTTGTACTTTATATTTTGTTCTTCCAGCAATTTGACAATTTCTATAACTTCAGGCTCGTCAAGTCCTGTATAAAGGACTCCCCAGCTTGCCGAATTTAAAAGCATAGCTATAGCAAATGCAACAACTACTACACCGACAGCTACTGCCAAAATCAAAATTTTCGTCTTTTTGCTAAGTTTTTCATTAAGTTCTTCGTATTTATTTTTTAATTTATATATTATTTCATCAAACTTCTCACGCAATTAACGTCACCTGTACCTCACTACAAATTTTGTTCAATTCGGGCTATATTCCCATTCGCATTACTTCATTATATGCTTCAAGGGCTCTGTTTCTAAGCTCAACAAGCATCTCCAAAGAAACCTGTGCTCTGGTAATATCTATGCTGTATTGATGTAAATTGTCGCTCTTTCCCGTTGCTAATTTTTCAGCATCAATATTTACTTGATTGTTCGTTTCTTTTACATCTTCAATAGCATCCATAAATATTGATTTAAACGGAACTTTGCCGTTAAGTTGCGTTTGTTCCTCGGTTCTTTCAGCTTTTTTCAATTCAGATAAGCTTTCAATCGCTTTCATACTTTGAATCGGTTCTATAAACATTTCTTCCCCCTAAACATTTCACAATAACTAATTCTAAATTTTCTCAAGCTATTTGCCTATCTCCAGTGCCTTTGAAGCCATCATTTTTACAGCATTCAGCACTGTAACATTCGCTTGATAAGATCTTGTCGCAGACATACTGTCAATAGTTTCCTCAAGCATATTTACATTAGGCAGTCTGACATAACCCATTTCATCCGCATCCGGATGTTCGGGATCGTACTTCGTTTTAAAAGCGCTTTGGTCTTCAATAATTTTAGCGACTCTAACTCCGGGCGCAGTCCTTCGTTTTCCGAGTTTGCCCCCAAATTTACCTTGCGCAACCGCACGTTCAAGTGCATCACGAAA
>JBQMYS010000024.1:0-20685 GCA_052173355.1 Eubacteriales bacterium | reverse complement strand
AAACATTAGCTAAAGGTGATGATATGTGTGATTTTTGGATTGTTGGAGATAAAGTTAAGAATCCTAAATAATTATATATATCTAAAAATTAAAATATCATAATTGAAGGAGGGAAAAATGAAAATTATTACGATTAGCAGAGAATTCGGCTCGGGTGGCAGGGAAATCGGTAAGCGTCTGGCGGATTTGATGAAATTTGATTATTATGACAGCGAGATATTGACGGCTGTTGCGAAAAATAGCGGTATGGATAAAGATTATGTTGAAAACCGTCTGTCTAATCATGGATGGCAGGAATTTTCTATTACATATGGTGCGACTATAGATTCCGCAGATTATGCAAGGTCATCGGGTGTAAATTTATTGTTGAAACAAAAGGATGTTCTTGAAGAAATAGCCAAACTTGGGAAAGATTGTGTCATAATAGGAAGAAATGCAGATGTAATATTGAGCCCGTATAATCCGTTTAATATATTCGTTTGCGCAGATACGGATGCAAAGATAAAACGTTGTATGCGATATAGTGAATACGGAGAAAATTTGACTGAGAAAGATTTGGTTAGAAAGATGAAGCAGATTGACAGGCAACGGTCGCAGACAAGAGCCATATTGTCAGGCTCCGGGTGGGGAAAACGTGATGCGTATCATTTGATTGTAAATACTACAGGTTGGGAGATAAAAGAATTGACACCTGCGATTAAGGATTTTGCAAATAGATGGTTCGACAGATAGTGATAAAAAACCGCACATATAATCCAAATGGGTTTATGTGCGGTTTTGTTTGTCTAGAATTTATTTGCAAGTTCCACTGTTCGACAGACACCGTCGGTTTTTTCTATGTCACCTGCAGCATATACATCTGTTACAAGAACGCTGCCTTTGTATTGCCAGTTAAGTAATTCAAACATCAATTTAAAAGAAGTTAGAAGCCCTGCATATATTGATGCATCGGGTTCTTCGCAACATGATATTAGTGCACATTCCTTTCCGCTTAAATCTTTTTGAGCAAGGTAAAAGGAAAAGAATTTGTCTATTACAGCCTTTAGAGCGGACGGCATTGCAAACCAGTAAAGCGGTGTGATAAATACAACGGCATCGGCTCCTTCAATGTGCGGTGCCAGTGAATTAAAATCGTCATTGTATGTGCAGGCTTTTCCGGTTGAAAAACAAGTTTCACATGCATGGCATATTCCGACGTTCATAAATGATGCATCAAACCTTACAACATCGTGTCCTTTAGCTGTAACTGTATTTATAAAAGCATCTGCAAGCCTAAAGGTGTTACCGTTTTTTCTTGGACTTCCTGTAATTACCAATATCTTTTTTTTCATAAGCAACCTCCTTTGTATAATTTTGTATATTATACATTTAAAATACATCCTGAATTTAATTGTAACACGAAAATTTAATTTTTCATAGATTAAATTTGGTTTTATTATTATTTTTTTAAATAAGTCGGAGTATATGCCTAAAATATGTAAATCTTGAATAAATAAATGAAATGAGGGTATAAAATAATAAAAGTATAGAATTTTTTGGACGGTGAAAATATGGAAAATAGAATTGATATAGAGGCATTTTATGCCGGGCTTGATGAAATGTTCAAAAAAAGCAATGGAGCGGAGATTGGAAGCTATATGGAAAGTTGGCTTAAAGATGCTGAACTTAAAAATGATGTAGCAGGGATAATAGCCGTAAGTAACGAACTTGGCGGATTGCGTCGAGCAATGGGCGAAAATGGCAAAGCAAAAGAACTTTATATTTCAGTTCTTGAAAAACTGGAATTGATTGGTATGAAAGATACTGAAAATTATGCGGCGGCTCTTATCAATATGGGGGATGTATACGTTTATACAGGAGAGCATAAAGAGGCTCTCGACATATTTTTACGAGCAAGAAAAATCCTGCAAGACAAAAAGCTTACGGGTGATTACAGGATGGCGGCACTTTGTAACAATATCAGCATGGTTTACAGAGAATTCGGGAATTTTTCAGAGGCTGAGGAAGCGCTTGATGTGGCGTTTAATATTATAAAAGGTCTTTCCGAATACAGAAGTGAACTTGCTACTACATATGTAAATCTGGGGGAACTTCAGGTAAGGCAAAATAAATTAACAATGGCACGTGAAAGCTTTTTGGCGGCTATAAAAATATATGAGGGCAATACGCAGGGTAAGGACGTGCATCATTCCGCGGCGTGTGCGGGCATGGGCGAGGTTTGTTTTTTGAATTCAGAGTATGAGGAATCGGAAAATTGGTATAAACAGGCACTTAATTTAATTGAAAGAGATTTTGGAAAGACCGATTATTACAGATTGATTGAAAACAATTTGAAAAAAGTGCAAAGTGCGAGATAATTGCAAACAAAAGTTGGAACAGGAGTAAAAAAATGAAAGGATTGCAACTTTCGAGAGCGTATGCTGAAGAATATGGAATTCCGATGCTTATAAATAAATTTCCGGAGTGCATTGATAAAATGGCAATGGGACTTGTTGGAGAAGGATCGGAGTGTTTCGGATTTGATGATGAATTTTCGGTGGATCACGATTTTGGACCGGGATTTTGTATATGGATGCCGGAGGATGTTTATATAAAAATAGGTCAGGCGGTTCAATCTGCATATGATGCGCTTCCTAAAAATTATATGGGTCATGAAAAAATATCTACTCCAAATGGAATCGGTAGAGTGGGGGCGATTTCGATAGAGCGTTTTTATAGCAAATATATAGGAACGCCTATAGCACCTTGTGATAATATGGAATGGTTTAGGATTCCGGAAACATTTTTAGCAACAGCTACGAACGGTCAGGTTTTTATTGATAATTTCGGTAAGTTTTCGGAAATTCGAAGTACGTTAAAAGGGTTTTATCCCTTGGATGTAAAAAAGAAAAAACTTGCGGCACGTCTTGCTATAATGGCTCAATCAGGACAGTACAATTATGTTAGAAGTCAAAAAAGGGGAGATGTGCAAGCGGCTTATATGGCAGGGTGTGAATTTGTAAAAGCCGCATTATCGGCTATATATATTATAAATGATAGCTATATGCCGTTCTACAAATGGGCATTCAGAGGACTCGAAAATATTACAAGGCTCAAAGAAACAGCCATCAAACTTTCCAATTTTGTTGTAATGCCCGATACTTACGAAAGTGCAGGCAAAAAAGAGCAGCTTATAGAAGATATATGTATCGAGGTAGGACGAGAATTGAATTTGATAGGACTTACACGAACTACGGACAGTTTTCTTGAAGCACATGGACTTGAAATAATGCAAACGATAGAGGATTTCAGACTCAAGAATATGCATATAATGGTTGATGTCAGATAGGAGTCGAATATGAGAAGCGAGATTAAAATAAACAATACGCCTAAAGACGGACTGATAAATAATATTATTGAAACAGAGTGGTTCTTTTTTGATAATGTAAATAATACAGGCGGCAGAGCTTGGTGCCAAGATGATGAATGGGCGTTTTATGCGAATAGATACAGTCAATTTCATGTTTTCAGTGAGCAAACTTTGGAAAGTTATAAAGCTGATTTGGATTTGGCACTTTCCGAAGGTAGAAACATAATTACGGAAAAGTATGCATATATGATGGAGTTCACAGATCCTGCATATTACTGCAAACATCTTAAAGGAAGCATTCCTGATGTTCCTTCGGAAAAAGAAAATCTCGTAAATGCCATAGCGGATTTTTTGGTAGAAAAAGAAAGAGCATTTGAAGCTTCTTATCCGAAATTTGCAGGTAAAGGGCGAGTGCTTGAAGGAAGTTTTGAGTATGCTACTTTTAGAGTATATGTAATAGGTGAATTGAAGACATATTCGCTTAAAACTCTTGTGCTGTATTTGGCGGATTTGGTAAAAGCGGATAAAGAAAATCGAAATATATCAAAAGAAATTCACGAGATGACAGCTAAATTTTACGGGTATCGAAATTTGGAAGATGCCGAAAACAAGATAAAGTAGTTTACGGAGGTTAAAATGGCTTGCTTTGAAAAGACTGATAAACTATATTCTATCGGAGAAGTTAGCGAAATTTGCGATATATCAAAAAAAGCGCTCAGATTTTACGATAAGATAGGAATTATTTCACCAACATATATATCGGAAAAAAACGGATACAGGTATTATGATGATGATATTTTGTTTTTCGTTCCTATTATTAAATATTTTAAGCAGATGGGTTTTAAGCTTGAAGAAATGAAAGAATTTTTAGATAGCGATTCTTATGCTGTTTGTGAAAAAGGGTTTCGAGAAAAAATTGAAGAACTGAAACTCAAAGAGGAAGAAATACGAGTATCGCATACTTCTGTAAGAGATTGGTACAATTTGATAATTGAAGCTGAAAGTGTTCTTATAAACAAAACCGATGAGGTGTCTGTAAAGTTTATGCAACCTCTTACAACTTGTTATCTTGAACAGGATTTTAGATATGATTACAGGGAAACTATCATAAATATTCCTTGGACGAATTATTTAAAATCAATAGATACAGAGATAACCGGAGCGGTTGTGGTTCAATATTTAAACGCGAAAGATAAAATGGAGGGGAAACCTGTAAAATCCAGAATTTTGCAAAAAAATATAAGACCGCTTACGAACGTACCTGTTATGACTATCTGGGGCGCTATGGCGGCAACCTGTTATCATATAGGAGGACATCAGGACATAAGCAATACATATGCAAAGATATATGATTGGGCTGAAAGACATGGATATGAATGTAGTGAAGAATCGGTTGAAAGGTATGTAATTGATTATTGGACTATAAGGAAAACGGCTGATTTTGTGACTGAAGTATCTATAAACGTAAAAAAGAGGCAGGAGTAAAAACAGTACCCTAAGGGGAATGTTTTGAGGTAAAAATGCAGCCTGATTTGAGCAAAATATCAAAAAAAATGCGACCAAAAAACGCAAGAAAAGCACTTTTTGAATAAAAAACTTTTCAAATTCCAATATTTAGGTGCAATAAAATTTGCATGTATCCTTTGCGATATATGGCATCTACAATAAAGTGCGAAATATAAAAGCATGGAACTACTATGCGTTGTATAATAATACTAACTTGCGGTATAAATTGTTTTTAAAATTACGTTGACATTCCACTATACAGTATAGGTTATAATTACCATAAGTATATTTATGGTATTCTCATAACAATCATCGTTAATTATTTAACAATGATAGAAAAAACGGAAGGAGTATTTTTATGGGTGAAATCAACAACGTAGCGGCGCTCGAAGCTAGAAAGCAAATGGCTTTAGCGTTCAGAAAAAAAGGAATTTTTATTGCTTTACTTTCAGGTTTCCTATATGGTGGCTACACTGCATTTCTAACGCAGGGTATGGCGACAGGTGTATGGGCAGCTTGGTACGGAGCGGAAAGTGGATTATCTGCATTTGCAGTAGTTTACACATTGTCGGCTGTAGGCGCGGCTGTAAATGACATCTGTTCCGCTATATGGTCACTTGGCTGGGCAGGGTTTATAGGCAGATTGGGCGACTTTGCAAGAGCAATAAAAACAAAACCCGGTAAAATCCTGATAGTTGCGGCAATTATCGGAGGACCGTTGGCATCTACTTGCTATGTAATAGGACTTCAAATGGCAGGCTCTATCATAGTACCGATTGCGGCATTGAATGCGGCTATTGGAGCAATTATAGGTAGATTTTTATACAAACAAAAACTTACAGGCGGAATGATCGGCGGTATCGTTATTTGTTTCTCGGCAGCTGTAATTATCGGTTTGTTCGGATATGGAATACCTGAAGACGGACTTGCAGGAATTTTCGGAAACTTGAGTGGCGATGCGGTGCTTGGTATGGCGGCTGCGTTCTTGGCGGCTCTCGGTTGGGGTATTGAAGGTGCAGTCGGTGGATATGCTTGCTGTATGGTAGATACCGAAGTTGCAATTTGTATCAGACAGGTTACATCCGGTCTTGTTAATGCTGTTATTCTTTGCTCAATTCT
Organism: Eubacteriales bacterium; assembly: GCA_052173355.1. Classification (GTDB taxonomy): domain Bacteria; phylum Bacillota; class Clostridia; order Peptostreptococcales; family Anaerovoracaceae; genus JABZIP01. The sequence goes on along the minus strand of JBQMYS010000024.1, from coordinate 14,711 downwards.
TTCAATCATCGGAGGAGAAGGCATAGGTTCCGGAATTGCTCTTGTAGGACAGGCTCTTATGGACGGACCGTCAGTATGGATGTTCTTTGTAGCGGGTATATTTGCATCTTGGTCATTTAAATTCTGGTACAAAGGAGCTTCAATGTGCGGAGCGGCCCTAGGTATGGGATGTAACGGAACATATGCGTTCTGGGGACCTGCGTACTGCTTGGTAATTTGCGGTTTAATCTTTGGCGGAGACGGATTTATGCTTGCTTGGCCTGCATGGGTTGGTGCTCTTATAATGGTAGGCGGTATCTTACTTCTTGCTATTTCCCAGGATAAAGCCAATAAGGCAGAATAAGTAAGGAGGCGTAAAAATATGAGAACATTATTTGCAGCAATGCTGAAAAACTTTTCAGAAAACGTTGATAAAGATTTAAGTAGGGCAGATGTGCAGAATGCACTTAAAGATACATATAGCGGATTTAAGGCATTTAAGGATAAGGCTATGGACGAAGCACTTATGACTGCTTGTTCAAACGCTATAATTCACGAGAGTAAATACGAGCTCGATAAAAATGGAAAACTGGTGATCTATTATGCCTGCACTCAAGATGAAGCTGATGTAATAGACAGTTATTTACAGTAGTTGAAAGGAGAGAGTGAACATGAGATACTACGCAGATGAAGCTCTGGGAATGCTGGAGACGGTAGGTATGGTTCCTGCGCTTGAAGCTTGCGATAAAATGCTGAAAGCGGCAGAAGTTGAACTTATCTCGTATGAAAATGTAGGTTCAACATTGGTTACTATCATGATTAAGGGCGATGTAGCAGCCGTTACAGCAGCAATCAAAGCGGGAGCTGAAGCGGCAAGTGCAATCGGCAAATTGACAGCAACTCAGGTTATTCCAAGACCTATTAAGCCGATTGGCGACATCGTTTCCATCTACGATGTAGATGAGTTATAAGAAAGGAGAGTGGTAACATGGCAATAAGATCAGAAGCTTTAGGCTTAGTAGAAACTTTTGGTATAGTATTTGTTATTTCAGCTGCCGATGCTATGGTAAAGGCTGCTGAAGTAGAGCTTATAGGCTTTGAAAATACTGCATCAGGCTATATCTCTGTTCTTGTAGAAGGAGATGTTGGCGCTTGTAAAACAGCGGTAGAAGCAGGTGTGAAAGCGGTTCAGGATATGGGAGCGGAACCTTATAGCTCAATCGTAATTGCAAGACCGCACGAAGATTTGAAAAAAATTACAGCACTTTACAAAGTTGACAAATTATTACCTTACAAGACTGAAGAATAAAAAATGTAGGGAGTAAAGGAGAGATTTAAATGAATATGAAAATAATAGATCATGATTTGCTCTCCATTCAGGAAGCCCGTATATTGGTTGAGAATGCGAAAGAAGCTCAAAAAAAACTGGCGACATTTCCGCAGGAAAAACTTGATGAAATCGTATTTGCTATGGCGGATGCGGTATCTAAGCATACGAAAGAACTTGCAGAGATGTCCTGTGATGAAACCGATTATGGGAGATGGCAGGATAAATATATCAAGAATCGTTTTGTCTGTGATTATTTACCTACGCAGATTAAAGATATGCATTGCGTGGGCATTATAAAAAAAGATGAAACAAAAAAAATTATGGATATAGGAGTTCCTATAGGTGTTATCATAGGGCTTTGCCCTGCAACAAGTCCGGTTTCGACAACCATATACAATACGCTGATAGCCGTAAAATCCGGAAATGCTATAGTGTTTTCACCACATCCGAGGGCAAAAAAAAACAGTTGCAAGAGTGCTTGACATTTTGATAGGTGCAGCTGAAGAACATGGACTCGTAGAAGGTGCTGTTGCGTATCTTCATGCGGTTACTCAAGCAGGGGCTGTAGAAATGATGAATCACAAATTCACATCTCTGATTTTAAATACCGGGGTGCCGGGCATGTTAAAAGAAGCTTCCGCTGCAGGAAAGCCTATGATATACGGCGGAAACGGAAGCGGTCCTGCATTTATTGAAAGAACAGCAAACATTCATCAAGCAGTGCTTGATATAATTGCAAGTAAAACTTTTGATAACGGTATGGTTTCGGCGGCAGAGCAGGCAATAGTAGTTGACAGCTGTATTGCCGGTGAAGTGAAAATGGAGCTGGAAAATAATGGCGGATATTTTATGAATGAAGAAGAAGCTTCTAAGCTGGCGAATATTTTGTATTATCCGAATGGAGAAGCAAATTCCGAAACCGTAGGAAAAACGGCTGTATATCTGGCAAAAAAAGCGGGATTTAATGTTCCCGATACGACAAGGGTACTGTTATCACCGCAAAAGTATGTGTCACAAACAAATCCTTATTCAAAGGAAAAACTCTGCCCGGTACTTGCATACTACATAGAGGATGACTGGATGCACGCTTGTGAAAAGTGTATTGAATTACTTGTTTCTGAAAATAAGGGGCATACTTTGGTTATTCATTCGCGCGATGAAGAAGTAATAAAACAGTTTGCACTAAAAAAACCTGTAGGAAGAATGCTTGTAAACACACCGGCAGTATTTGGCAGTATGGGAGCGACCACAAACCTTTTCCCTGCAATGACTCTAGGGAGCGGATTGGTTGGAAAAGGAATGACCTCTGACAACGTATCTCCTATGAATCTTGTCTATATTCGAAAAGTCGGATATGGTGTTAGAAGGATAGAAGATATGGGCATCGGGACTCCCTATGGTGATTTTGCGAATGTTTCAGGATTGGAATGTCGCAATGATGAAGCCATAAAAAAGATAGCGGAAATGCTATTGGAAGTTATATTAAAAAATAAATAGAAAAGAGAGGTAGTAGTTTTGGATATTCGAGATTTTTCAAATAAACTTGCAGAGGCAACTCAAAATATGTCCGCAGAAGAACGTGCATCTTTGATGAAGATGTTTCAGTCCGTTGCGGGAGATATTGCAAATATCCCTACAAATTCCGCAAATTACAATAATGGCGGAAATGATAAACCTATATATTATTCATCAACAGCGGCGCCGACAACGCAGGTTGATGCGGATGGAGTTCCGGTAGGTCCTACACAGCGTATTGTAAACTTGAAAGCGAACTTTTTGAAGCAAGTTCCTTCAATTACAACGCACAGAGCACGTGCGGTAACTCAGATTACAAAAGAAAATCCTGGAATGCCGCCTATACTTCTTCGTGCGAAGTGTTTTAGATATTGCTGTGAAACAGCACCTCTTGTAATTCAAGATGATGAACTTATCGTCGGAGCACCAAACGGAGCACCAAGAGCAGGTGCATTCTCTCCTGATATTGCATGGAGATGGATGGTAGATGAAATTGATACAATCGGAAAACGTGATCAGGACCCGTTCTATATTTCAGATGAAGACAAGAGAATAATGAGGGAGGAATTGTTCCCATATTGGAAAGGAAAATCTGTTGATGAGTATTGTGAAAGCCAATATCGTGAAGCAGGTGTTTGGGAACTTTCCGGAGAGTCATTCGTATCTGACTGTTCGTATCACGCAGTAAACGGAGGAGGAGACTCAAATCCGGGATATGATGTAATACTTATGAAAAAGGGTATGCTTGACATTCAGCAAGAGGCAAAAGATCATCTTGCAAAACTTGATTATGAAAATCCTGAAGATCTTGAGAAGATTTATTTCTACAAGGCTTGTATTGAAACAACTGAAGGTGTTATGGCATATGCAAGAAGAATGTCACAGTATGCGGCAGAACTCGCAGCAAGGGAAACAAACCCTAAGAGAAAAGAAGAACTTTTGAAGATTTCAGAAGTAAATGCGAGAGTTCCTGCTCATAAGCCTGAAACTTTCTGGGAAGCAATTCAGTCTGTATTTACAGTTGAATCACTTCTTCCTGTTGAAGAAAACCAGACAGGTATGTCGATCGGTCGAGTTGACCAGTATATGTATCCTTACTACAAAGCAGATATTGATTCCGGAAGAATTAACAATTATCTTGCATTTGAACTTGCAAGCTGTATGCTTGTAAAGATGTCCGAGATGATGTGGGTAACAAGCGAGGGCGGTTCCAAGTTCTTCGCAGGATACCAGCCGTTTGTTAATATGTGCGTAGGCGGACTTACAAGAGACGGCAGAGATGCAACAAATGAACTTACTTATCTTTTAATGGATGCGGTAAGACATACAAAGATTTATCAGCCTTCACTTGCTTGCAGAATTAACAACAAATCACCTCAGAAATATATGAAGAAGATTGTTGATGTAATTCGTGCAGGAATGGGATTCCCTGCTTGTCACTTTGACGATACACATATCAAGATGATGCTTGCAAAGGGAATATCTATCGAAGATGCAAGAGATTATTGCTTGATGGGTTGCGTAGAACCTCAAAAATCAGGAAGACTTTATCAGTGGACTTCAACAGCATATACTCAGTGGCCTATTTGTATAGAGCTTGTTCTTAATCGAGGTGTGCCTTTGTGGTATGGAAAACAGGTTTGCCCTGATCTTGGAGATATTGATCAGTACAAAACTTATGAACAGTTTGAAGCTGCAGTAAAAGAACAGATTAAGTACATTACAAAATGGACTGCCGTTGCAACCGTAATCTCACAGAGAGTACATAGAGACTTGGCACCAAAACCGCTCATGTCTATAATGTTTGAAGGTTGTATGGAAAAAGGTAAGGACGTATCCGCAGGTGGAGCAATGTATAACTTCGGACCTGGAGTTGTTTGGTCCGGACTTGCTACATACGCAGACGCTATGGCTGCAATAAAGAAGTTGGTATTTGATGATAAGAAATATACACTTAAACAGTTAAATGAAGCTTTGGTTGCAGATTTTGTAGGCTACGATCAGGTTAAGGCTGATTGTCTTGCAGCTCCTAAATACGGTAACGATGACGACTATGCCGATTTGATAGCTGCCGATCTTATCAACTTTACTGAAATGGAGCACAGAAAGTATAAGACATTGCACTCGATATTGAGCCATGGTACTCTTTCCATTTCAAATAATACACCATTCGGACAGTTGACCGGAGCTTCAGCAGGAGGAAGAGCCGCTTGGACACCTTTGTCAGACGGTATTTCGCCTACACAGGGTGCAGACTTCAAGGGACCTACTGCTATTATCAAGACAATTTCAAAGCTTGCAAATGACAACATGAATATCGGTATGGTTCACAACTTCAAACTCATGGCAGGACTTTTAGATACGCCGGAAGGAGAAAACGGTATAATAACGCTTCTTCGTACAGCGTGCGCATTCGGTAACGGTGAAATGCAGTTCAACTACATGGATAACAATACACTTCTTGAAGCGCAGAAGCATCCTGAACAATATAAGGATTTAGTAGTTCGTGTAGCCGGATATAGTGCTTTCTTTACAGAGCTTTGTAAGGATGTTCAGGACGAAATTATCAGCAGAACTATGCTAACAAAATTCTAAGAAACCGGCTCCATAAGATAGGAGAGGAATTTACATGAATGACAACGGAACAAAGATGGTTGAGCGTAAAGCTTTCATCTTTAATAAGCAAAAATACAATATGTATGATGGTCCAGGTGTCAGAACATTGGTGTTTTTTAAGGGTTGTCCGCTTCGATGCAAGTGGTGTTCGAATCCGGAAGGACTTGTAAGAAAATATCAGATAATGTTTACGGCTTCAAATTGCGTAGGATGCCAGGCTTGTGTTCCGGTTTGTCCGCAAGGTATACATAGTTTTAACGAAAATGGTGAGCATATAGTTAATCGCGAGATTGATTGCATAGGTTGTGGAAAATGTGTTCAAGCGTGTTATTATGCGGCATTGAAGGTGGCAGGCGAGCAGGAAACTATTGCAAATCTGCTTGATTATGTTGAAGAAGATAGAGCGTTTTACGATCAGTCAGGTGGAGGTGTTACCCTCGGAGGAGGGGAAGTTTCCTCACAGCCTGAGGCTGCCTTGAGTTTACTTCAATCTTGCAAACGGGAAGGCATAAATACTGCAATAGAAACGTGTGGATATACGCAAAAAGAAACGATTATGAAATTAGCGGAATTCGTTGATTTGTTCTTGTTTGATATAAAGAATATCAATTCGGAAAAACATCAGGAACTGACAGGTGTGAGGAACGAAGTTATTCTTGAAAATTTGAAGGAACTGTTGAACCATAGATACAATGTAAAGATAAGAATGCCTATGTTAAAGGGTATAAATGACAGTAAAGAAGAAATTTTAGGGGTAATAGAATTTCTGATGCCATATAAAGATGCAAAAAACTTTAAAGGTATAGACCTGTTACCTTACCACAAGTTGGGTGTGCACAAGTACAACCAATTAGGCATGGAGTATCCTATAGATGACGATCCGAGTCTTAGTGAAGAAGATTTAGACAGGATTGAAAGTTGGATCAAGGATTATGATTTTCCGGTTTCGGTGATTAGACACTAGACCGCAGGCAGAAAGGTGAATTGATGGGAGTAATGAATGAAAAAGCGGTAGACCGTATAATACAGGAATCAGTTCCGGGTAAACAGGTTACTATTGCCCATGTTATTGCTTCTCCTATGAAAGACATCTATGAGAGGCTTGGCATTGACGATCGAGGTGCGATAGGAATATTGACTTTGACACCATGTGAAACTGCTATTATAGCAGCGGATATTGCAACCAAAACCGCTGATGTGGAAATCGGATTTCTGGATCGTTTTACGGGCTCGGTTGTTGTGGCAGGCGATGTTCAAAGTGTCGAAACCGCTTTAACGGCTGTAACAGAAACACTTTGCAATCTACTTGAGTTTACTACGGTTCCGGTTACAAAAACATGAGAAAAAAGAGAATCATGGTTATCGGACCGAGAGGGTGCGGCAAAACATCTCTTGTTAATTTTTTTAATGATTATGATGGACCGCTCAAAAAAACTCAGGACACGATATATACGGACAAGACCATTGATGTGCCCAGTGCATATATTGAAAATGTTTGGATGTATAAGCATATGATTGCGCTTGCTCAGGATGCTTGGTGTATGATATTGATTGTTGATCAGTCAAAGTGTACGGAAGTTTATTCTTACGGATTTGCTAAGGCGTTTAGATGTCCTGTAATAGGGGTTATTACCAAAGCTGATAAAAAGCCCGAAAATGCTGAAATTTGTAAGAAGCAACTAAATGCAATAGGTGTAAGCGAGCCTTATTTTAATATAAATCTTGAAACTAAAGAAGGCGTTGACGAACTGGGAAATTATTTACAGGAATTAAAAGAAAGGGGGCGCGTAAGTGGACATAAGAATAATTAAATCTCCGTCACAAGGAGCGATTGATATACTGATGCGCCGTAAAGGTTCGTCAAAAAACGAACTCCCTCCTTGCATAGATGCGGTCGGGCTCGTGCAAGGTAAGATGATAGAGATGGTAGTTGCTGCGGATATTGCTGAAAAAGCTGTAGGAGTGGTAGTTGAAGACATTAAAGGAAGCTGTCCTCAAAATATGATTTTACTCGCTTTATTCGGTGATACGGCTGCCGTCGAGGATGCATTATCCGAAATTAAAAGAAAAGCTGAAGAAAGTAAAATAATTGATTGAAAGGATGTGAGTGCATGAAGAAACTGATTTGCGCTAAAGAGGTAGAAACATTGGCAAAGCAAGGTCAGAAAGTAATTTGTATTGATGAAAATACTTTGATTACACCGTCCGCAAGAGATGTTGCAGGTAATTTGGGTGTTGAATTCAAAACAGGTACTTGTGACGTAGCGGCAAATTGTTCTGAAACTAAAGCGTCTTGCAATTCGCAGTGCCAAGACATTGATAAAGATGTGATTTACAATGCGGTTAAAGTGTTGCTTGAAAAAGGAATGCTTGGAAATCTTCTTACAAAATTTGGAGAAGATGTCCCTTATGTATCTGAAGGAGATTCAAATTTGAAGCTGGTTCGTGGAAATACAGCTAAATGGGAAGTCCTTGATACAGGAAATCCGTCTGATAAAGTTTTTTATAATGAACTTGTTAACAAAGACGACGGTTGTGAAATGAACGCAGGATTTATCACTATCGAGAAATGTGAATTCCCTTGGGAATGCGTTTGCCAGGAACTTTATTATGTAGTTGAAGGTACGCTTACAATAGAGTCAAACGGAAAGGTATATACCGGAAATGCAGGGGATTGCTTCTTCTTCCAAAACGGAGCGAAACTCAAGTTCGGTTCACCTGACAAGGTAAAGGCATTTTATGCTACTCATTAGTATAAGGGAGATTTGGTAACATATTTAATTTAATTTTATACGGTAATAATGGAAGAAGGAGGTGTCAGACTATAATGGGAAATGTTGATTATGATTTGCGTTCGGTGCAAGAGGCAAGAGATCTTGCCAGACTTGGGCAGATTGCAACACAGCAGATTGCGCATTATAATGACGAACAGATTGATAGAATTCTTTGCAATATGGTTCGTGTGGCAGAGGCAAATGCTGTTTGCTTAGCACAGATGGCAGTGGAAGAAACAGGATTCGGTAAAGTAGAAGATAAGACATATAAAAATCATATGGCTTCAACAATACTTTATGATGCGATGAAAGGTATGAAAACAAACGGAATCATCGGAGAAGATCCTGTAAAGGGAATCATAGAAGTTGCAGATCCGGTTGGACTTTTGATGGGTATAGTACCGTCTACAAACCCTACATCTACAACGATTTATAAGGCTATGATTGCGATAAAGGCGAGAAACGGTATCGTATTTTCACCGCACCCTTCAGCTGCAAAGTGTACTCTTAAAGCTGCGCAGTTAATGGCTCAGGCGGCAGTAGAGGCAGGCGCACCTGCAAATATTATTGGATGCATTTCAATGCCTTCAATGCAAGCAACAGATGAGCTTATGCATTGTGATGAAGTAAAGATGATAATCGCGACCGGCGGACCGGGAATGGTTAAGGCGGCATACAGTGCAGGTAAACCGGCTCTTGGTGTAGGTGCAGGGAACTCGCCTGCATACATAGAAAGAACCGCGGATGTCAAGCAGGCTGTTACGAATATAATGGCAAGTAAGACTTTCGACAACGGTACAATTTGCGCATCGGAGCAATCGATTATTTGTGAAGAATGCAATAAAGATGCTGTTATAGCGGAATTTAAGGCACAGGGAGCTTACTTTATGAACGAAGATGAAACAAATAAAGTATGCAAACTGCTATTTAAAAACGGTCATGCTATGAACGCTAAGTTTGTAGGACGAGCAGCACCTGTAATAGCGGAAGCTGCAGGTATCTACGTTCCTCCGACAACAAGAGTGTTAATAGGACATCAAGGTGGTGTAGGAGAAGGTTATCCTTTATCATATGAAAAGCTTACAAGCGTTCTTGCATTTTATGTTGTAAGAGATTGGCATGAAGCTTGCGATTTGAGCATTAAGTTGCTTCAAAATGGCATAGGTCATACAATGAGTTTACACACAAATGATAGAAATATTGTGCTTGAGTTTTCTGTAAAACCGGCTTCAAGAATACTTGTAAATACCGGAGGTACTATGGGAGGTACAGGAGCAAGTACATCATTGTTCCCTGCATTCACGCTTGGATGCGGAACAATGGGCGGAAGTTCGGTATCTGAGAATGTAGGGCCGTTGCAACTCGTAAATATTAAAAAGGTTGCATATGGAATCAAAAATTGCGTAACACTTGCATCGGATGATCCTACATTTAATCATCCTGAACTTACGGGCGGATGCGCATCCGTAGGTACTTGTACTACAATGTCAAGTTGTGCAGCACCGATTGCGCAGCCACCTGCTTCGCAGTCGTGCAATGCAAATTGTGGAAGTACTGCCAATTACTTGTCACCTGCACAGTATCAAAGCGGTAACAGCGGTATTATTTACGGAACAGGTTGCGGATGCGGTTCAACAAATGCAAGCGCACCGGCAGCTTCGGATCAACCGATAGATACTGCAGAACTTACTAAGATGATAGATGCTTTAGTAGGCGCAATGAGAGGCGAATAAAATATAAATAACTAACAAATTTAAAATATAATTTATTAAAGGAAAAGTTTTAGGAGGAAAATGAAATGACTAAGTATGATGCATTAGGAATGATTGAAACAAAAGGTTTAGTAGGTTCAATAGAGGCTGCCGATGCTATGGTAAAGGCTGCAAACGTATACTTAATCGGAAAAGTACATGTAGGTGGCGGACTTGTAACAGTAATGGTTAGAGGTGACGTAGGTGCTGTAAAAGCGGCAGTAGATGCAGGAGCAGCAGCAGCAGAAAGAGTTGGAGAACTGATTTCAGTTCACGTAATTCCAAGACCACATGGTGAGGTTGAGATGATTCTTCCTGTTCAGGGTGGAGATAAATAGTTCTAAGTAACTGTTGTCAATCGGTTAAAAATGGCGAATACTTCGGTGTTCGCCATTTTTTGTTATAAACAATTTATTCAATCTTCCAAACCCCTAAGGTTTCTGATAGATACATCATTTTTCCGTCCATTTGAAGTGAGCCTTGCATTCGTTTAATCGCTTAAACACTTAACAATCGCCTAAAAATATGCTATAATTAGGCGAAACAAAAAGGAGGTAGGCGAATGAGGTTTTTTAATTATGAAAATCTAACAAGAAGTAAGTGGGATAGTGAAATCATAAATCTTCTCTCACAAATTCATGAACGCAAAGGAAAACAAGAACTTTTTTTGAAACGCAAACCTGCTGTTTTGGATAAATTAGTAGAGATTGCTAAAATTCAAAGCGTAGAGGATTCTAATAGAATAGAGGGAATTGTTACTACAGCAGTCAGAATAAAAGAGTTAATGAATCAAAAAACAACTCCTAGAAATAGGGATGAAGAAGAAATTCTTGGATATAGAGATGTGTTAAATACAATTCACGAAAGCTATGAATATATTTCAATTAACAGTAACTATATTTTGCAACTTCATAGAGACCTGTTTAAGTATAGTGAAAAAGGAATTGGTGGTAGATATAAAAATACGCAGAATGCTATTATAGAAAAAGATGAATATGGTAATGCTATCGAAAGGTTTAAGCCCTTATCCCCATATAAAACACCAGGTGCGATTGAAAAAATTTGCGGTGAATTAAATATGGCCTTTGATAAAAAAGAAGTGGATTCGTTGCTTCTAATTCCTATTTTTATCCATGATTTTCTTTGCATCCATCCTTTCAATGATGGAAATGGGAGGATGAGTCGTTTACTAACAACTCTCTTGCTATACAGACAAGGATATGTAATTGGGAAATATATCAGTTTAGAAAGTAAGATTGCAAAAAATAAAGACGGTTATTATGTAGCTCTAGAAAAAAGTGGGATAGGCTGGCATGAAAATAAAGAAAATCCTGTGCCATTTATAAAATATATTCTTAGAACCATATTAGCTGCTTATATTGATTTTGAAGAAAGAGTTGATTATGTAGACGAAAAAGTACCTACAATCGATCTTGTTAGAAATGCAATTGATAGCAAGTTAGGTAAATTTACTAAAAGTGATATGATGGAATTGGTTCCGAGTGTAGGAAAAGCGACAATTGAAAATATGCTTAAGCAATTAACTGAGGAAAGGTACATTGAAAGACATGGTAAAGGAAGAGCAACATTTTATGTAAAAAATAAATAATCATTAAAAAGTAACTTTTTCCTATACACACTTAGCGTAAAAAAAATTGTAGTGGTTCACAAATGCGTTAAAATATGATACAATTACTGTTATTAGTCATAAAAAAAATTGGAGGTAAAACGTATGGAAAAGAAACTTAAGGTAGGAATTTTAGGTGCAACGGGAATGGTTGGACAACGTTTTATATCACTTTTGGATAATCATCCTTGGTTTGAGGTTGTAGTGCTTGCAGCAAGCCCAAAGAGTGAAGGACAACGATATGAAGATGCGGTTGCAGGTAGATGGAAGATGCCTACTCCTATTCCAAACGCTGTTAAAGATATAAAAGTAATGAATGTAAATGATATTGACAATGTAGCAAGTAAGGTTGATTTTGTATTCAGTGCAGTTGACATGAAAAAAGAAGAAATAATGGCTATTGAAGAAGAATATGCAAAAACGGAAACACCGGTTGTTTCGAATAACAGTGCACACAGATGGACAAAAGATGTACCTATGGTAATTCCGGAAATAAATATAGATCATTTTGATATAATAAAATCTCAAAAGAAAAGACTGGGTACAACTAACGGATTTGTGGCAGTTAAGCCGAATTGCTCTATTCAAAGCTATGTTCCCGCTCTTACGGCATGGAGAGAATTTGAACCATATGAAGTTGTAGCCACCACATATCAGGCTATTTCAGGTTCCGGTAAGACTTTTGCGGAATGGCCGGAGATGGTAGAAAATATTATACCGTATATTGATGGCGAAGAAGAAAAAAGTGAAAAAGAGCCTCTAAGAGTTTGGGGTAAAGTTGAAAATGATGAAATCAAGATTGCAGATGACATTAAAATAACTTGTCAGTGTGTGCGTGTACCTGTTTTAAACGGACATACAGCGGCAGCGTTTGTAAAGTTCAGGAAAAAACCGACAAAAGAGCAGCTGATTGCAAAACTGCGTGAATTTAAGGGTTTTCCGCAGGAAGAAAAATTACCTAGTGCACCTACTCCTTTTATTCAGTATTTAGAGGAAGACAATAGACCTCAAGTTAAATTGGATGTAGATTTTGAAAAGGGAATGGGAGTTTCAATCGGCAGAATTCGAGAAGATTCAGTTTACGATTATAAATTCATAGGACTTTCTCACAATACCGTTAGGGGTGCGGCAGGTGGTGCTGTACTTTGCGCTGAATCTCTTGTAGCAAAGGGATATATAAAAGCAAAATAGAAAGAGGTAAAAATTGACAATCATTGAAGCAATAATTCTTGGACTTACTCAGGGTCTTGCCGAGTTTTTACCTATAAGCAGTTCAGGACATCTTGCATTATTGCAGCACTTTTTCGGTATAAACGGCGACAATGTCTTAGTTTTTGCAGTTCTTCTTCATTTTGGAACGCTGCTTTCAGTATTTGCAGTATATTACAAAGACATATGGGAACTTTTGGTTGAACTTTTTGCGGCAATTAGAGATATTGCTACAGGCAAAGGATTCGGTTTTTATAAAAACGAAACTAGAACTTTGGGATATATGATAATTGTGGCAACTATTCCTACAGCTATTATCGGTATTGCATTAAGCGATGTGTTTGCTGCATTTTATACGAATTTGATTGCTATTGGAATAGGACTTTTAATTACGGGAACGATACTGTTTTTTTCGGAAAGGTTTACTTCTCCCGGAATCGGGATTGCTGAAATGAAATTCAGACACGCTCTTTTCGTAGGAATTTGTCAGGGTATTGCAATAACTCCGGGTATTTCAAGATCGGGTTCTACGCTGTTTTCAAGTCTTATTTCCGGGATAAAGAAAGAAGCCGGGGTGAAATTTGTATTTTTGATTTCGATACCGTCTATATTGGGCTCTGTTGTTTTGGAAGGACCCAAGGCTTTTGCAGGCGGGATGGATTCCAATTTTGTATTACCTATTGTAATAGGTGTTTTAGTTGCAGCAATTTCAGGATTTTTAGCAATAAAAATGATGATAGCGTTTGTTTGCAAAAATAAACTCAAATATTTTTCCTATTATACATGGTTCGTGGGTATAGCGGTAATAATTTATACTTTTTTGAATAAATAATGAGGTGATAATTTAAAATGGCGCAGACGAAGCGAAAAACTACAGCATCAAAAACTTCACAAAAAAGCAACAAAAAAGCTATTGACGATTTAAGAGAAAAAGAGGTATTTGAAAAGAAAATCAAACAAAATAGGATAAATCATGAAATTTGGGCTATAGTCACTATAGCCCTTGGAGTTTTTTTTGCTATTGCTATACAAACTACTGCTGCAGGAAAAGTAGGAGAGTTAATACATCACTTTTTTTGTGGACTTTTTGGAAATGTAGGGGGAATAATTCCTTATTATATAGTTACATATGGTGTTTTATTGCTTTTTAACAAAACAGGAAATTCAAATAAAAAAAGTATAATTTTATTTTCATTAACATTTTTGATGATAAGTCTAATGTATAGTGAAAGATTTATAGATATATCAGCCATATCTTTTAAGTATATTACACTTGACAAATGGTATATAGCAGGAATCGCAGGGCAATCGGGCGGTGCTGTCGGCATGATGGCGGCTTTACTGGTACTTGTATGGTTTGGGAAAACAGGGCTTTACATATTTGGAATTGCGACAATTATGGTGTCCTTATTGCTTCTTTCAAATAGTTCCAGTTCACAGTTTTTGTTTAATTAAAAAACTAAAAAAGTTATAAAAAAACAGATGCAAAAAGAAGCAATGCAAGAAGAAGCTGAATTTTTGAAGATTAAAGAAAAAGAAATTGCACAGCAGGTAGCTGCTGAACCTATATCATTTGTAGATGAGGCAAACGATAGGAAAAAGAAAAAAAACATATTAAGTTATATGCTTGATGATAAGCTTTTTTTAAAAAAGGATTTAAAAAAAGAAGAATTTGAAAGTGAATCTGAATCTGAATCTGAATCTGAAATTAAGTACGGGCTTGAAGAAGCAACAAAACTTAAAGAAGGCTATGGAATCGGCGACAGCGCTCATATTGTAAAGCCTTCTCAAACTGAAAAAAAGACATTGGATTATAATTTTACGGAAAATTCAATATATTATGATCAAATATGTGAATCGAAATCAGAATCTATAAAAACCGAAAATATCTCAACGGAGCAGGCAGACTT
>JBQMYS010000023.1:0-21226 GCA_052173355.1 Eubacteriales bacterium | reverse complement strand
ATTAGATGAAATAGAAGTTTTTGGTTTGGACTATATTGCAGAATTGAAATCTCTTTTTTAAGTTATTCCTTTTTCTCTGAAACTTGACAGTTGTTTATAAAGTTAGTTTTCAGTAAGTATATATCTACTAACTAATGGAAACGGAGAAATTATGCTGAAAATAAATAATTTTTCGAAGGTTTATGAATCCAACACAAATTTGTCTAAAGAAGTAAAAGCTGAAATTGAAGAATATGAAAATCTTGCAAATGAAGTGCTTGCAATGATTTCATAGTATCGCAATAACCGTTGACATTTGTGATTTTAAGTTTTATACTTAAATGAGAAAACAGCTTAAAGGTATTGAAATAAGTGAGGTTTGATATGGAGTTTGCAATTACAAGAAATATAAATGGGCAGGATGTAAGCTTTCAGCTTACGGATGATGAAATTGAAAAGCTGATTGATGCACTTGATGAAGAAGAAGCAAAGCGTGAATACGATTTTGAGGTAGTATTTGAGCTTAAAGATGATTTAACGAGCGAAGAACGAGAGCTTGCTGAAGCTCAAATAAAAAAATGTATGAATAGGCACGATATAGTGCAAATTAGAGAAAAAACTTATGCTAACAGGTATGGCAAAAAAGATTCCGATGACTTTGGAAAAACGGCATTTTTCTATTTTGATTTAGAAGATATAAAGCAATATTTTAAGAAACTTGAACTGTTTGATTTTTGGACAGGAGGTCATGAAGTTGCCGTATAAGAAAAAAGAAGTTGATGGATCGGTAGTGTCTTTTGATTTAGATACTGAAAAACTTAAAATATATTATTCAAAGACATCTCCTCAAGGAGCATATGAAGTGATAAAAAAGTATTTAATTAAAAACGGTTTTGAACATCAAAAAGATAGTGATTATTTACACCTTGATATGAACATTACTAAAGCAGCGAGATTGATAAAAAAATTTGCAAAAGAAAACAAATGGTTTCCGCTTTGTGTAAACAAAGTTAATGTTGTACCGAATGTTAAGACAAGAGATTTGCTACCTGAAATAAGCAGATATTTAGATATTGATTATCAAAAAGAAAAAAATATGATTTAAAGAATGGTAAATGTGCCGTTCTTTTTTATTTTGAAAAGTTATGTTATCCTGACGGCACGTTTAAGCCGTCAAATGCTGCAACACGCGCAGAAGCAAGCACTATGATATTAAGACTTATGAAAATACACCGGACAGTAACATATGTTTGACAATCATAGAAAAAATAAAGGCAAAAAAGATAGAAATGCTTGACATTCAGTGTTTTTTATGCTAGTATGTTTGATTGTAAGCCGCTCAGAAAAGGCGTGCGATGGCACATAAAGCGTTTGCTGCCTTGTATGGCGAGACTGGAAAGAGGAGGTAAGAAGATTTATGTACGCAGTGATTGAAACCGGCGGAAAGCAGTACAGAGTACAAGAGGGAGATACTATCGTAGTTGAAAAGCTGAACGTATCAGTAGGAGAAAAGGTTAATTTTGACAGAGTTCTTATGATAAGTGACGGCGAAACGATCAAGGTTGGAACTCCTGTAGTTGAAAGCTCGAATGTTTATGGTACAGTAGTTGAGCATGGCAAGGGTGAAAAGGTTGTTATATTCAAGTACAAGGCAAAAAAGGACTACAGAAAGAAGCAAGGTCATAGACAACCATATACAATGATTAAAATTGAGAAAGTTTCTGCTAGAAAAGCTAGAAAGACAAAAGCTAAAGAAGAAGTTGAATTAGCGGAATAGTAGTGAGAGATGTTATATGTAAATTGCAATAAAAAGGAGGTGTAATCTATGGCAAGTAAAAAAGGAGTCGGAAGTTCCAAGAACGGTCGTGACAGCGAGTCGAAACGATTAGGGGTCAAGAGAGGCGATGGGCAGTTTGTAACAGCAGGCAGCATTCTTGTAAGACAGAGAGGTACAAAATTCCACCCTGGAAATAATGTAGGCATTGGCGGAGATGATACCTTATTTGCGAAAATAGATGGAGCTGTAAAGTTCGAGAGGAAAGATAAAAAAAGAAAGCAAGTAAGCGTATATCCAAAAGAAGCTTAGTAATTATAGCCCCTTCTTAAGGGGCTTTTTTGTATTTACTGAAAATTAAGATTACAATGTATAGAGGTTAATCGGGATTTACCTATTCCGGCTAAAATATGTAGAAAAGGAGAGGCTCGTTATGTTTGTAGATAGAGCCAAAATTTATATTCGTTCAGGGAAAGGCGGCGACGGTGCGGTAACGTTCAGGCGTGAACCTTATGTGCCGGAAGGAGGTCCTGACGGAGGAGATGGAGGCAAAGGCGGAGATGTAATATTCTTAGCCGATCCCAGCCTTAGAACGTTGATGGACTTTAGATATAAAAGGAAGTACGAGGCTGAAGACGGACAAAACGGAATGAAGAAAAAACGTTTTGGAAAAAAAGGCGAAGATTTAGTCATAAAAGTGCCTCCGGGAACAGTAGTAATAGATGAAAAAAGCGGAAAAGTTATGATGGATCTTGTCAGAGCAGGAGACAGCTTTATAGCTGCGCATGGTGGCAAAGGCGGAAAGGGAAACGTCAATTTTAAAAATTCCGTTAGGCAGGCGCCTAATTTTGCGCAGGCAGGAGGACCGGCGAAGGAGCGAGATATTTTACTTGAATTAAAGATGATAGCTGATGTCGGACTCGTAGGATTTCCAAATGTCGGAAAGTCAACGATACTTTCAGTATCCACCAATTCAAAACCGAAAATTGCAAATTATCATTTTACAACTATTTCACCTAATTTAGGTGTAGTGTCAATAGGCAATGACGGGTTTGTTATGGCTGATATTGCCGGAATTATTGAAGGTGCGCACGCGGGAGCGGGGCTTGGACATGAGTTCTTAAAGCATATAGAAAGGACAAAGGTCTTGATTCATGTTGTAGACGTGTCGGGTAGCGAAGGCAGAAATCCTATTGAAGATTTTGATAAAATCAATGCAGAACTGGAATTATACGACCCTAAACTAGCGAAAAAACCGCAAATAGTTGCGGCGAATAAAATGGATATGATTTCCGAGGACGATGAAGGGTATATTAAATTTAGTGAATATGTAAAAGGTAAAGGTATAAAAGTTTTTCCTATTTGTGCGCCTATTTTGCAAGGACTACAGCCGCTATTGAATGAGGCATCAAATATATTGAATTCCATGCAGGATGAAGAAATAGATTTGGAATACGAGTATTTTGATTTTGAAAAAGATGATGAAGAACAGGATTTCAAAGAAGTGTATGTTACAAAGGATTCAAACGGTAGCTTTGTTGTAACCGGAAAACAGCTTAGAAAAATATTTGATTCAACAAATTTCAGTGATACCGGTTCGCTCAGGTATCTTTACAAATATATCGAAAGCAAGGGAACCGTTGAAAAAATGAAAGAAATGGGACTTGAGGAGGGCGATATAGTAAAGGTGTTTGACTACGAGTTTGAATACTGGGAAGAATATTGATTAAGGTTGCTACTGGCAAGAGGGAGTAAATCATGACTAAGAGATTGAGCGTAAGTGAATGTGAGAAAATGTTTAAGGAATTTGCTACACCGCCACATATACGTAGGCATTGTTTTGCTGTGGCACGTGCGGCAGTTATTTTAGCGCGTGAGATGAACGAGCATGGTTATTCATTTGACATCAAGCTGGTTCGCGGGGCGGCACTTATGCACGATCTTGTACGCTTGAAAACGGATCATGCGATGGTGGCGGCAAATATACTAAGAGAAAGAGGATATGAGGAAGAAGCTGATATTGTTTCGGTGCATATGGACTATGATATGGTAAAAACCATGAAAGAAATTACGGAAGTGGATCTTGTGTGTTTTGGAGATAGAGTCGTTAAGGAAGATAAATTCGTAGGACTTGCTGAAAGGATGGACTATGTAGTGGATAAAGCTAAAGGACATGAAGAAGCGATAAAACGTATACGCGCAAGACAGAAAGATACCGAGATTTTATTGAAGGAAGTAGAAGGACTTATAGGTATGAGTATAGAAGAATTGATGCGTGAAAAAGGAGATGTAAATGAATTCGAACTTTAATTTGGATTCTCTTTTGTCACGTGTCGAAAAACCTGCACGTTACATAGGAGGAGAACCGAATTCGTGTATTAAGCAGGTAACAGGTGATGTGATAAGATTCGGATTTGCATTTCCCGATATGTACGAGATAGGAATGTCGTATTTGGGTATGCAGATAATATACAATTTGCTAAATAAGCGTGAAGATGTTTATTGTGAACGGATATTTTCCCCTGCACCGGATATGGAGTATTTGCTTAGGCAAGAAGATGTACCATTGTTTACATTGGAAACAAAGACTCCTATTGCAGAACTTGATGTTTTGGGTTTTACATTACAGTATGAAATGTCTTTTACGAATATTTTGAATATATTGAATTTAGGACGTATGCCACTTAAAAGCATTGAACGAAATTCAGATATGCCTCTTGTAATAGCGGGAGGTCCTTGTGCATATAACCCTGAGCCGCTTGCAGATATTGTAGACATATTTTTGATAGGAGATGGCGAAGAAGTGTTGCCTATTTTTTTTGACGAATTTGCAAAGTCAAAAAAGAAAGGTGAAAGTAAAAAGGAATTTTTTAAGAGAGTTGCTAATATTACAGGGATTTATATACCGTCTTTATATGAAGTCAGATATAAGGATAACGGAGAAATTTCTGAATACATACCTTTAGAAGATTTTGCACCCAAGCGTGTAGTCAGGGCAATATCAAAGAGTTTGGAAGAATTGGAGTTCCCGGAAAAGCCGATAGTCCCGATAATAGAGGTGGTGCATGACAGAGCGGTTGTTGAAACGTTTAGAGGCTGCACCAGAGGATGCAGATTTTGTCAAGCAGGTATGATATATAGACCTGTAAGAGAAAGAAGCTCTGAAAGAATAAAAAAATTGGCGGAAATGCAATTAAAATCTACAGGGCACGAGGAATTGTCACTTTTGTCGCTTTCGACAAGTGATTATATGAATTTTGAAGAACTTGCAACCGGTCTTATGAAAACCTGTAAGGATGATAATGTATCTTTGTCACTTCCGTCGCTAAGGCTTGATAGTTTTTCGTTCAAGGTGCTCGAGGAAATTCAAGGTTATAAAAAATCGGGATTGACATTTGCACCGGAAGCCGGTACACAGCGACTTCGTGATGTTATAAATAAAGGAATTACAGAAAATGACATTTATGCTGCTGTTGAACAGGCGATTGAACTTGGATGGAGAAATGTAAAACTTTATTTTATGAATGGGCTTCCTACTGAGACATATGATGATTTGGACGGAATTTTCGATATTGCAAAAAACATTATCGATATAAATTTCAGAATAAACGGTAAATCCAGATTTAATGTTACTGTCAGCGCATCAAATTTTGTACCTAAGGCACATACACCTTTTCAGTGGATGGCTCAGGATACAAA
The DNA here is from genome assembly GCA_052173355.1 of Eubacteriales bacterium. Lineage (GTDB taxonomy): Bacteria > Bacillota > Clostridia > Peptostreptococcales > Anaerovoracaceae > JABZIP01. Next base: position 15,774 of record JBQMYS010000023.1, on the reverse strand, counting down.
AGAGGAATTTATGCAAAAGCATTATTACTTAAAAGATAAGTTTAAAACTCTTAAAAATGCGGCTTATAACTATCATGAAACCGATACATCAATTTTGGAAGCGGTGTTTGCTCGTGGCGACAGGCGAGTTTGTGATGTAATAATAAGAGCATTTGAACTCGGCTGTAGATTTGACGGATGGACTGAGCATTTTAAAAAGGAATTGTGGGATCAGGCTTTTTCCGATTGTAAAGTTTCCAAAGATTTTTATGCGCACAGGAAACGAAATTATGATGAAGTGCTGCCTTGGGATATAATTGATAGCGGAATTACCAAGGAATTTTTGATGCGTGAAAATGAAAAAGCTGTATCGGAGCAAACGACACGTGATTGCAGATACGGTTGTGTTAATTGCGGCATAAATGCTAAGGTAAAGTGTGAACTTGGAGGTGTTTATGTCTAAATATGTATTGAAATTTTCAAAAAACGGTTATTTTAAGTATACATCACATTTGGACTTGTTGCGATTTTTTAAAAGAAGTTTCAAAAGGGCAAAGATAAAGCTTGCATTTTCGCAGGGGTTTAATCCACATCCTAAAATCGGATTTGCACAGCCACTTTCACTGGGGTATGAAAGTGACTATGAAATATTGGAATTTGAAGTTAGAGAGGATGGAAGTGAAGAAAAAATGCTTGAAGCGTTAAGAGTATTCATGCCACAGGGACTTAATATTTTGAAGTGCGAAAAATATGAAATGGGAACAAAGAGTTTGGCGGCAATAACATTAGCTGCACTTTATGAAATTAAGATACCAATCGAAGTTGGTGCACAAGATATACTCGCAAGTTGTGACAGGTTTTTGTTGGAAGATGAAATATTTGTGCTTAAAAAAAAGAAAAAAGGCAAGGAAAAGGAGTTCGTTCAAGTAAATATCGCTCAAATGATACGAGAAATAAAGTTTGAAATGAAAGATGGTAAATTGATTTTAAAGGCACTGCTTGATGCGGGAAGTGATTCGAATTTAAGCCCGGAGCTGTTGATAACGGCATTATTGGAATACTTGAATTTGAGTGTACGTAGGGAATTTATAAGTGTGAAAAGGGAAAAAATATATTTTTATAACGGCTTTGAGATGTAAATGTAAATAAATTACAATAAAGTAATTGACTTCCAATGGATTCTAAAGTATAATATGGTTACAAATGGAAAAAATGGAGGTTGTTATGAAGATTTTTTTGGATAGAGATTATTTTTTTAATTTTGTAAAACAAAACAAATTAGCGATTATAAAGGTAAGTGTGGGCGTGTTGCTCTTTACACTTGCTTTTTTTGTATTTTGTTTTAAACAAAATAGTGAACAGGGGTTCGTTTTAAATACTGGAAGTAACAGTGAGATTATTGCGAAATCAGGCGATGAAAAAAGTTCGAGTAATACGAATTTACAAAATGGAGAAAATGATATTGAACAGGAGAATGAAAAATCTAAGGAAATATTTGTCGATGTTTCGGGTGCCGTAGTGAATCCGGATGTATATAAGCTAAAGTTGGGTGCACGTGTATATGAAGCTATTAAAAAGGCGGGCGGGTTTACTGAAAATGCTAATGCGCAGAATTTAAATTTGGCAGCAAAACTTAACGATCAAGACAAAATAGTGGTGTTAACGGAAGAAGAATTTAATGCACAAAATACTCAAACAAGCAGTATATCCAACAATTCCAATTTAAACACAAATTCAAATATGCATATAGGGAAAAATGAAACCGCAGCTGATACCGGCGGGGTCATAAATAGCAGCGGACAGGTAAATATAAATACTGCGACAGCGGAAGAACTGCAAACTATTAAAGGTGTAGGACCTGCTATGGCTGCGAGAATACTGGAATACCGTAACAGCAACGGTAGATTTTCATCTATTGAGGAACTTAAAAACGTTAAAGGAATAGGTGAAAAAACTTTTGAAAAGTTTAGACAGTGTATTAGAATATAGCTATGTGTGAAGTAGGCAAAAATTCCATTCTTAGTTATGAACAAAGAATGGAATTGCGAATATATCAGTTTTTAAGATTATCTACGGTACCTATGGAATTAAGAGGTGGTAAATTTTTGTTTGCAGCAATCAAACTTTGTCTTGAGAATGAAATCTACATGGAATCTATAACAAAATTGTTATATCCTAAAATTGCTGAAATGTTTGAAACAACTCCGGCTTGCATTGAAAAGAATATACGAGAAGCAATTTTTAGAGCTTGGAAATGCGGATTAAAAGATTTTTTTCAATCCAATTTTATTGCATCAGATAAGAAACCGAGTAACGGTGTGTTTATTAAGAAGATAGTTATTTTGATAAATATGCTGTAAAGGCGCTATTGACTTATAATGTAGTAAAGTGCTACAATGTAAATGTAGCTAAAAGATATGATTCGGTTATATGAAAAAGATAATATAAATGCTGAGTGTAGGGTGTATCAAATCGGATATGTGAAAGGAAATCGGGGAAATGGCTTACGAGTCAAGATTTAAAAAAGAAGAAATAGATTGTTTATTCGAGGCGATTTTGAGTCTTGAAACCGTAGAAGAATGTTACAGGTTTTTCGAAGATGCGTGCACTATAAATGAACTGAATGCAATGGCACAACGGCTTGAGGTTGCTAAACTTTTAGCGAAAAAAAAGACGTATAGCGAAATAGAAGAAATCACGAAAGCAAGTACAGCTACGATTAGTCGTATAAATAAGTGTTTGACATACGGTTCGGACGGCTATAAGATAGTACTGGAGAAACTTGCTGAAAAAGAGGGAAATTGAGATTTTATTATTCGTTGAATTTCACAGGTGAAAAAACTGTGAGTGAAGATTTGCTTTGTAAAGCTTTGATTATGGAAGGGATTGCCGTTAAAAAAGAAGACATTTTTAGAAAAAAAAGCGGCAAGCCTTGTTTGAGATGTTCCGATTTAGAGTTTTCTATAAGCCATTCAAGAAATGTTTGGATATGTGTATTCTCAGATGTGAAAATCGGCATGGATTTTCAGTTTTTCCAAGAAATGAAAATAAATGATGTGGCGAAAAGGTTTTTTTCTGATGAGGAAAAATCTTTTTTGTTATTTGCGGATGAAAAAGAAAAAAATAAAATTTTTTTTGAAATATGGTCGAAAAAAGAAGCGATTGGCAAATTTATGGAAACAGGGATATTTAAGAATGGAATAGGGAACATAAATACGGTAAAAGCAGAAGATGAAAAAATCGGGTTTATATATGAATTTGAAAGCGAATCAAAGGGTATACTTGTAAAGCCGGATGAACTTAGCAGTATTATAAAATTACTCGCAAATAAAATTTTGCAAGATGATTTTGCATTAAATGTTTGTATTGCAAAAAAGCGAAAAGTGGAGGGAATTTTCGAAATTGGAATTGGTTGAAACATCCGAAGAATACGAAAAGGTGTATTGCTCAGCTATGAGGATACTTGGAATCAGGATGCACTCTTGTAGAGAACTCGGAAAAAAACTTGAAAGCAAAAAATATGAGCAAAAAGACATAGCAGGTGTAATAAGAGAATTTTTAGAGCTTGGTTATTTGGATGATATTGAATATGCTAAAAGCTATATTCATGCATCACAATTAAAATTAAAAGGAAAGAGGCGCATTGAAAAGGAACTGAGAGAGAAGGGTATTAGAGATTGCGATATTGAGATGGCATTTGAGAATTTAAAAGAAGATGCCGCTGATGAAGCGGAACTCGATAGAGCTTTAAAGCTTGCCGAAAAAGGTTTTGCGCTTTCAAATATAAAGCACGATTTTGATGACGTCGGAGCTTTGTTTAAAGAAAAGAAAAGAATTAGAGAAAAGCTTACAAGAAAACTGATTGCAAAAGGCTTTTCTATGGAAATTACATATAAAGCAGTTGAGAATGTTTTGAAAATAAACACAGAAACTTGGAAAAATTAACAAAAAAAGCTTGACATAATTGTGCTGAGGATATAAAATATCCTGTATAATTAAATAAGGCTGTGATGGAATCAGTAGTACCGCGTAATAACCTTACAGAGAGATACCAATATGGTGAGATGGTATCGGTGAAGTGGATATGAATATCGCTCCTGAGCTTACAAAAACCAAATGAGAGGCAACGCTTGTTGCAACTAGGGTGGTACCGCGGTTCATTTGAAATCGTCCCTAATTCGCATACCGAATTAGGGTTTTTTAATGTTTGAAATACCTATAAGCATCGCGGTATGCAAGATTAAGATGTAATGAAAAACAGGAGGTTAGAATGTTTAAAGAATTGTCGAAAAAACCCGTAGCCGAGCTTCAAAGAGAACAAGCCGATTTATGGGAAAAGGAAAATTTACTTGAAAAATGTGTTACTACTAGAGCTGAAATGCCGTCATTTGTATTTTATGAAGGACCGCCGACTGCTAACGGAAAGCCCGGCATACATCACGTAATTGCAAGAACTTTGAAAGATTCTGTGTGTCGTTATAAAACCATGAGAGGGTATGCTGTAAGAAGAAAAGCAGGATGGGATACACATGGACTTCCGGTAGAAATAGAAGTTGAAAAGCAGCTGAATATGTCCGGAAAGCAAGATATAGAAAAATATGGAATTAAAGAATTCAACGAAAAATGTAGGGAATCGGTGTTTACATACGAGGGAATGTGGCGTGATATGACAAAGAGGATGGGTTATATCATAGACCTTGAAAATCCTTATATCACTCTTGATAACGATTTCATAGAAACAGGCTGGTGGATATTAAAAGAATTTTTCAAGGCTGGAATGATATATGAAGGTCATAAAATTTTACCGTATTGCCCGCGTTGCGGAACGGGACTTGCATCTCATGAAGTGGCACAAGGTTATAAGGAAGTAAAAACTCAAACTATTACAGCAAAATTCAAGAAAAAGGATGAAGATGCTTATTTCCTCGCATGGACCACAACCCCTTGGACTTTGGCGGCAAATGTTGCACTTACAGTCGGACCGGATATTGAATATATCAAGGTAAAGATTACAACTGAAAATTCCGATGAATTCGGAAAAGTATTTTATGTAGGTAAAGCGCTCGCAGATAAGGTGCTTTCAGGATTGGAATACGAAATTTTAGAAAATATGCTCGGAAAAGACATGGAATATATGCAATACGAGCAGCTTATGCCTTTTATTACACCTGATAAAAAAGCGTTTTTTGTAACCTGCGCAGATTATGTAACAGTTGAGGACGGTACAGGGATTGTTCATACTGCTCCGGCATTCGGTGAAGATGACTACAATACCGGAAAGAGGTATGATTTGCCTGTATTGAATCCTGTTGATGAGCAGGGAAATTATGAAGCAACACAGTGGGCGGGCAGATTCGTAATGGAAGACGAACTTGCAGTTGATATAATAAAATATCTTGCGAAAGAGGATAAGATATTTGCTAAAGAAAAGATGGAGCACAACTATCCGCATTGTTGGAGGTGCTCTACACCCCTTATCTACTATGCTAAGCCTAGCTGGTATATTGAAATGACAAAACTCAAGGATCAGTTGGTTGCAAACAACAATACAGTAAACTGGTATCCCGATTTTGTAGGTACGAAACGTTTTGGAAACTGGCTGGAGAATGTAAATGACTGGGCAATTTCCAGAAACAGGTATTGGGGAACACCAATTCCTATTTGGAGATGTGATGATTGCGGACATATAGAGTGTATAGGCAGTCGTGCGGAATTGGTAGAAAAAGCGGTGGAAGACATAGATGAAAGCATAGAGCTTCATAGACCGTATGTAGATGATGTGCATATATGTTGCCCACATTGCGGTAAAAGTATGAATCGTATTCCGGAAGTAATGGATTGTTGGTTTGATTCGGGCTCAATGCCATTTGCGCAACACCATTATCCGTTTGAAAATAAAGAAAAATTTGATGAAGAATTGTTCCCGTCGGACTTTATATGTGAAGGAATTGACCAAACAAGAGGCTGGTTTTACTCATTACTTGCAATTTCAACATTTATTAAGGGAAAAGCACCTTACAAAAATGTACTCGTAAACGACTTGATACTGGATAAACATGGAAAAAAAATGAGCAAATCAAAAGGAAATACAGTTGATCCTTTTGAACTTTTTGATAAATACGGTGCGGATGCGACCAGATGGTATTTGTTAGCCGTTTCACCTGCTTGGGCACCTACAAAATTTGATGAGGACGGATTGAAAGAAGTTGTCGGCAAATTTTTCGACACACTTAAAAATGTTTATAATTTCTTTGTACTTTATTCAAATCAGGATGGTATAGACCCTAAGAACTTTGATATTGCCTATGAACAAAGACCGGAACTTGACAGATGGGTACTTTCGAAGTATAACAAGTTGATAATCGAAGCGACAGCCGATATGGATGTTTATGACCACATGAAAACGGTTAGAAAAATTCAGGAATTTGTTACAGATGATTTATCAAACTGGTATATAAGAAGGGCAAGAAGACGTTTTTGGGGCAAGGAACTGACACAGGATAAACAGAGTGTGTATGCTACGACATATGAAGTGCTTGTAGGAATTTCTAAGCTTATAGCGCCGTTTGCTCCTTTTATTTCAGATGAAATTTATACAAATTTGACAGGCGAAGAATCCGTACATTTGGCATTCATACCGAAAGCTAATGAAAACTTCATTGATGATGCAGTTACTGAAAAAATGGATTTGGTAAGACAAATTGTCACATTGGGTCGCGGAATACGTGAAAAAGAAAGAATCAAGGTGAGACAGCCGCTTCGTGCGATTAAACTCGACGGTAAGTATGAAGCCACGATAGGAGATTTGCTGGACCTTATAAAAGAAGAATTGAATGTAAAGGATGTTGTATTTGAAACAAAACTGGATGAATTTTTAACATTTTCTTTAAAGCCGAATTTCAAGGAAGCCGGTCCTAAGTTGGGTAAAGATATAAAAGAGTTTGCAAAAGCACTTTCATCTGTAGTGCCGTCAGAATTTATTGCGAAGCTTGAGGATGAAAAAGAAGTAAAAATCAATCTTGCCGGAACGGAAGTTGCAGTAACAGCCGAAATGGTCGATGTAAACATAAGCGCAAAAGACGGATTTGCAGTTGCTATGGAAAACAAAGTATTTACTATATTGGATACTAATTTGACGCAAGAACTCGTCGAAGAAGGTTTTGCAAGAGAAGTGATTTCAAAGGTGCAGCAGCTTAGAAAGCAGAGCGGATTTGAGATGATGGATAATATAAAGATTTATCTTTCTTCTTCACAGAAGGTGCTTTTGGCGGTAAATAAGCACAAAGAATACATATTGAGTGAAACACTTGGAGTGGAAATTGTAGAAGATACACGCGGTGAAGAATTCGATGTGAATGGGGAAAAGGCAAATATAGGTGTAGAAAGGGTATAATTTTGGAACCTGAAAAGATATATTTGTACGATTTGTCGTTAGAGGAAATGAAAGGGCTTGTCAATGAAATTGGCGAGCCCACTTTTCGTGCAAAGCAGATATATGAATGGATGTATAAGGGCGTAGATAATTTTGATGATATGCGGAATTTACCAAAAGCGCTTAAAGAAAAATTAAAAAAAATTGCCTTTATAGGAAATCTTAGAATATTGAAAAAGCAGGTATCGGAATTGGATAAAACCGCTAAGTATTTGTTTGAACTTAAAGACGGCAATGCCGTTGAAGCGGTATTTATGCGGTATAAATACGGAAATTCGATTTGTATATCATCACAGGTGGGTTGTCGCATGGGTTGTAAGTTTTGTGCATCGGGAATTGGCGGATTGGTGCGAAATTTAACTGCCGGTGAATTTATAAATCAGATAATTTCTGTGCAAAAGGATAGTGACGAAAAAATTTCACACATTGTTGTAATGGGAACAGGAGAAGCGTTTGACAATTATGCAAATTTATCTAAGTTTTTGAATCTTGTAAACAGTGCAGACGGGCTTGGTATCAGTATGAGGAATATCACAGTATCTACGTGTGGAATAATACCTAAAATAAAGGCTTTTGCAAATGATTTCCCGCAGGTAAATCTGGCTATTTCTCTGCATCAGACACAAAATGAAAAACGCAGTGCGATAATGCCTGTAAATCGAAAGTATAATATAGAAAAATTGATAGAAAGTTGCAAGGAATATTTTGAAATCACAAAGAGGAGAGTGACATTTGAGTACGCGTTGATTAGCGGTGTGAATGATAATAAAAGCGATATTGAAAATTTGGCAAAATTATTGAAAGGCTTTGCCTGCCATGTTAATTTCATAGACTTAAATCGGGTGGAAGAACTTAAATTTTTGCCTGCCGGAGATAAAACTGCAAAAAAGAATACCGAATATTTGAATTCTCTGGGTGTAAGGGCAACTCTCAGGAGAAAACTGGGAGAAGATATAAATGGTGCTTGCGGTCAGCTTCGTGCGATAAATGCAGATTATAAAGGATAAGCATAAAAAACAAAAAAAATGCTTGACATATGTTAAATAGGTGGATATAATTGTAAAGGTAGTCAAGAAGAAGTATTCCGCTTCTCACCTTTTCGGCTTTGCTGACCGGGTTGATATTTTTTAACATTTGTTAATGCGCGGATACTTTTTGTATCCGTTTTTTATTGCTTGGGAGGTGCAAGGATATTAGCAAAGAACATCTTATAAATGAAGAAATCCAAGATCAGGAGTTAAGAGTGATCGGTAATGATGGTGAACAACTAGGTATAATGAGTTTGCAGGAAGCGTTGGATTTGGCAACTGAAAGGAAGCTGGATTTGGTAAATATAGCTCCTAATGCTAAACCGCCGGTTTGTAAAATTCTCGATTATGGAAAATATCGTTATGAAATTCAAAAAAGGGAAAAAGAAGCTAAAAAGAAGCAAAAGATAACTGCTGTAAAGGAAATAAGACTGAGCACTTTTATCGAAGCACACGACATAAATGTTAAGGTAAAAACAGCATCAAAGTTTTTAAAGGACGGAGATAGGCTAAAGGTAAGTTTGCGCTTTAAGGGCAGAGAAAAAGACTATGTTGCTAAAGGCAGAGAGGTAATGAAAACATTTGCAGATGCCGTATCAGAATTTGGAATTATAGACAAAGCTCCAAGTTTTGAGGGCAGGTCGCTTATTATGACCATTACACCAAAGACGGAAAAGTAAGTGTAAAATACATAGGAGGAAAAATATATGGCTAAAAACAAGATGAAATCCCATAGAGGAGCTAGTAAAAGATTCAAGCTTACAGGAAGTGGGAAAATAAAGAGAAATAAGGCTTATAAGAGCCACATCCTTACAAAGAAAACAGCTAAGAGAAAAAGAGGTTTGAGAAAGGCAACGATATTGACATCTGCCGACCATAAGAGAATAAAAGCTGTTTTGAGTAAGTAATAGGAGGTTTAGTAAATGGCAAGAGTAAAAAAAGGCGTAAACGCGCATAAAAGACATAAGAAGATATTGAAGCTTGCAAAGGGTTTTTATGGACTTAAAAGCAAGGTATATAGAGCGGCTAAGCCTGCGGTGATGAGAGCGCTCAGATCGGCATATGTAGGCAGAAAGAACAAAAAAAGAGATTACAGACGACTTTGGATTGCTCGTATCAATGCAGGAGCAAGGATGAACAATATATCGTATAGCAGATTGATGGACGGATTGAAAAAGTCCGGAATAGATATAAATAGAAAAATGCTTTCGGAGATGGCAATATATGACCAGGCAGGGTTCGCAGTTCTTTGCGAAACTGCAAAGAAAGCTGTGGCAGAAGCAAAATAATGAAGATTTCCCTCTTAGCAGATTTAACTGCAAGGGGGTTTTTGCGATTTTTGGAAAGGGGAACAATATGAAAAAAAATATACTGAAAATAATGATGTGCATGGGTATTGTTGCGAGTATGGTTTTTGCTACCGCTTGTGGAAATACTATAAAATATGAAGATCCGTATAGCAAGTATAATTTAGATGATTATGTAAAAATTGGTAAGTACGAGGGTATTGAGGTTACGAAGCCTGCGATAAAGGTTACGAAAGATGAAATAAAATCTGAAATTGATGCAAGAGTTGCTGAAAAGTCCAGTGAAGAACATAAGAAAGAAGGAACTGCGGAGAGTGGTGATAAGGTTAATATTTCATATGTAGGAAAAAAGGACGGAAAAGCTTTTGAAGGTGGTAGTACAGGAAAAGACGGAACGGACATTGTATTAGGTTCAAGCGGATATATTCCGGGATTTGATGATGGCGTGATTGGAATGAAAGTTGGAGAAACTAAAGATTTAGATTTGACATTCCCAAAAGATTATCATGAAAAGTCTTTGGCAGGACAGCCTGTCGTATTTACAGTTACTTTGAATTATATAGTTGTTTCCAAGGAGGCAAAATACGACATGGATTTTATTAAATCCGTAAGTAAAGCAAAATCCAAAAAAGAATATGAAGCGGAAGTTAAGAAAGAACTTGAAAGCAAAAAGGAAATTTCTGCAAAAAATGAAATGTATGGAACACTGTGGAATGCAATAGTAGAAGATGCGAAAGTAAAAAAATATCCTAAAGAAGAAGTTAAGCGTGCGAAAAAAGAAGTTGATGCGCAGCTTGAGCAATATGCTGCGCAGTATAATATGAGTTTGGATGATCTTGTTAAAAATATGATGCAGATGACAGAAGATGAGTATAAAGATTATTCAAAAGAGCAGGCTAAGCTTACCGTTAAACAGGAAATGATATTTTCAGCGTTGCTTAAAGAAAGAAATATAACTTTGACCAATTCCGAATATAAGAAAAGGTTGGAAGAATTAAAAAAAGAACAGAATATCGATGATGAAGAATTCAAAAAAAATAGCGGCGGTAAGACATTTGAGGAAAGCATAGACAAGAATAAATTGGTTAGGGCATTCTTAATTGATAAAGTTTGTGAAGATGCATTATCGAAGGCGAAGGTAAAATAATGAAGTGTCCGTTTTGTGAAAATATAGATACAAGAGTCGTTGATTCAAGACCTACAGAAGAAGGAAGGGCTATCAGAAGGCGTAGAGAGTGTGAGAAGTGCTCAAAGCGTTTTACAACGTATGAGAAGATAGAAGTGACTTTGATAATGGTAGTCAAAAAAGATGGCAGCAGGGAAACATTTGACAGGGATAAACTTTTGCGCGGTATAATAAAAGCTTGTGAGAAGCGTCCTGTTGAACTTGCCGCAATGGAAAGCATCGTTAATAATATAGAACGCGGACTTAATAATATGATGGAAAAAGAAATTGCAAGCGATTTTATAGGTGAACTTGTGATGGAAGAACTAAGGAAAATTGATGAAGTCGCATATGTTCGTTTTGCATCGGTTTATAGGCAGTTTACGGATGCAAAAACTTTCCTTTCCGAAATAGAAAAGTTGGTAGAAAAGAAGTAAATGTCAAATAATAAAAATAATAAAAAAATACAAATAGCAGTTGACGGACCTGCGGGTGCAGGGAAAAGTTCGGTATCAAGGGAGGTAGCTGAAATTCTTAATATAGAATATTTGGATACAGGTGCTATGTATAGAGCAACTGCGTATTTTATGTTGATAAACAATGTTGATATAAAAAATGAGCAGGCACTTTCTGATGAACTTGCAAATCTGAAAATTGATTATACGGGCGGCTTTCTTTGCCTGAACGGCAAAGAAATTGCGGATGAAATCCGCAGCGCCGAGGTAACTCGAATGGCTTCGGATGTCTCGGCGCTGCCACCCGTACGGGCAAAACTGGTAGCGTTGCAACGCGATATAGCTAAAACAGGGAGCATTATATTGGATGGCAGGGATATAGGGACTAATGTTTTGCCCGATGCTCAGTTAAAAATATTTTTAACAGCAACTCCTGAAGCGAGAGCAACAAGGCGATATGAAGAATTGAGAGAAAAGGGAAGTGTACTTTCTTACGAACAAATTTTGGAGGAAATCAAAATACGAGATGAGCATGATGAAAACAGAAAGTTGAATCCGCTCAGATGTGCAGACGATGCTATTGTTGTTGACAGTAGCGACATGAGTAAGGAAGAAGTGATAGAGTTTGTGGTAAACAAGGCTAAGGCATTGATGGAGAATTAGGTGTATGGCTTTAAAAATGATAGTAAGCGATCTCGACGGTACGCTTTTAAATAAAAATGACAAAATAAGTGATATTACACGAAAAGCTATCGAGGACGTACTAAAATCGGGCATACATTTTGTAGTCGCAACAGGTAGAGCAATAGGAACATTACCAAAACAGATTCGTGAAATCGAGGGGATTGAGTATGCTATAACATCAAACGGTGCGGTTACCACAAAGCTTGATACAAACAAAATAGTATCTACCGCTTATATAGATGAGTCTGTTACTTATGAATTTGAAAAGTTGTTATTTTCACTCAACACAATGGTGGAAATTTTTGTAAGAGGAAAAGCTTACATAGAAAAGCGAGTTTACGATGATATTTATAATCAAGGGCTCTCAGATAGCGGTATACGGTATGTTTTGAAAACGCGAACACCTGAGGACGATTTATTTGAGGTTTTTCGTAAATATCGTAGTGAAATTGAAAATATAAATATTTGTTTCAAAGATCAGGAAACAAAGAAAATTGTTTGGGAACAATTTAGCAAATTTTCGAATATTACTGTAACAAGCTCAATGCGCCATAATATTGAATTGATTGGAAAAAATACTGATAAGAGTTTTGCGATTAAAAAATTGATGAATATGCATGGTGTGAATGAGAATGAACTAATGGCATTCGGGGATAACCATAATGATATAGGAATGATAAAACTTGCAGGTATCGGGGTTGCAATGGCAAATGCTGAAGAATCGCTCAAAAATGAGGCTGATTATATTACAGATACAAATTTGGAAGATGGAGTAGCAAAAGCAATTTATAAATTTGCCGGAATCTAAAAATAAAAAAGCTAAGCATTTTAGAAATAAGATGCTTAGCTTTTTTTATACCTATTTTTCTATACAGCCCTATTTATTATTTTATTAACATAATCAACAATAACACCATTCATATAATTAGTGCCTATTGAGTCCTTTTTTTCAATAGTTATAAATTTCACAGGCTCAACATACATATATACATACGTACGTTATCATAAGGTATAGCTATGATTGAAAAACAACTGTGCCTATTTTCAAAAAATAATCAATCTAAAAACAGTCAAAAGCCTTGTGGCACAAGGCTTTTGGTTTTATGTGCAGTTTTATTTATATGGTTTGATTATTTCTTGAAAACTCAAAATCTTCATGGTAAAATCAAGTCATAATTTTAGTTTGATTTTTTACCAGAGGGGGCATTGAGAATGGCAGGAACCACAAAGCGAGTAAAGAGAACAATAACAAAAGAAGAAGCCAATAACCAGTACTTGATTGCTGTATTCAATGAGTTTATAGCAGAGCGAAAGGCATTAGGCAAAAGTCATATAAGACTACATATAAGAAGTTTTGCGAATACTTTGGAGAAAGAGCAGAGGAAACAGGGAATATTTACGGCTCTATGTTCATTGAATGGACAAATGCTATGAGAGATGAAGGACTAAAAGCGGCAACTATCAATCACAATTTAGGTGATATGAGAGCCTTTATGTATTGGTGTATGGACGAAAGCCGTCAATATATACCACGCTTTAGAATTAGGCTGATAAAAGTACAAGAGGAAATGCCAAAAGATTATACTATTGAAGAAATAAAGACATTACTAAGAAAGCCAGAAAGAAAAGCAAGGTTTACAGAGTGGCGTGCATGGGCAATCTGTTGTTTTGTAGTTGGTACTGGTGCAAGATTAGGAACATTGGTAGAAATACGAATGAAAGATATTGACCTAAAGAATGGTAAAGTATTCTATCAACATACTAAAAATAAGAAATTACAAACTGCTAATATTTCTCCGCAATTAGTGAAGTCATTAACCGATTATATCAATATGTGGCGTATTGAGGGAGTAGAAGAAGATGACTTTCTATTCTGTAATATCAGCGGTGAACAACTCTCTAAAGCCTATTTAGCACAAGGATATAGACAGTACACGCAAAACAGAGGCGTTAATAAAACCAATATCCACGGCTTGCGCCATACATTTGCAAGAGAATGGTTTTTGAACGGCGGTGATGTGGTACAACTGTCTAAGATATTAGGACATTCAACTCTTGCTATGAGTGAACACTACATGAACATTTATGCGGATATGGCAAGAGATAGATTTGTTCAATACAACCCGCTTGACAATATCACAAGAAGTGGCGCAAGAAAAACAGTAAAGCGCAAGGACTAAGTGGGGCGATACGATGTGCGCCTATGATTTACCGCTTGCCTTGATATTTGAGGAAATACTAACAGACAAGCCGCCGAAAGAGGCAGAAGAACAGGAAGAACAGGAAGAAAACAAAGGGAACGGCTAACAATGCCGCCCCCCCCTCTTTTTTGCCCTTGCCGCTCTGCGGCCTCTCTAACGGCCTCTGTGCCGCTTTTGTGGCGCTAGTGGGGTTTGTTCCTTACTCTGTGCGGCTTAAAACGCCTCTGAGAGCGTTCTGCGGCCTTGTATGGCCTATCCCGCTCCATCAGATAACCTCCGCCACCGTCACTACCTGCGGCGGCCTCTGGCCGCCGCAGGTGTTTGGCGGCTCCTGCTCCGAATTTGAAAGAATAGAGCGGCGGCTCCCAGAGGAACCGCCGCTTTTTCCGCTCGATGATTAAAGAGCGGCTATCTGCTCCCACATGGATAGTTTTTTTTCCTTTGGCTTGGGTGCAAGTTCAGGGAAGTATTTAATAACAAACTCTTTCCTAAGTTCAATAAAGGACATTTTGCGCTCCCTGCCGTTCTTGTCGGGCGGCACAGGTTTGTTTTCAAGGTCTTTCAGCCATTGAATAGCCTCTTGGCCTTGTGCTTTTACATACTCTAAGATAAATGCAAGGTCAATTTCCTTAATATCTTTTATTTCTTTCATAGTATGCGCCCCTTTCATTTATTATTGGTGCTATTGCTTTATTAGATTTTATAGTATTGCTATTAGTTTGTCAATAGAAAAGCGACTTGCATGATTACAAGCCGCTTTTCCTATTTATAAATATTTAATTTCCCGTTGCATTAGCATATTCTTCTGCAAAATTAGAAGTTTCAACGGTTATCATATAACTTTCTACCGTTCTTTCTGCATTTGTAATACGGAACATAATATTTCCTTCTCCTTTTAATGCAGTTAATACTTCATCAATATATCCATCATCAATATAAATTCTATCACCACCGCAATACATTGTACCTGTTATATTATGGTCTGTGCCGTCTGGAAGTCTCATAGTAATATTATATTTATCTACATAACTTTCAGAGGAGTTTTTTACTTGTTGGCTCCCATATTCATAAAGGAATATCGTGATGTGATCTTCCAAATCTACCATCACTTCAGCGGCGAGTTCAGCATCTGTTGTTGCGCTATTACTAAAAGTACCTACAAGATATTCGTTTTCAGTAATAAACCATTCATCTGTTGGTTGCTTAAAGTCATCGACATAATAATCTGTATACCATGCTCCATCTGTATTTGTGCTATTAGGGGTTTCTGAGCCTGTGGTGATTTCACCGTTTCCACCGCCGCAAGCCGCCAACGACAACATAAGAACTACCGCGAGCAAGAGAGTGATTAACTTCTTCATTGTCCTGTGTCCTCCTTGTGATTTTGTTTTTTTGGGGGGGGGTATAGCCTAATTATAGCATTTATACTGTTAGTCGGTCAATACTATTTGAGTGAAAAATAACATTATTTCTATGATTGTCAAACATATGTGACAAAGCCTCCGGTAAAAGTTTAAACTACA
>JBQMYS010000022.1:0-21399 GCA_052173355.1 Eubacteriales bacterium | reverse complement strand
GTTGATTCTCATGTCCTACAGCACCTCTATCTTTCCCGCCATGTCCTATATCTATCACTATTATCTTTTCTTTCGCACTTTCATTTAGAATATCGCCATCCCAATATGTATACATATCCTGTTCCGGTGCTACCAGTTTTTTGGAAAGTTCTTCTTCCTTTGCAATTATCTCTTTTTCCAGTTCTGCATCACTTTTTTCAGGAGGATTTTGCGTATCTACGTTATGTTCTCCTGTAGATGCCTGCTCTTTTTCTATTACTATCTTATTTTCTTCGCCTATCCACTTTACATTGCTTCCCAGCATTTCCGCAGTAAATCTAAGCGGTATCATCGTACTTCCAACACCGTCTTTATCATGATCTATTATCATTGCAGGCACAACAAGCGGTCTTTCAACATTGTTAACAAGTGCATTGGCGGAATCAAGCGTCAATCTGATTTCATTTCCATTTCCCGTAATCAAAACCACCTTTTGCAAATCAATCCAATCCACTTTGTATCCCATAGATTCAAAGACAGCTCTTGCCGGAATCAATGTAGTTCCTTTTACTATAACAGGCTTTATATCATTAGGTGCTGTCAAAAGCTGAGTTTCTCCCAAAAATAATTTTGCAGGATTTTTAATACTGCTTTCAATTCCTAAATCTATCTCCCACTTAGATACCGCATTTTGATCAGCATATATAAAGCTAAGTCCACCCAAACAAAAAGATAGTAAAATCGTAAAAAAAAGTATTTTGGAAATTTTCTTCATTAGCATATGCTTCCTTTCGAAATTATAACACTTCTATTATACACTTTTAACATTTCTTTTGAAAGCAATTATATATTACAATTTCATTAACACTAAAAATAACGAAATACCCCTCTAACTTTCCCAAGTATTCTAACATCATTAACAATTATGGGTGTCATCGTCGAATTTTCCGGTTGTAATCTGATATGATTATTTTCCTTGTAAAAAGTCTTTACCGTAGCTTCACTTTCAAACCCGTCTATCATAGCAACAACAATTTCACCGTTTCGCGCTTCGCAATCCTCCTCGACTAATATGTAATCGCCGTCAAATATCCCCGCCTCTATCATGCTGTCGCCTTTTACGACAAGCATAAAATTCGTCTTCCTACCGACAAAACGGCTCGGTATCGGAAAGCTGTCTTCTATATTTTGCTCAGCCAATATCGGTATTCCCGCCGCTATTTGCCCTACTACCGGTATCTCGACTACGTCTACTCTGCCTCCATTCATATTTTCGTCATTTTGTAGATCGAATTCATCTTCTTGTTTAACAAGAGTAAGCGCCCTAGGTTTAGCAACATCCTTTTTTATGTATCCTTTTTTTTCAAGTTGTGTAAGCGTTTTGTGAACACTTGACGTGGATTTTATACTAAGAGCATCTCCAATTTCTCTAACCGTCGGCGGATAGCCTTTTTCATCAATAACCTCTTTCATATATTCCAGCACGCGTTTTTCAGAATCTTTTAATTGCTCCATTTGATAGCCCTCCTGTAAACTATAATATAAAATTATAGCACATCTGTTTTCATTTGTAAACACATGTTCGCATATTTTTCCACATCAAAATCATCAAGTTCTATATCTTTTCGCAAATACAACGGATGATGCGGATGTCCTTGTTTTGAAACCTTACCGGCCTTTTTCCAAATTGCACCACATTTTTTCCCTTCTGAAATCATATCTTTCAGACAGTATTTCAAATAATCCCGTTTATTTATAATCGTTCCCCAAGCAGCCCAAATAATCGGATTTTTTCCAACGCTTTGCAATAAATCTGCAAATGTTTTAATGTTTTGCTCATGTAAATTTTTATCGGCTTCAAAATGCATATCATCAGGGTTTGTCGCTCGTTGCGGATATACATTAAACATAATAAACGAATCAAATCCGTTGTTCAAAGCTATGCGCTCTACAGACTTAAGAGTATTATCAAGAGCAAAAGGAGTTGCCGTTGATGGGTTTATGCCTACCGTAATTAACGATTTTCTACCACGTGTGCCCAAAACAAATCTGTAATCTTCATAATGATCCGGTACATATATCCACTTTGTTTTATCATAATTTTCTGCCATTTTATTCCTCTTATTTCAAAAAGAAAAATCCCACAAATCCAATGATTCCATCGGATTTGCGGGTTTGATTTTTCGTTTGAATTATCTCTTTGAGAACTGCGAAGCACGTCTTGCTTTTTTCAAGCCGTATTTCTTTCTTTCTTTCATTCTTGAATCTCTAGTCAAGAATCCTGCCACTTTCAGGAGCCCTCTGTACGCTTCTCTGTCAGCTTCGCAAAGTGCTCTTGAAATTCCGTGTCTTAGCGCACCTGCCTGCCCTGTAAATCCACCACCTTCAACAGTAGCGATTACATCAAACTGTCCCTCGCAATGTGCAACTTCAAAAGGCCTTCTTACCTCTCTTTTAACAATTTCCATTGGGAAATAATCATCAAGCGCCTTTTTATTTACTACTATATCACCTTTACCCGGGAGCAATCTAACTCTAGCTACAGATGACTTTCTTCTTCCTGTTCCAATATACTGCATTTTTGCCATTGTTTCAATCCTCCCTTCTTAAAATTCCCAAACTTCAGGTTTCTGTGCCGCATGATCATGATTCGGTCCTGCGTAAACCTTTAATTTCTTATACATCTGCCTGCCAAGCTTGCCGTTAGGCATCATTCCTTTGATAGCATGACGAATAATTTCATCCGGCTTCTTAGCTTGTAACTTTTCGAAAGTGATTTCTCTCAGACCGCCCGGATAACCGGTATGTCTTTTGTAAATTTTCTCTTTTCTCTTTTTACCTGTCACTTCCACCTTTTCCGCATTGATAACTATTACATAGTCTCCACAATCAACATGCGGTGTATAAATAGGTTTTTTCTTTCCTCTTAAGATAGATGCGGCTTCACTTGCCAATCTACCTAATGTTTTTCCCTCTGCATCAAGAACATACCACTTGTGTTCTATCTCCTGAGGTTTCGCAATAAATGACTTCATTTTTTTCCTCCTGCCTACTTGGATTGATCTTCAATCTGTTTCGACACCTTTCTATATTTTTTGAGCCACGGCCGGTCATCCAGCCTGCACTCCTTGTGATACTTTCCACAAAATCATGGATAGTCACAAAAGATATTTTATTATTTTTTCTCAACATTGTCAATCATTTTTTGCTTTTTAGGTATCAAAGTAATGTTTTAAGCAATGCTGTAGAATTTATATACACTAATTATATTGATGAAATAGAGTTTAAACAAACCAAAGACCCGCTGCCCAGTTTGTAAGGTAATCCTATTTACATTTCGATATTTAAGCTAATTCTTTCATGATTTTTAAAATTGTTTGATGTGCTTCATATTGTCTGCGAATAACTTCAGATTTAAAATCTCCTTTATATATTCCTAATCTTTTAAAGTTTTCATAATTGATTTCAAGATTTTTAAGCATATATAAGTAATTTTGTATAGGATTTAAATTGTCAATATCATTTGATTTTGATGAAAAGTCTGTTGATGACGATGCTACTTTTGTCCATTCCCCCTCATAACACCCCAGAGATTCGTTAACATGGATATTTGTTAACGAATATCCATCTATTACGGGAGGCGTTGAAATTATTCCCATTTCACATAATTCATTTGCAAATTCTTCATATTTTAAAGTACTCATTTCCTGATTGGAAAAGTTGTATTTTTTCTTTAAATATGCTTTTTCTTCAGAACTTAATTGCCTATTTGGTTTTGTTTGCATACACATTGTTCTCAAAGCGTTGAGTTTCTTTTTTATATGTTCTACAAGAATACCTACTTCCTCTTCTTCTGTAAGTTTTCCTCTTAACATTTTATTAAAAGATTTATTTTTTTTAGGACTATCAACAAACTTACCATTATTATTTAATTCAATAGGTTTAGGTGGTAAAGATATTTTCATTTTAAAATCTCCTTTAACTTATTTAATTACACTATAAAAATATATACTTTTAATCATAAATTAAATTAGGTATAGTTTACTACAAATTCGCCATTGATTCAATCTTTTTTAATTTGTAAATTTCCTTTTGAGTGGTATCATAATAATTATTGTGATATAATCAGTCGTGAAACAAAATTTTCGATTTTAACAATTTTATTTTAATTTATAATTTTATTTAATATTTCATTATAAAGGAGGCAAAATGGCACTTGACGGTATTGCACTGAGAGCTTTAAGCAAAGAATTAAATACTGCGCTTTGTGGCGGAAGATTACAAAAAGTCTATCAACCTGAAAAAGACGAACTGGTATTTCATATACATGCAAATCAAACAAATTATAAGTTGTTCATCGCAGCATCCTGTTCTAATCCAAGGTTGCATTTAATTGACGATACCCTTGAAAATCCTAAAGCCCCACACACATTTTGCATGTTACTTAGGAAGCACATACAAGGTGGTAAAATCTATAATATACAGCAGGTAGGATTTGAGAGAATAATCGAAATATACTTCCAAAATTTGGATGAACTCGGTTTCTCCGTAAACAAAAAATTGATAATAGAAATAATGGGTAGACACAGCAATGTCGTACTCGTAGATTTATCCACAAATAAGATACTTGATGCTATGAAACGCATTTCATTTGACACAAGCAGAGTTCGACAATTACTTCCTTCAATCGAGTATATTTATCCACCTTCTCAAAATAAATTGAACATAGATCAAATATCAAAGGATTATTTAAAAAATGAACTGAGCAATTCCGATAATTTCAGTAAAACACTTGTGGCTACAATCCAAGGACTAGGTCCTATGTACGCAAACTCCCTTTGCGAAAACATTAACAATATACAGGAAATTTGCAACAAAATTGAAGATTTAAAAATAAAAATTCATGAAAATAATTTTTTATCTTTGGTATATTTAAACAACAAAAATTATTGCGAAGATTTTTACGTTTTTGAAATGGAAAATTTAAAGAACACCTGTATCTCTAAAACTTTTCCTACAATTTCCGAAGCACTTGACTTTTACTTCAAATACAACATTACAAGCGGTAAACTGAAACAAAAAGGCCATGCGCTTATTTCTGAAATTTCAAACCTTATAAAAAAGATAAAAAGCAAATCTGAAAAAATGAGAACCGAACTGCAAATAGCAAAAGATTCCGAACATCTGCGTCTATACGGCGAACTTATAACTGCAAATTTGCACCTTGAACAATCCGGTTTAAATTCAATATCTGTAAAAAACTATTACGATAATGCCATCCTTGAAATTCCACTGGATGTTCGTTTTTCACTAAGCAAAAACGCTCAACTTTATTACAAAAAATACGGAAAAGCAAAAACTGCTATAAAAGAGATTTCACATCAGCTTGAAGAAATAGAAAAAGATATTGAGTACCTTGAATCCGTACTGCTGTTCGCAAACGATGCAACCACACAAAGCGAAATAGATTCACTGAAATACGAATTATTTGAAAACGGTTATATCAAAAAACGTCCGACAATTTATGCCGAACGAAATAAAAAACCCTTGCCGCTCTCATACACCTTGCCAAGCGGACTTAAAGTGCTCGTTGGTAAAAACAATAAAGAAAATGATTACATCACTACCAAAATTGCGGGACGTGGAGATTTATGGTTTCACACCAAAGACATCCCGGGTTCACACGTAGTCTTAAAGTGTGCAAATACATCACCTTCCGAATCCGACATACGTACTTGCGCCGCGATAGCCGCATTTCACAGCAAAGCTAAAGATTCTGAAAATGTGCCCGTAGACTATGTACCTATACGCCTGGTAAAAAAGCCGTCCAAAGCAAAAGCCGGTATGGTGATTTTTACCGGTAATAAAACATTATATGTGAATCCAAAAATTCCCGACTGATTAAATCCATCGGGAATTTTAAATTTCTATAATTTTACTTTTCTAAGTTTTTCAAGAACTTTATTAAAATCTAAAGGCGGTTCACTTTGAAATTCCATGTACTTACCCGTATTCGGATGCTCAAATCCCAAAACTCCTGCATGAAGCATCTGTCTTTCCACTCCAAGTTCTTTCTTTCCTTTTCCATATAGCAAATCTCCTACCAAAGGATGTGCTATGCTTGCCATGTGTACCCTTATTTGATGAGTTCTGCCGGTTTCCAAATCAAGGCACAAATAAGTGTATTTTCCCAAATTTTCAATTACGGTATAATGCGTCACCGCACGCTTCTTAGGCAAATCCATAAATTTTACATCATCCAACGCAACAGATTTCTTTTTAATACGATTTTTCGGATCTCGTATTAAAAAGGTATCCAAAGTTCCCTCCAGCTTTGAAAACTTGCCATTTGCTATAGCAAAATATCTACGCTTTACACTATGCGCTTCCAGTTGCTTTGCCAAATTTAAATGCGCATGATTTGTTTTTGCGACCAGTAAAAGTCCGGATGTATCTTTATCTATCCTATGCACTATGCCCGGACGCATTTCCCCTGCTATATCCGACAAGCTACCTCCCGTATGATACAACAGACCGTCCACAAGAGTTTGCTCATAGCTGCCGTTACCAAGATGCACTACCAGTCCCGCAGGTTTGTTTACTACCATCACGTGCGCATCTTCGTAAAATACATCCAAATTCATCTTAATAGGTACAGGTGTCTGCCTGCTTTGCTTTTCCGGCATCTCGAAACTCAAAACATCCCCGTATAAAAGTTTATCACTTTTTTTAGCTTTTTTGTAATTAAGTTCTACATTACCTGACTGCAAAATTTGTTGAAATTGTTTCCGAGAATAGTCCGGATACCGCTCTGCTAAAAATACATCTATCCTTTTGCCGACAAAGTCTTGCGACACTACAACTTTAGTAACATTACTCATTGCCGATTCCTTTTTTATCATATTTGATAATGCATATAAGCAACAAAAAACATCCTACACAAATATAAATATCTGCAACATTAAAAACCGGCCAAATACGAAAATCGAACATATCCGTCACATAACCGCGTGCCAATCTGTCTACCGCATTGCCGAACCCTCCGGAAAATATCAATGCAAACGAAAACGACATTACATTTTCAATTACATTCTTCTTTCCTTTTGCAATGCTTCTCCTAAAATGTATTACATAGCCAAATATAACTGCTAAAATCAACAAAGTAAAATACGTAAGAAACTTTGTGTGCTCTGAAAATACACCAAACGATGCGCCGGTATTTTGCACATATGTAATATGAAATATTTTATCAAAAACAGGTATGCTTTCTCCACATGCCAAATTCTTCCTTACCATGAATTTGCTAACCTGATCAAATAAAAATAAACCTGCTATCAAAAAATAATACATAAAATATAAAGGGGATTTATTCATCCCCTTCTCCTAACTTAAAATTTACCATTGTTTTTTTTATATCATCTACTTTATTTTCAATTTTGTTTACAAAGTTCGGTTCCGCATTTATAGTATTACCATGTTTATAAGCCTGCTCCTTGATTTCCAGTTTTTCCAAAGGAACTGCAAATTCTTCAAAAATTGCATTGCTTACGCTATCAAATCTTTCCATTTCGTTTTCAAGCATCCTCTTATAACCGGCTCTAAAATCATTAAAGCGGTTTCTAAGCGCCGCACTTTCTTCCTTCAATCTCGTAGCGGATTCCCTTGCCTCTTTTGTAATCAGCTCTGCATCAAGTTCAGCATTTTTAAGCAAAACTTCAGCTCTCTTTTCCGAACTTATGGCTATATCCCTCATCAGTCCTTTTGCCGCCTCCAATGTTTCAACAACCGCAGTTTCCGAACTTCTGTATTTTTCAAGTTCCGCCTCCAAACGCCTTACAGCTTCTTTTAATGCGGCATTCTCATTTAAAAGGATTTCCATTTCGGTAGTAACCAAATCCAAAAAACTGTCTACATCTTCTTCCTTGTAACCTCTAACCCCTTTTGAAAATTCGTGATTTTGTATATCAAGCGGTGTAATCATCTAAACTTCCTCCTTAGCTAAATAAAGATTAAATATGCAAGTTTAATCAAAATATTTTCAAGCGCCTGTACCAAAATCAATGCCAATAAAACCGAAAAATCAAACATGCCGGTATTGATATTGAGTTTTTGCAAAAGCAAACGGCAAGGAGCTACAACAATTTCCGTTAAGCTGCCCAAAAACATATATGCGCGATAAACCGTCTGATTTCCCGAACCTACAAACCAACTGAGTATCGCCCTGCCAATCAGCATCAGTTCAATTATATGCGCGAACCAAGCAATAGCGCGAATAAAAATTCCTAACATAATCTATCTCCATGGACCCTTTGATGCCGATTCAGGAAAATTTAAATTTCCTGAATCAATATTTGTGGATATATCAACATTTTCCGGTGTAAATACAAATATATTAGGAGCTACTTTTTGAACATTTCCACCAAGCGCATATGTTGCACCGCTCAAAAAATCAAATATTTTTCTGGCAAGTTCGTGTTCTATATGCTCTAAATTTATTATAACCGGTTTTCTGGATTTCAAACTGTCTACCAAACGAGGACAATCCTCAAATCCTTTAGGCTCTGTCACTATCAGTTTGAACGGCACAGGATTGCTCATGGTTCCTCTAATCGGTTGCGCTTGAGGGGCTTGATTAAATTTCAAATCGTTACCCTCAGGTTTTGGTTTGATAAACGAATTTCTTGATTCAACCTTTTTTGCAGAAGGCGTTTCCTCTAATTGCGCCTCGTCTTCATATTCATCTTCATCATCATCGTCATTGCCGATAACAAGATCCTTAAATTTACCTATAACTCCCATAATTTCCCCTTTTTTACCTGTTGTAGCTTCTATTTCCAAATATGGCAGTGCCTACTCGCACCAGATTTGCACCTGCTTTTATTGCCACTTCAAAATCGTGTGACATACCCATTGACAAATATTTGAAATCCAACCGATCATGTCTGATTTTGGAAAATTGATCGTATTGCTTTTTTACCGCATCGAAAAACACCTTTACCTCATTTGGATTATCTTCAAACGGTGCTATGCACATAAGGCCTCTGATTCTAATATTGTCATATTTTTCTAATATATCCAAAATCAGTGTTTCCGTTTCATCCGTAGTAATGCCGAATTTACTTTCTTCCTCTGCTGAATTTACTTGAATTAAAATATCGACAATTTTGTCTTTCTGTTTCGCCCTCTTATCTATCTCCGCTGCCAATTTTAAAGAATCCACTGAATGTATCAATGCTACCTTATCTATTATATATTTAACCTTATTGGTTTGCAAATGTCCTATCAAATGCCAATTCACAGGCTTCGTATCTTCATACTTATCCATTATTTCTTGAACCTTGTTCTCTCCGACATCTGTAATTCCTGCATCTATCGCTTCATTCAAATCTGAAATAGGCCTTGTCTTTGTTACTGCAACCAAAAGTATGTCATCCGCTTTTCTTCCGGATTCCTCCGCTGCAACTTTGATTTTTTCTTTGATTTCTTCAATATTTTGAGCTATTGACATCAAGTTTTTCCCTCTTTCTTTTCTTTTTCTTTTTTAGGGTCCTTTAACATATCATCATAAACCTCTACCGTCAAAACAGTTTTTCCGTTTTCATCGACAAAACTTCCCGCTTCTACAATAGCATATTCTCCATCGCTTATATTGATTTTTACAGGTTTAAATATAATATCTCCATTTTTATTTCGGATATAAACCCCCGCTTTTCCGTTTTCGTTTATAATGCTTGAATTTTTTATCTTGATTCCTTCAAAATCTCTGGTAACTATTTTTGCATGTATGCGCCTCTTTTTAGCAAAATCCTTATAAAAACGATTTGTCTTTAATATTACCTGCCACATTTGTTCATCTTCGATAACGCTTTCAACTGTAGCCGAAATATCTCCGCCTCGCAAATTCACTCTAACCGTTTCACCTACTTCGTAATTCACAACACTTTCAGGCTTTACCCATGTCATTATATACCAAGCACTATCCGTTACGGTTTTAAAAAGCGGCTCTCCTGCCAAACATTCTTTTCGCGTTAAATTTTCAGTTTTTATAGACAGCTTGCTGACATCTTCATAATTAAGGTTTTTCAAATCATTCGGGTTAAAATAGTTTTCATAACCGTCCATATAATAGCTGACACAACCGTTGATTTCCGATACAAGCGAATTCGTTGTTAAATTGGCAGTACGAAGGCGTTTCATTATTTCATCATAACGCTTTTCTTCATCTTGTGTAAGATTTATCGTTGCAGGAGATATACTCAAAACCGCCGCGCCCTTACGAAGCTTAGTTCCGTCCTGAATAAAATAATTTATCTGACCGGTAGCAGGTGCAATATGCACTAACTCATCTCTTGCAATATAACAATCTACACTATCACCCATTTCCATGGTTTGATATTTGAGCACTTCCGTTTGCAAAAGTACTCCGGAAAAATGAGAATACGCCTGTATTATCACTGCAAGTACCAATAGCAATACTATATATGAAATTATAAATTTTGCACTTTTTTTCACAGCTATTCCTCTATATTTTACAATTTTTCAGCTTCATTTACAAGTTTATTTACTATTTTTATTTCTTGTTTTGTAAAATTTTTCTTATTTTTTTCTATATAAGTATCAAATAAATCAGGTCTGCGCACTTTGGTAAGTTTTAATGCTTCTTCAAATTTCCAAAGTTCTATCAATTTATGATTGCCGCTTACCAGCACCTGTGGTACCTCAAGTCCTTCAAATTCTCTAGGTTTAGTGTACTGCGGGTATTCAAGCAACCCCGAATATATTGATTCTTCAACCGCTGCTCCTTCTTTTGATAAAACATCCGGAATCAATCGTGCCATTGCATCCACAAACACCATAGCAGGTAGTTCACCTCCTGTAAGCACATAATCACCTATCGAAACTTCTCGCATCTGCCAATAGTCTATAACTCTTTCATCAATACCCTCGTAATGGCCGCATACTATCGTAAATTCTTCTTTTTCTGCAAACTCCCTTAATAAGTTTTCAGAAATCTTTTCACCGCGTGGTGACATATAGACTATGTTCCCCTGTTCTGCACCTGTCGCCTTAAGAGCATCCGTTATCGGTTTTGCCATCATTACCATCCCCTTGCCGCCACCAAAAGGATAATCATCCACCTTGTTATAATTTCCGATACTATAATCCCTAATATTTACGAATTCAAAATCTATAATATTGTTTTTTTCAGCTCTACCCAATATACTGTTTTGTAAAACATTTGGAAACATTTGCGGAAAAAGCGTTAATATTCTTATTTTCATAAGTCCAACAGCCCATCTATAAGTTCTACTTCTATAACCTTTTTATCTTGGTCTATATTTTTAATAAACTCTGAAACAGCGGGAATTAAAGTTTTTTTTCCGTTCGGCATTTCCACTTCATACAAATCTTGTGCACTTCCTTTAATTACATCGCAAAGTATTCCTACAAACTCACCGGTTATTGTTTTTACCTGCATTCCCATCATATCCTTTATGTAATACGTATCCGCCGGAAGTTGCCTAAGCTGCTCGCTATCTATATAAAGTAATGTATTTCTCATGCTTTCCGCCATATTTCTGTCATTTATTGCTTGCAACTTCAAGATTACCATATTTTTTATATATCTCACAGATTTAATTTTTACTTTTTCATCGCTTCCTTGCAAATAAATATATTTCAATTCTGAAAATCGTTCTTTATAATCTGAGTAATTATAAACTTTGACTTCCCCTGATATTCCGACAGCGCTTACAATTTTCCCTATTTCTATTTTTTCCAACACCACACATCCTATCGTTTTTTACAATGTGCAAACATACAAATTAACTCTAAATACTAAAAGAGGGGCACAAAAATAACCCCTCTTGAATTCATAACATTACTGAAGTATATCCACGATAACTCTTTTATTTTCTTTTACCGCAGCAGCTCTTACAACAGTACGCAGAGCTTTTGCAATTCTGCCTTGCTTTCCTATCACCTTACCCATATCGGATTCGGCAACTTTAATTACGATGACAGTGCTGTCATCCCTTTCAGTTTCTTCAATCACAACCTCATCCGGATTATCTACCAAGGCTTTCGCGATAACTTCTACAAGTCCTTTCATCTATTTCACCGCTTTCTTACTGTAATATGCCAGCTTTCTTCATAAGTGCTCTAACAGTCTGTGTAGGCTGTGCTCCGTTTTGCATCCATTTCTGAGCCTTTTCAGCATCTATTTTTATAGTTCCCGGATCCGTAAGAGGATCGTATGTTCCGATTTCATCAATAAATCTACCATTTCTGGAAGCTCTCTGATCTGCGACAACGACTCTGTAAAAAGGCTTCTTGTTTGCACCCAATCTCTTTAA
Organism: Eubacteriales bacterium; assembly: GCA_052173355.1. Lineage (GTDB taxonomy): Bacteria > Bacillota > Clostridia > Peptostreptococcales > Anaerovoracaceae > JABZIP01. Next base: position 9,064 of record JBQMYS010000022.1, on the reverse strand, counting down.
TCTAATTTTTACCATTTTGAAATTCCTCCATTTTTTTACTTTTTATTATATCTAAACTCAAGTGTTGAATTTAAAATCCACGAAACATTTTGTTATTTTTAAAAGCTTTCCCGCTTGCAACCGATTTCATAAGTTTTTTAGCTTCATCATATTTTTTCATCATGCTGTTAATCTTGCTGACAGGTTGACCGGAACCTCGAGAAATCCTCTTTCTTCTGCTTGCATTTAATATTGAAGGATCTTTTCTCTCTGACGGAGTCATAGAAAGAATTATAGCCTCCATTACGGCGAACTCTTTTTGTCCTTCCTCTATATTTACATCTTTCATAGCTTTTTTATCTATTCCCGGCATAACCCCCGGTAGCAATTCAAAGATTTTCGCAATTCCGCCCATTTTTTTAATTTGAGCCATCTGAGCCAAAAAATCATCAAGTGTAAACTCATTTTTCTTCAGTTTGCGCTCAAGTTCTTCAGCTTGCGCATCGTCAAATGTTTCTTGTGCTTTTTCGATAAGAGAAAGCATATCGCCCATTCCGAGTATTCTACCCGCCATCCTGTCCGGATAAAAAGGTTCAAGTGCATCAAGCTTTTCTCCCATACCGACAAACTTAATCGGCTTTCCTGTAACCTGCTTAACGGATAAAGCCGCGCCGCCTCTTGCATCACCATCAAGTTTTGTTATAATTACCCCGTCAATACCGAGCCTGTCATCAAAACCCAGCGCGGTATTTACCGCATCCTGACCTGTCATAGAATCTATTACAAGCAGTATTTCATGCGGTTTGACCGTTTTTTTGATTAGTTCAAGTTCGTTCATCAATTCTTCATCTATGTGAAGTCTGCCGGCTGTATCTACTATAAGAACATCGTATCCTCTACGCTGTGCATCTTCTACCGCCGCCTTTGCAATATCAACAGGTTTATCTGATTCTCGCATTGTAAACACCGGTACACCTACCGTTTTACCAACTATTTCAAGTTGGTCTATCGCCGCAGGTCTGTAAATATCGCAGGCGCAAAGCATTGGTTTTTTACCGTTTTTTCTAAGATAAACAGCAAGTTTACCGCAAGATGTAGTTTTTCCGCTACCTTGAAGACCCGCCATCAAAATCACTGTAAAACCTCTAGGTGAATATGTCAGCTTACTTGCAGAACCCCCAAGCAACGCTGTAAGTTCATCATTTACAATCTTTATAACCTGTTGCGCAGGTGTCAAACTTTCAAGTACGTCACTTCCAAGTGCCTTTTCTTTAACACTGCCTACAAAGTTCTTAACAACCTTTAAATTTACGTCAGCTTCAAGCAATGCCAGCTTTACTTCGCGCATTGCCTCATCAATATCAGTTTCTGAAAGTACGGCTTTTCCTTTTATCTTTCTAAAAACACCCTGTAATTTATCGGACAAACTTTCAAATGCCATTTAAACCTCCTAACTTTCCATTGCTTCAACTATATCTTTTAGCTCCCGTAATTTTTTTTGATTGTCACAATCAACTTCAAACTTCAAACTTTCATCTATCAACGCGTATGCTCTTTTTGCAAGTTTCTCACGCATTTGCGTTCTCTTAATCAATTCAAGCTCATTTTCATAACTCTCCAAAGCGTTCTGCGCATTTTTTAAGTTGTCGTGCACAGCTTGCCGACTTATACCGAATTCATCGGCAATTTCCGACAAAGACATATTTTCACTATAATAAAGAGAAAATACATCCTTCTGCTTTTGTGTTAAAAGTTTTCCATAAAAATCATATAAAATGCTAATTCTTACAAAGTCCTTTGACACAACATCACCCATTTTTCCTCACAAGCTTCAACTGTTACCGCATTATTCTACCAAATCGAAAATAAACTGTCAAGTATTTTTTCTTGTCAGTCCAGTGCCATTTTTAATCAACTTTATATCTATATTTCATTGGATAGACATTTTTTATTGCCTTGACAAACCGAAAACAAAATCGTATAATTGTATACAAATATACAAAGAGGTGAACTATGGGAAAAACATTAGCATACAAGATACTTGAAAACCACCTTATAAACGGCGAATTAAAGGCGGGTAATGAAATAACTATTAAAATAGACCAAACTCTGACTCAAGACTCGACAGGTACTATGGTATACCTGCAACTTGAGGCTATGAACATCAATAAAGTAAAAACCGAACTTTCTGTTGCTTATATTGACCACAACACTTTACAAACAGGATTTGAAAACGCTGACGATCACGCATTTATCAAAAGCGTGGCACAAAGACATGGTATACTGTTTTCAAAACCCGGAAATGGAATTTGCCACCAGCTACATCTTGAAAACTATGGAAAGCCGGGTAAAACCTTGCTTGGTTCAGACAGTCATACTCCAACAGGAGGCGGACTCGGTATGATTGCAATCGGAGCAGGAGGTCTTGATGTCGCTATGGCCATGGCAAAGGGCGAATATTCACTAATTGTTCCGAAAGTTGTTAATGTCAAACTTAGCGGGAAACTAAGACCTTGGGTTTCTGCAAAAGATGTAATACTATGCGTACTCAAGCACATGACTGTCAAAGGAGGCGTAGGTAAAATCGTAGAATACACAGGTGAAGGTGTTAAATCTCTATCAGTTACGGATAGAGCAACTATTACCAACATGGGGGCGGAACTCGGTGCAACCACATCTTTATTTCCAAGCGATGAAAATACTCGCATTTATTTAAAGCACCAAGGACGAGAAGAAGACTTTGTCGAAATGTCGGCAGATTATGATGCCGTATATGACGAAACGCTTGACATAAACCTTTCAGAACTCACACCGCTCGCGGCTATGCCACACAGTCCTGACAACGTTGACTCTATTTCAAATATAGGAAAAATCAAGATAGACCAAGTAGCTATAGGCAGCTGTACTAATTCATCTTACAGCGATTTAATGAAAGTTTATCACATATTAAAAGGTAAAAAAGTACACCCTGATGTCAGCCTTGTAATATCTCCGGGATCAGGAAAAATCCTTTCAAAACTTGCACAAAACGGTGCTCTTTCTGCTATGATTGATTCAGGTGCAAGAATAATAGAAAACGCTTGCGGACCATGCATAGGAATGGGACAATCACCAAAGTCCGGCGCTGTATCACTTAGAACATTTAACAGAAATTTTAAAGGTAGAAGCGGTACTGCAGATGCAAAAGTTTTTCTTGTAAGCCCTGAAACTGCCGCTATTTCAGCTATTACCGGTGTTCTGACCGACGGCATGACATGCAAAGAAAGCCTGCCTGAGATTGACGATGTTGATTTTGCAAAAAATGATAATTTTATAATATATCCTGACGGAAGATCAAAGGAAGAAATCACAGTTGAAATGGGACCGAATATAAAACCTTTCCCGAGAAACACTGCGCTTTCAGATACGCTAACAGCCCAAGTTACACTAATTACCGGTAACAATATTACTACCGACGATATAATGCCCTCCGATTCAAGACTTTTGCCTTACCGTTCAAATATTCCGCATCTGTCTAATCACTGCTTTGAAAAAATTGACACCAAGTTCCCTGAACGCTGCCTTGCTGCAAAAAATTGCATAATAATAGGTGGGGAAAATTACGGACAGGGTAGCAGTCGTGAACACGCGGCGCTCGCTCCGCTCTATCTGGGAGTAAAATTTATCGTCGCAAAATCATTCGCGCGTATACACCGTTCCAACCTCATCAATAGTGGAATACTGCCTCTGATTTTCGCCAATCCGAATGATTACAACAATTTTTCACTCGGAGATGAATTAACCATAAAAAATGCCGTTCAGCAAGTCAAAAATTCTGAAAAAGAAAATTTAATTGTTATCGAAAACACAAAAACCGGCAAGACATATAATTGTATTCCGAATTTCTCCGAAAAGGAAATTCAAATACTGCTCTTTGGCGGAAAAATCAACTTAACCAATGCTTAAATCGGAAAGGATTGAATATGTCAAATTTTAATGAAATTCAGCCTGAAATCTTAGAAGCATTTTCCAAGCTTGTAAGTGATCAGATACAAAAAAATAAACGTTTGGAAGCAGGAGAAGAATTTACGGACTTTCAACACAAAGAAAACATAACAATCGGTCTAATCGACGGAGACGGTATAGGGCCTATTATAATGTCACAAGCTGTGCGCGTATTAAATAAGCTTATATCTGATGAAATCGCAAACAAAAAAATAATTTTAAAACCGATTTTGGGCCTTACACTCGAAAACAGGATACAACAAATGAAAGCCGTCCCTGATGATGTTCTTTACGAAATCAAATCCTGTGATGTACTTTTAAAAGGTCCTACTACAACCCCCAGCAAAAAAGACAATTTACCCGATATAGAAAGTGCCAATGTCGCTTTAAGGCGCGAACTCGACTTGTTTGCAAACGTTCGCCCTGTAAATATTCCTGAAAAAGGCATAAACTGGATGTTTTTTAGGGAAAATACCGAAGGCGAATATCCTCTTGGAAGTTGCGGTATAGATATACTTCCTCAACTTGCAATGGATTTCAAAATCACAACAAATGCAGGAACAAAAAGAATCGCGAAAATAGCCTTTGATTACGCAAAAAACAACGGGAATCTGAACGTTTCTATTGTAACAAAAGCTAATATCATAAAAAAAACCGATGGAAAATTTTTAGAAATATGTGAAGAAGTTGCAAAATCTTACCCGAATATAAAAACCGATTCATGGTACATAGATATAATGGCTGCAAATCTTATAAATGAAAGTTTACGTTCAAATTTCAATGTTTTCATACTCCCAAATCTGTATGGCGATATAATTACTGACGAAGCCGCACAAATTCAAGGAGGAGTGGGAACGGCAGGGAGTGCCAATATAGGTGCTAAATATGCAATGTTCGAGGCAATTCACGGCTCCGCTCCGAGAATGATAGCAGATAATACCGCAAATTACGCAAATCCTGCAAGCATAATAAAGGCAGCGGAAATGATGTTGCGCCACATAGGTATTTATGAAAAAGCGGATATACTGCAAAATGCACTTTCACTTGCAAATGATCAAATGAATATGAGCGGAAATTCTACCGGAAACACCGCAGAAGAATTCGCAGATTCAGTCATCTCAAATTTTTAGGAGAATAGTATGCTCAAATTTCAGATAAATAATTCAATAATTGAAAAAAATCAATCCATAGGCGTTACATTATTCGAAAAACTCCAACGCGATATACTTCTTGGAAAATTAAAAACAGGAAACAAATTGACAGAGCAGGAAATTTGTGATAAATATAATGTAAGCAGAACTCCTGTGCGCGATGCGATCAAAAAACTGGCAGATGACGGCCTTGTAAATTTGATCCCTAATCGTGGAGCTTTCGTGCGCGGTTTCTCAGAACAAGATTTCTTCGATATGCAAATCCTTCGCAGTATCTACGAAATTAAAGCTGTCGAATGGGCTGTTATGCGCATAACTGACGATGAACTTGCAGACCTTGAGGAAACTTTCGAGTTTATGGAATTTTATACACAAAAAGGCGATATTGAAAAAATGCTGAATATAAATATGACTTTCCATCAACTGATTTACGAAGCTTCTCATAATTATATGCTTTCTAAGGTACTGTCCTCTTATCAGGTATATGCTAAATACTATAATGCAAACAAAGAATATGCCCCTGGACACTTAGATACATTACTCGCTGAGCACAGAAAAATTTTCACCGCGTTTTTAGAGCGCAATGTTGAAGCTGCAAAAATCGCAATGCAAGAACACATGCAAAATTCAATCATGCGAGAAAATCTTACAAAACCTATAGGAGGAAAAAATGGAGAAAATTAAAATCGCTATTAACGGATTCGGTAGAATTGGAAGGCTTTCATTCAGGCAGATGTTTGAAATGCCGAATTGTCAAATCGTAGCTATAAATGACCTTGCTGAGCCTGAAATGCTGGCGCATCTGCTCAAATATGACAGTATGCAAGGAAAATACGATAAATACGATATTAACGTGAAAAATGGAATATTAAAAATTGGCGGTACGGATATAAAATTATTTTCTGAACCCGATCCGAAAAATCTTCCTTGGGGCGATTTGGGTATAGACATCGTACTTGAATGCAGCGGATTTTTTGCATCCAAATCAAAATCCGAAGCACATCTAAGTGCAGGTGCAAAAAGAGTTTTAATTTCAGCGCCTGCCGGAAACGATCTTCCGACCGTTGTATACAACGTTAACCATAACACTCTAAAAGCTGATGATAAAATAGTTTCTGCAGCTTCATGCACAACAAACTGTTTAGCTCCTATGGCTAAAGCCTTAAACGATTTTTCTAAAATCACATCCGGATTCATGCTCACCATTCACGCTTATACCGGCGACCAAATGGTGCTTGACGGTCCACACAGAAAAAATGATTTAAGACGGGCACGTGCAGCGGCCATAAATATAGTTCCAAACAGCACAGGTGCTGCAAAAGCAATCGGACTTGTGATTCCCGAACTCGCAGGGAAACTTACAGGTTCCGCTCAAAGAGTTCCTGTCCCTTCCGGCTCACTTACCATGCTTGAAGCAGTAGTAAAAAGCGAAAAAGAAATCACAATTGAAAACATCAATAAAGCCATGCAGGATGCTGCAAATGAATCATTCGGCTACACTGATGAAGAAATCGTTTCATCCGATATAGTTGGAATGTCATTCGGCTCGCTTTTTGATGCCACCCAAACTATGGTTAGCAAATTGGATTCCGAAAATTATCATGTTCGCGTAGTTTCATGGTATGACAACGAAGCAAGCTATGTAGCGCAACTGGTTAGAACTCTTGCTCACATGGCGGCACTATAAAGCCGTCTTTGAGCTTTACTTAACAAAAGACAGCGGTGATTAAATTCATCGCTGTCTTTTGTTTCCTATTATTTTTATTTTTAAAAACATATAAAATACTTAACTAGAATATTTCAACTTCCGGATTATCCTTATCTAAAATTTTTATCTCGGTTTTACCGCCCAAATGCTCACAAACAAGAGCCGAAAGTTCATTCAATGCCTCATTGAATTCAGCTTCTCTACTCAAATCTACCAATTCAATACACAAAAATGCATTTTTTGTATCTTCGGTCAACATTGTCCTAACAGCTTCCCGCCAATTCCAGCACCTGCAAATAGCACCGCCGTCATCTTTATATACAATTTCTTCAGGATAAGGTGATGCACTTTCATTCGAGCCCAATGTAATAAATTCTTCATCGCCTTTTGCCTTTGTAAGTCTCATATCTCCTTCAAATTTATCCATATCTTCGCCACCACAAGGCATAGCATACTTTAAGGAAATCGAATTGTAAATATCGACTAGCGGATTTATATTCCCGATATGATCTCCTTTATCAACACGTTTAAGCAACGCTTCTATTGATGCGCGAACACCTTTTTTAGTCTTAAATTTTTGAAAAGCCTCTCGCCAAACCTTGATTACAGGATTTGAAGAAAAATCGTTACTTGGCACATGAGTAAGCGCCTGTTCCTCCGCTTCCTTAAGCATGAGCTTGTATTTAACATCTCCTGCCGTAGACTTGTTATCTATACCGAGGGCTGTAATAATTCCGATTTTAACTTCCGGAAATACTTCCCAAAACTTATCTTCGACTATAAACTTCATAACATCGACTCCTTTACTCACTTATAAAATTTAGCAATTTTCAAGCAAATTTACCATTTCTATAGCCGCCATAGCCGATTCATAACCCTTGTTGCCTGCTTTTGTTCCTGCTCTTTCTATCGCCTGCTCAATATTTTCGGTAGTAAGAACTCCAAAAATCACAGGTTTTCCGGTTTTTAATGAAATCTGAGCAATTCCTTTGGTAACCTCAGATGCAACCATTTCGTAATGAGTAGTTGCTCCTCTAATAACTGCTCCCAAGCATATAATGGCTGAAAACTCATCCATATTAGCAAGCTTATTAGCAAGAACAGGTATCTCAAATGCACCGGGTACCCAATAAACCGTAATTTCATCCTCAGATACTCCATGCCTTTTTAATGCATCAACAGCACCTGAAAGCAGCTTTGAATTGATAAACTCGTTGAATCTACTCACTATTATACCATATTTTTTATTCTTTGAAACTAAATTTCCCTCAATTACTCTCATTTTACTTTCTCCCTTTTATTATATATTTATTTTCATGCAATAATTTTTTTTAAACCTGTTCGAGTATGTGCTTCATTTTTTCTTTTTTAGTTTTTAAGTAGAATCTGTCAATGTCATTCGGTTTGATCTCAACCGGTATGCGCTTAACTATTTCCATCCCGAAACCTTTTAAGCCGTAAACCTTTGCAGGATTATTTGTAATTAAACAAATTTCTTTAACTCCCAAATCCGCAAGTATCTGCGCGCCTATGGAATACTCTCTTAAATCATCAGGATAACCGAGCTTCAAATTAGCCTCTACGGTATCGTAGCCTTTCTCCTGCAATTCGTAAGCTTTAAGTTTGTTAATAAGACCTATACCTCTGCCTTCTTGGCGCATATAAAGGACTATACCCCTGCCTTCTTTTTCAACCATTTTCATAGCTTCTGCAAACTGCTGACCGCAATCGCATCTAAGCGAACCGAAACAATCTCCGGTCAGGCACTCGCTATGCACTCTTACAAGTACATTTTTCCCATCTCCTATATCACCCTTTACAAGTGCGACATGGTGCTCGCCGTTTAGTTTGTTTACATAACCCACTGCTCGAAAATCCCCATATTTGGTCGGCATCGCCACATCAGCTTCCCTGCTTACAAGTATCTCTTTTTTTCTCTTATAATTTTGCAAATCTGTAATACTTATAATCTTCATTCCAAATTTTTCTGCCAGCGGAAACAAATCTTTCTGCCTCAGCATATTGCCGTCTTCTCCCATTATCTCACAGCAGATTCCACATTCCTTAAGACCTGCAAACTTCATTAAATCAACTGTCGCTTCAGTATGTCCGTTTCTGATAAGCACCCCGCCTTTTTTAGCTAAAAGCGGAAACATGTGACCCGGTCTTCTAAAATCTTCCGGTTTAGAATCTTCATCCGCAAGTTTCATGGCTGTCATTGAACGTTCAAATGCAGATATTC
>JBQMYS010000021.1:0-22053 GCA_052173355.1 Eubacteriales bacterium | reverse complement strand
GGCTTCCTATTTTTTTAGTTTTTTTGTCACATATGTATTATCTCACAACATTTTTTGAATTTTTTTATCTTTTTTTATCGTGAATAAATTATCACTTCTTCTTTCGACTCTATCGCATGATTTACCAAAGCAACAACATCCAATGCTTCTTCAGATTTTATTATCCTTTCAAGTTTAGGTTTTGTAAGCGGATGTTTCGGCAAAAATACGGTGCAGCAATCTTCATACGGTTCTATTGAAGTTTCATATGTACCTATTTCGCGTGCCTTATCTATAATATCGATTTTATCAAGCGCTATCAGCGGTCGCATAACAGGAAGATTTGTAGCGGCATCGGTCACAACAAGTGCTTCTGCCGTTTGGCTTGCTACTTGTCCCAAGTTTTCACCGGTTATAAGCATCATACATTTCGTTTGTAATGCTATTTGCTCGGCTATACGCATCATAAATCTCCTAACCAATATAGTAGTTTCTTCTTCTTTGCAGTTTTTTACTATGGCTTCTTGTATCGGCAACAAATTTACTACATGCATCTTGAACCTGCCGGAATATCCTGCAACTATGCCTGCAAGTTCTTCCACCTTTTGACGTGCACGCTGACTTGTGTATGGATATGAATGAAAGTGTACGGCTTCTAGGAGCATCCCACGCTTTGCCATCAAAAAGGCGGCCACCGGCGAGTCTATACCGCCGGAAAGGAGGACAAGTCCTTTGCCGTTCGTTCCGAGCGGCAGGCCGCCGAATCCGGAAATTTTCTGTTCATATATATATGACTTGCCTTTTCTTACATCTACAAATAATAAACACTGCGGATTGTGAACATCAACTTTCAATACTTTACAGCCGATTAAAACCTTAGCCCCTATTATCCTGCCTATTTCAGGCGACTCTATAGGAAATTCTTTATCTGCTCTCTTTGCTTTCACCTTAAAAGTTTTAATCCCTCGTTCTTTTATCAGCTTCATCATAAATTCAACAGCCGCTTTTCCTATTTCTTGCATATCACTTTCGACTTCAAAAGCCGGACTTACAGATGCTACTCCGAAAACTTTGGAAATTTGCTTTATTATCTGTTCATTATCAACCGGCTCAAATGTTCTCACAAATATGAGTCCCTCGCTTCTTTTAACATCAAATTTACCTATCGAATTTAAACTTTTTTTTATCCTTTGCGCAAGCACACGTTCAAAATACGGCTTGTTCATGCCCTTTAGCGCTACTTCTCCTGCTCTTACTATAAAAACTCTTTCTTCGTTCATTATATATCTTCCTCTTACCTAAACGATCCCAAATTTCTTATCTTATCCACTGCTTCTGCCAATTTTTCAACTGTAAAGTCTATTTCGTCCTCGCTGTTAAATTCCGATATGCTGAATCTTATAGCAGCTTCAATTTCCTTATCGCTTGCCCCTATAGCTGTGAGCACATGACTTTTTTGCTTTAAATGCGAAGAACACGCCGAACCTGTTGATACATAAATATCCAACTGCTCAAGAGTATGCAACAATACTTCTGCACGTATCCCTAGAAATGAAACATTCAATATCGAATTTATCGAATTTCCGTATTCAAAATTTTTTGATGCTTTGTCCGAGCCGTTTATTTTGATTTTATCAATGTTTTGGACTATCCCTGCACGAAGTCGCGTTCTAATTTTTTCAATATGTTCAATTCTTTTAGTCATATTTCGTGATGCAATTTCAGCCGCTTTTCCAAAACCTACTATCGCAGGTACATTCTCAGTTCCTGCACGAAACCCGAATTCCTGCCCTCCTCCAAGTATCAATGGTGGTAACGATATTGCATTTCTAAGCACAATAGCACCAATTCCCTTGCTTGCATGTATTTTGTGCCCTGAAACCGTTATTATATCTACATTAGAATTCGGAATATCAACTTTCGCCAATGCCTGAACGCAATCGCTGTGAAAAATTATTCTTTTTGCATGTTTTTTATTGTATTCATCTTTCAATTTGCCGATTTCCGCTATAGGCTGCATCGTTCCGATTTCATTATTCACAGCCATCACTGAAATGAGTATAGTGCTGTCATCTATTTCTCTTTCCAATTCACTAAGCAAAACACATCCTGAATCATCAACATCAAGCGTTACTATACAAAAGCCTTCTCTTTCCAGTTTTTTCATCACTTCCAATACACTCGGATGCTCAATTTTAGTTGTTATTATCTTGTTGCCTTCTTTCTTTCTCGCATATGCCGCCCCAAGTATGGCTGTTGTATTGGCTTCACTACCTCCTGAAGTAAAAAATATTTCCTTTTCATCTATTTTCATCAGCCCCGCAAGCTGTGTTCGCGCCTTTTTAACTGCTTGTTCCGCTGAAAACCCCAGGCTGTGCAGTGATGACGGATTTCCGAAATTACTTGTCATATTTTCAGCCATCAAATCAACAACCTCTGAATACGGTTTCGTCGTTGCGCTATTATCTAAATATACCTGCATATTTTCACCTACTATCTATTGCTCATTTAAAATTTACTTTTGCATTTTTACTAAACAAACGAAAGACTCTGCAAATTGGATTTACAGAGTCTTAAATTCTATTTTGCGAACTCAATCGCCCTGGTTTCTCTAACAACATTCACCTTGATTTGTCCCGGATATTGAAGTTCGCTTTCAACCTTTTTAGCTATTTCCCTTGCCAAATATGCTACTTCATCGTCCTTAACATTTGTAGGATTTGCTATTATTCTAATCTCTCTACCCGCCTGTATAGCATATGCTTTTTCTACTCCAGGTGTAGTTACCGCTATTTCTTCTAATTTTTGGAGCCTTTTTATAAACGCATCCAGGCTTTCTTTTCTTGCACCCGGTCTTGCAGCGGAAAGCGCATCTGCCGCCGTCACAAGTACGGCTTCCATGCTCTTTGCTTCATAATCGCCATGATGAGCCGCCATACCGTCTATTACCGCTTCCGATTCTTTGTATTTTCTAAGTACCTCTATACCTATGTCTACATGAGTACCTTCAACACCGTCATGATCCAGCGCCTTTCCTATATCATGCACCAGCCCTGCTCGCTTTGCCAGTTTGACATTTAATCCGAGTTCACTCGCCATTAGCCCTGCGAGATGCGCAACCTCAATCGAATGTCGCAAAACGTTCTGACCGTAAGAAGTTCTATATTTTAACCTTCCCAACAACTTAATTATCTCAGGATGGAAATTGTGTATTCCAACCTCAAATGTAGCCTGTTCCCCCGCAGCCTTTATGCTGGCATTGACTTCTTTCTCTGCTTTTTCAACCATTTCCTCTATCCTTGACGGATGAATTCGTCCGTCAGTTATGAGTTTTTCAAGCGCTATACGGGCAATTTCTCGCTTAACTTCACTGAATGCTGAAAGTATAACGGCCTCGGGAGTATCATCTATTATTAAATCCACTCCTGTAAGAGTTTCGAGGGCGCGTATATTTCTTCCTTCTCTACCGATAATCCTACCTTTCATATCGTCATTTGGAAGCGCTACCACCGAAACCGTAGTTTCCGCAACCTGATCCGCCGCACATCTTTGTATCGCCCCTGCAATAATTTCTTTAGCTTTTTGTTCGGCTTCTTCACGAGCCTTACCTTCTATTTCACGAATTACCGCAGATGCTTCTACTCTTACATCTTTTTCTATATTATCCAGCAATAATCTCTTTGCTTCTTCTGCCGTATATCCCGACACCCTTTCAAGTTCCGCTCTTTGTTTTTCCAAAAAGCTGTCAAGTTCCTTGTTTTTATCAATCAGTTCAATCTCTTTTTTAACTATATTTTCTTCTTTTTTTTCAATGTTATCAAGTTTTTTATCTAAAGATTCTTCCTTTTGAATCAGCCTTCTCTCAGACTTTTGTAATTCCGACCTTCTTTCTCTTACCTCGCTTTCAAGTTCCTTCCTCACTCTAATCGCATCTTCCTTTGCCTCCAGCGCAATTTCTTTTTTCAAGGTTTCCGCTTTATTTTCGGCATCAAGCACTATATTCTTGGCTGCAAGTTCCGCGCTTCCAATCATCTTTTCGGCGCTTGCCTTACGCACAATATATCCAATCAGCACACCTACCGCGACTGCGACAAGACATACCAACGCTATCACTCCTGCGTTCATTAAATCTGTATTCCTCCGATATTTCAATTTTTTATTCAATATTTTTATACATTCATCGTTGATATAATATTGTCTTTCTATTATAATATTTATTACAAGTATATGTCAAGATGAACGAAAGGTAAATACTTAAAATATGAAATATTTTTTCAATTTATTCAAAAATATAGATAAACCGTTATTAACATTACCTGTAATTTTTGCGATCATAGGTATAACGCTAATAAGCAGTACAGCAAAAAAACACGCATTCGTATTCGACAGCTATGTAAAAACTCAAAGCATCGCATTTATACTGGGGTTTATAGCAATCGCGTTCGTTCTTTTGATTGACTATAAAATTTTCACCAATTTTGAAAAACCTCTTTACATATTTTCCATTCTAACTTTGCTTACAGTTTATATACCGGGACTGGGTATCGAGCAGTATGGTGCGCAAGCTTGGATAGATCTTCATTTTATGACTTTCCAACCATCCGAAATCGTTAAGATAGCATTTGTAATACTTCTATCCGTCTACCTGCCTAAAAACATAAATTCGCTTAGGACTTACAAAGGTGTTATAAAAACTGCACTCTATGCCGCACCGTTCATACTTATAGTCTTAAAAGACGATCTCGGTAATGCAATAGTATTTTGTATGATTTGGCTTGCGATGATATTTTATGCAGGCATAGATTACAAAATTTTAGGTAAATTTTCAGCTGCATTCGCACTGTCTTTACCTGTTGTTTACAGACTAATGGCATCTCACCAAAAAGACAGAATTGATGCATTTTTACATCCCGAAAACACATCACTTCCTGGTAACTACCACGTACTTCAATCGAAAATTGCAATAGGCTCAGGTGGCATTACAGGAAAGGGCTTATTCGCCGGAACTCAAAAAGAACTGGGATTTGTACCGGTTCAAAAATCCGATTTTATTTATTCGGTTCTTGTTGAAGAAATGGGCTTAATTGCAGGTACTTTCGTGATAATTTTGTATACAATTTTTCTTTTTAGAATTTGCTCTATCGCTTGGAATGCCAAAGATGAACAGGGATCGCTAATCGCCGTAGGATTTATAGGTATGTTTGCATTTCAAATTTTCGAGAATATAGCAATGACTATGGGTATAATGCCGGTAACAGGTATAACTCTGCCGTTTTTAAGCTACGGCGGTTCATCAATAGTTGCTAACATGATAGCACTGGGACTGATTCTAAATGTCGGAATTCGAAGCAGATCTATAAATTTCTAGGAGTTTCACATGAAAGTTTTAGCTATAATAGCAGAATACAATCCGATGCATAACGGTCATATTTATCAAATAACGCAGGCTAAAAAACTCATCAATCCCGATTACTGTATAGCCATAATTAGCGGAAACTTTACTCAACGGGGCGAACTTTCAATACTTTCAAAATGGGACAAAGCAAGCATAGCCGTAACTTGCGGTATTGATTTGGTAATAGAACTCCCTACTCTTTTTGCATGCAATAACAGTGAATACTTCGCAAAAGGCTCAATAGAAATTTTGAATAGACTGGGTGTCGTTACACATCTTGCATTCGGCAGTGAAAGTGGAAATCTTAACATGCTATCCGAAATTGCGGATTTGCTTACAACACGAGAATTGGAAATCTCGGCAAAAATTAAAAAATTCTCAAAAAGCGGAATTTCACATTTTGAAGCACGAAAATCCGCTATTGAACATTTTGCAGGACGTGAATACGCAAATTTAATGCTAAATTCAAACGATATACTTGCGCTTGAATACTTAAAACATCTGAAATCGACTAAAAGCCACATCAAACCGCTTGCAATCAAACGTGAGGGTAGTGAATTTAACTCTTTTAAAATAACAGCGGAAACTTTCATTTCCGCAACTTGTATAAGGAATTTTTTGTCACAACCGGAAAATTTTAATACTCTTAAAAAAATTGAAGGTTTTGTACCCAAAGCTACGCTAAACGCTTTAAAATCCGTTTCTTTCGAGCAACTGCAAAAAATGGATGAACGTTACTTTACTGCGCTTGGTGCAATCATTTTAAATTCGAATTCAAATTTAGTCGATATTTTTTCAATTACCGAAGGATTGGAAAATCGTATATATCGCTATTTCCTCGAATCCACATCATTGCAAGAATTACGCGAAAAGCTTTTTTCCAAACGCTATGCAAAAAGCAGAATAAATCGAATCCTTTCTCATATTTTGCTAAATATTACAAAAAAAGATGTTGCGTATATAGACGAACAATCTCCATACTATGCCCGAATACTGGCTTTCAATGCACAAAAAAGCGGTCTTTTGAAAGAAGTCAAAAAAACAAAAACAGACGACTTACCTATAATTACCAATTTAAGTAAAGATATAAATTCGCCTGTTCTAAAAAATAATCCTATTTTAAAATTTGACATAAAAGCGAGCAATATCTATGCCCTTTTATGTGCAAATTCGCTTTATTATTCTTCAGATTTAGTAAATTCGCCTAGAATTTACTAACTAAATTTCATCCTCTCTGCCCATTTGAGTTTTGTAAGACAAGTCCTTAATCTCAGCACGATTGGAATTTAAAGTGGCTCCTACTTCCTCAAAGGTTGATCCTATTTTATTAAACATATCCGTAAAATGAACGCTGTTAAGTTCCTCGACCTTTTGCTGCATATTGTAAAGGATGCTGTCTACATATTCATAAGTTCTAAGCTTTAATTGCCTGCAATTTTCCTCTGTAACCGCCATCAATTCAGCCGCTCTGCGCTTTGACTGAACAACTATATCGCTATTTTCTATCAATACTTCAGCCTGTTTTTTTGCATCTTCAAGCTTTTCCTGACATTCCTCATCGGTCTTTTCCAAAATTCTTTGGCGTTCTTCCTTAATCCAACGAGCTTGCTGTATTTCATCAGGTAGCTGCAATCTAATATCTTTTATAATATCCAATATTTCTTCCGGTACAATTCTAACCTGATTTGAAAACATTACAGGAGCGCTTGTTTCCAATATATCTTCTATTTCATCCAAAAGCTCCAAGACATCTTTCATAATTTACCTCCTACAATCTTGTTATGTCCGTTTTCTTCTCGTTTCTTTTCCATAAAGTCGAGTACCTGACCCGGGACAAGCCCGTTTATCTTTCCATCTAAGTTAAATACTTCCTTTATCATACTCGAACTCACAAACGAATACTCAGGTGCAGTCATCAAGAATACAGTCTCCACCTTTTCTGAATACAATCTTGCATTCATTTGAGCCATTTGCATTTCTATTTCAAAATCTGTGTTCGCCCGAAGTCCTCTGATAACTACATCAAACCCTTCTTCATTAACATAATCCGCAAGCAACCCGTTAAAAGCGCCTACTTCCACATTTTTTAAATCTTTTGTAACAATCGTTATCATTTTCTTGCGTTCTTCAAAAGAAAACATCGGTTTTTTTTGCGGGTTTGCAATCACCCCTACAACAAGCTTGTCACAAAGTTTTGATGCTCTTGTGATAATATCTAAATGTCCGTTTGTCAGCGGGTCGAACGAACCGGCATACAAAGCCTTCATAATTTTTCCTCGCTATGAATAAATCTAACCATTTACGTATTGCTTCTTAAATCTCCATCTATCTGATATGTATTTTCACCTTCTACAAGAGCTTTTTTCAATCCGTATCTGTGTTCTTTAAATTCGTCTTTTTTCTTAAGATTTTTTACTTCATATTTTGTTTCGGTTTCGTGCATATGTCGTTTATCCGAATTTCTATATCTTGCATATGTAAATATGAAAAATCCTATTCCGCTAAGCAGCAATGCCCATCTTGCATTTCTACTTTCTTCACTTAATTCTATCATATCAGAACCCAAAAATAGCATCAAAAGAGTTGCTAAAAACTCTATCAAAATACTTATTAAGCAAAGCTTTGTAAGATTGACAGGAACACTTCCCATAGTTTCCTTTGTTCTTGCATTTACTGCCACATAATGCAAAATCTTCTTCCCTTTGGAGTTTTGCATATAACTGTAAAGCCACACCGGTAAATACATAGATTTCCAAGATTCACCTTTTATATTGAAATCGGACTTACCCCAGCTGACTCCCCTGTTGTAGTCGGTTATATTATCCCTGACAGATAACCTGGCAACATCCTCTGCCTGCTTGTGAGCTATACCTCTGATTTGATCAATATTTATATCTCTTTTCTCAGACGTAAATCCCTTCAAATAATTTGAATTGTATTTTACACGATTTTCCGTATCAAAAGGCATTATGGAATTTATTATATTTGTTGTCTTTTCTTTGGAATTTACATTTAGTTTATCCACGCTTGCTTCTATCGTTAAATCATCAACTCCAATATCAAAATCTCTTTCCACATAATAAGCATCCGCATCATAGTAAGTTTTATCGTCATCATCACTGTTACCTTTGTATGACTTGACCAAAATCTCGCCGACTCCTGACATCTGCATGTGCGCATTTACATCTAATACCATATAAGGAAGATATACACCGCAAATATTGCCTGCGTTAAATTCCTTTGTAAACTTCGGATGTGCAAAAAACTTTCTTTTATTTACAAATTTCGCTATTTCTACTTCTGCATCTTTTTTGCTTATTGAAAAAGGCAGTAATGCATCCGGCACAGCACCATTAGGGATTTGACTGTTTACCGACAGCGTGCTCCTGCACCAATGGCACCTTGCAGAAGTTGAGGATGCCGTATCAATTACAACCTCCGCTCCGCAACCGTCACATTTCAAAGTCACAACGTCTTGCGCATCTTCTACAATATCCGTAGCTCCCGATCCGATAGACAGCCCTTCAAGCGAAAAAATTTCAGCATCTTCGACTCCGCTCGCTTCAAATTCATGCCTGCAAAAATTACATCTCAATTTAGTGGTATTGATATTTGGTGAAATATCGCTGGAGCCACACTTAGGGCACTTCATGCGACCGTCTTTGGCTCCTTCAGCTGTATCTATTATGTTTATATTTTCTTCCATAATTCTAAAACCCTAGTAAATTTTTCTTTACAGTATCAAATTCTTCTTGTGTTATAACTCCTGCATCCAGCAATTTTTTCATTTCTATCAATTTAGCAGTTGAATCAACTTCGGTTTGTGCTTGTGCAACCGCCCCTACATTTTGTTGCTGCATATTTTGATTTTGCATATTCGGTGCCTGAAAACCGCCCATTATACCTTGCGCCGCTCCCATTCCCATGCCCATAAATGCCATCGCCGCACCACCACCGTTTTCGCCTGCACTTTGCAAACCTCTTGCAACCGATTGTTGCATAAACGAAGCACCTCTTGCACCGGAAAGGGCGTCGGCTTTTTTCACATCCTTCATCAATTCTTTGGTATCTTCGTCATATTCTATTGATAGTATTGCAGTTTTAACAATTTCAAGTCCTCTTGAAGATTTCCACTGATATGACTGCTCCACAACCTCTCCCAAAGATTGAGCGAATCCAATTTGATCTCCTTGAATCTTTGCCATTCTGTTTCCTTTTGAAGGATCGTTTGTATAATTCGAAAATGCAGCTGAAAGACAACCCACAACTTCATTAAAAAGTTGTTCTCCCGCCTCATTATCCATATCTGCAAAATCAAATTCCGGAGCATTCGACGAAATGTATTTTACAGGTACAAAATTTTTGATGAAAAGAATAGGATCCACTATTTTCAAAGTATAAGTACCTCTTGTAACAGCGCCTACCTGCGTACCGAAAAATGCATCATCCCAATAAATCTCTGATTGAGTTCCAAATCTATTATTAGGAATTTCTTTCAAGTTTATATAAAATAACAGTTGTTGCGATCCAGGAATTCCGCCAAATTTAAACTTTTCCCAAGAAGATTTAACCAAAGAATCAATTAAAGAATCCCCTGCAAAAATAGAATTTGAATTCTTCTCATCGGAAGTAAATTCAAAACCTCCAACTTCAGTGATTATATTTGTAACAGCTCCGTCCTGAACCGTCACAAGTGCCATCCCTTCGGGAACTATTACCTTACTGCCGTTAGTGATAATATTGTCATTGCCTTTATGATTTTCACCCCTACCGTTATTAGTTCCTATAGGTACTCCCGGAATTATACCGCAAGTAGGCGAACTGGCAGGCATAGGTGCATAATAATCTTTCCATTGATCTGCCAAAGTTCCGCTTAGAGCTCCTGTAAATGCTTTAATAAAACCCATATTATCCCTCCTGAATCACTGTTCATCAATCAATTAAACTAGCTTATCATATATTTTATTATTTTTTTGTATTTTTTTCAAGCTTTCTTGTAAAATATTTTATAATGAAATCTTTGCATTATTAAATAAAATTACACCGCCAACGCATAAATTTATAAATTTTTAAAAATTGAAATAACTATTTTGCCATATACTTTCTCTTTTATTTTTTCATATCTGCCTATTGTATCTTCAAGTTTTTCAAAACGTGAATGCTCAGCCACTATACATCCGTTTTTTTCAAGTATATCCAAAGAATCAATCAATTTCAAAGCATCTTGCATATATCCTGCTTCATACGGCGGATCTAAAAATATCACTGCCATTTTTCCCCTAATTCGATGCAAAGCTTGCGCATAATCCCCTGCCAATATAATTGCCTGCTCCCCCACATTACAATATTCTATATTTCTTTTCAGCAATGCTACACTTTCCCTTGAAGAATCCGCAAAATAGCAGCAAGATGCCCCGCGACTTATTGCTTCAAGCCCCAAATTCCCGGTTCCTGCAAATAAATCGCACACCGGCATATCATAAAATTCATCAAAAAGCATACTGAAAATTGCTTCCTTTACCTTGTCGGAAGTCGGTCTTATCTTATCGTTTTTAGGGGATTCCAACCTTCTTCCTTTTAAACTTCCTGTTATTATTCTCATATTCTCACCTATATTACAGCTATTTTATCATCAACTGAAATTTCTTCAAGTTTCTTTCTGATTGCAGCATATTCATCACCCTCAAGTTTAGGGTTTTCTTTCATTATCTTTAAGCATATTTTTTTAATTTCCAAAAAATCGTTTATATTATCGGGTATTTTAGCAATGCGCAGTTGCGGTAAGCCATGTTGCTTTTCTCCGAAAAATTCTCCCGGACCCCTAAGTTCCAAATCTTTTTCCGCTATAACAAAGCCGTCCTGCGTTTCACACATTATCCTTATTCTTTCACTTGAAATTTCATTTTGCTTGCTGTTTATTAAAAAACAATACGACTTTTCATTTCCTCTGCCAACTCGTCCGCGTAATTGATGTAACTGCGCAAGTCCGAATCGTTCCGCATTTTCAATCAGCATTACAGTCGCGTTTGCAACATTTATTCCAACCTCAATTACAACCGTTGAAATCAGCACCTCGATTTCCTTGTTATAAAATTTATTCATTACATCGTCTTTATCCGCCTGCTTCATAGCGCCATGCAATAACGCCGTCCTTACATACGGGAAAGCTTTTTGGAATCCCGCATAAACCATCTCTGCAGAGCGCACTCCCTCTAAAGATTCAGAATCATCTATAAGCGGTGTCACTATATAAGCTTGCCTGCCTTGCCTTATTTGCAAGAGCAACTTTGAATACGCGAATTTTCTTTGTGCTTCACTAAAACAAATCGTCTGTATTTTTTGTCTGCCCGGTGGCAATTCATCAAGATTTGAATATTGTAAACTTCCATAAAAAGCAACTGCCAGTGAACGTGGTATTGGCGTTGCGGTCATCAATAAGACATCTGCATTTTTACCTTTTCTTGATAAATTTTGCCTTTGTTCCACACCGAATCTATGTTGCTCATCTACTATTACAAGTCCCAAATTCGCAAACTCCACATTGTCCTGTATTACAGCATGCGTCCCGATTATCACATCCGTTTCGCCACTTTTAAGTCTTGATATTACCTCTTTTTTTCTCCGTTCATTCAAATTTCCGGACAAAAATTCTACGCTTATTCCAAATTTTTTAAGCCTTTCAGAAATTCCTTCAAAATGTTGCATCGCCAATATTTGTGTCGGTGCCATCAGAACCGCTTGATAACCATTTTTTACAGCCTTGTAAATACTTACCTCTGCGACAACAGTCTTTCCGGATCCGACATCCCCCTGCAACAAACGTACCATTGAACTTGACTTTTCCATATCGCTTTCAATTTCAGCTATCGCTCTTTTTTGTGCATTTGTAAGCTGAAAAGGTAATGAACTTATATAAGCTTCGGTTACAACTTCTTTATTGTCAAAAGCTATTCCTTCATTATTTTTATCGGAATACATCAAAGTTTTTAACATGCGAAGATTTAAAAATAAAAGTTCTTCAAAAATAAGTCTTTTTTTGGCTTTCTCAAGCAATTCAAAACTATCCGGAAAATGTATATTGCGAATCGCTTCACTCATTTCCAAAACAGGATAAAAAGCTTTAAAACTGTCCGGCAAAATATCTTCAATTTTAAATTGATTACTCAAAATTTCTTTTTGCCATTTGCGCATATCAAGTTCGCTTATTCCCTTTGTCAAGCCGTATACGGGAATTATGCCTTGCTCATATTCAAAATTTTTAAAAAAATTTGGATGCAACATCTGTTTTTTTGCGTATTTTACGGATACATTACCGAAAAAACCGTAATATTCGCCAATATTAAAAATTTTAAGTAAATACGTTGCATTGAAAAACAAGATTTCTATTGATGCATCCCCATCCGTTACTTCCAAACGTAGAAACTTTTTCTTGCCCGCACCTATGACATTTTTCATAATTACCTTGGCTCGAATTAACGCACATTCACCTTCTTGCAATCGGCATATCGGTACTACCGTACTTCTATCTTCATACCTTTTGGGATAGTATTGCAAAAAATCAGCAATCGTAAATATTTTAAGTCTTCCGAGAGCTTCGGCTTTTTTATTTCCGATACCTTTCAAACTTGTAACGCTATCATTGAGTTCCATTTTTTTACCTTTTTCCTGTCACTTTTATGTTCCTCATGCCTACATTTTTAGAAATTACACCTGTAACTATTATCTCAACACCTGCCGGTGCTATACCGAATGTACTCATTACACCTTCATTCACACCGTCTATAAGCAATTTCGTAACTTGACTTATGCTTGTTCCAAATTTTACCATTATGTGGATTTTTATGTCTATCCCATTTTCTCCATTGGTTATTTCAATAGCGTTGCTTTCAGCGCCTGCACCCATTTTGTAATAAAGTTTATTTGTATTTTTAGTATAATTACCCACAATTACCTTTTTGTCAAATGTTTCAACAACTTTGTAGATTATTTGCATTATAACATTTTTCTCTACGGCAATTTGCCCTATGCCGGTATCTTTTTTATATATCATATCAGTCCTTACTCCGAAATATTAAAAAAGACCCGCTAATGCAGGTCCACTTTTGCTTATAAATCAGTTAGCACGGGTTATCTTGTTCGATCGGATGCACCTAGTACAAACATTAGCAGTTCTAACTGTTCCATTATCGTTAATCTTAACTCTCTGAATGTTTGCATTCCATTTTCTTCTAGTGTGTCTATTAGAATGGGATACATTATTTCCAGAAACCTGTCCTTTTCCGCAAACTTCACATTTCTTTGACATATTCCGCACCTCCTTTAATATCGTCTACCGTTATGGTCCCTTTTTTACTCAACAAATAGCATTATAACACATATCGCACATATTGCACAAGTGTTTTTTTTATTTCCCGTAATATTTTTAATAATTTTTACTACTGACCGGAATGCAATTTGCCATAATATTCAGAACGTAAAATAGACATAAGATGCAAATCGTAATACTTACCGTCTTTTTTGCAAGCATTTCGTGCAAGCCCCTCGTGCTTGAATCCCATACTTTCATATAGTGCAGAAGCCACTTTGTTTCCCTCAAAATAATCAAGGCTGACTCTTTCCATATGCAAATTGATAAAACAGTAATCCAAAAGCAATTTAATTGCTTCCTTACCGTAACCTTTGCCTCTGTTTTGCGGATCTCCTATGTATATTCGAGTAATATCGAGCGAATCGTTTACTTGCGAAATATTACTTATGTATACCCTGCCCAGCAAATTTCCCTGCTTATCGCATATGGTAAATTGAAGTTTAGTTTTGTCCGCATTTCTCTCAACAAATTCCAAAACCACTTCTTCATAATCCCTATCGCAATTTATACTAAAAAATTCAGTAACTGCAAATTTAGTCTCCCATTTTGCAAACTGCTTGCAATCACTGAAAACCGACGGTCTTATAACCAAATTGATAGATTCCAAAACTCCGCCCCCTCTCTTTATTTATGAAGATTTTGTTAAATGACTACCATTTTTTTCAGTCTTGTGGTAATATCTATATACTATGTAGCAAGATACATATCACAACATTAAGTATATAGCAAAATTCATAAAAAATAAAGTCCTATAACCCTAATTTTTTTATTAACTTTTAATAACGGAAGGTTCACAAAATGAAAAAAAGCATCTCTATCATACTTTTAATATGCTTTATATGTCTAAGTTTTACCGGCTGTTTTTTCAGCACATCTGAGAGTCAGCGTGAAATTGAAATACGTGAATCTGTAAACACAATAAATGCAGATCTCACAAAAAAGCTTCGCGACCCCTCCAATCTTGCGGCAATTAACGATTATTTAATATCTTGGGCCGCTATGCAAAATATACCTGTTTCTTACGATTCCTACCAAAACATAATCATGTCAAAAAAAGCTACTTTAGGGCACGAAAACGATGAATCCACTATACTACACTGCCAAATAGGAATCTCCGATATTAGAAATTACGAGGCTATCGCAAGTACTTTGTTTATTTTACAAAATTTGAAAGAACATGGTTTTATACGTGCTATATTTACAGCAGATTCCGATGAAAATTATCATGGCAGTTCAAACATAAGTCAAAATTACATAAAAGCTGACAAAGTTATAAGCCTTATACAAGATAGCAAAACCACTTACGCTTTAGATAGCGCCGCAATGCAAACTTATTCTTTTTCAAAGGCTTTTACAAGAACTTCTACCGTTGGCGGTAAAGCATATCAAATCAGCATAGGGCCTTTCGCATCGGACAGTTGCGGTAAAATATACGGCAAACATCCAAACCCTATCAAAGAACTCGGCGATTTTTTTGCTTACGCCAAAAGTAAAGGAATAGCGCTTGAGCTCGTAGATTTCAGCGGCGGAACATCTATGGATACGTACCCCGCATATGCAAAAGCAACTTTCGTCATAAGCGATTCCGATGATAAAAAATTCAAAAAGTACTTCGAAAAAAGCGCATCTAAATTTTTAAGTTCATATTCAAATTTGTGGGATTCCGACCCTTTTTCATATATTTGCTCGGCAGTTTCAGTACCGGAACTTGCTATTTCAAGAGATGAAAGCACACAAATTTTCAGTTTGTTGTATACCATGATAAACGGTTCATTTGAAAAAGACGAAAATGATATAACTGTATCAAACACAACACTCACTCAAATTTCAACCGAAAACGATACACTTATTCTTAACGTATGTGCCAGAGCAAAAAATGATTCCGATTTTGAGCAAATCGCAAGCACTTTGCAAATCATAGCCGGCTTAAATGACGCTGAATTTAATAAGCTTACATCTTTCCCCCTCTGGTCGGCAAATGTTGAAAGCCCTATTTACGCGCAATATCAAAAAATTTTCACATCTGTGACAAAAAAAGATGCATCAACCAAAAGTTCATTGCAGACAAGCCCAATAGCCATATTTAAAGAAAAAAATCCTAACATGGATGCGCTATGCTTATCTATAAATTTTTCAAACAACGTAATTGAACTTGAAATACTCGAAAAATTACTCTCCGATAATTCTTCCGGTAAACTTCCGATTTAACAGGTATGAACTTAAAATTCTTTAAGTTCATACCTCGATTCACGAAAAGTTTGCTTTACACTTATAAACGGCAATCTGAAAATATCTTTATGCTCCGCGCAAATCTTAGCAGTTACCGACGGAATATGGCGTATATTCTCCTTTGAGTATCCGGATTTATCATCCTCAAATACCAAATCTATTTTCGCACTTCCATTGTTTAATATATACGAATTTTTCTTCGATTGTTTCAAATATTCATTGGCATAACTTTCTCCCTTTTTATAATCAAAAACGATATTGCCGTCCGAATACTCACCTTGCTCTACATACAACGCCGCACCGCAGGCTACTTCTTCCGTTATCTCTTTAAAGAGCCACTGCTCATGCTCATAAAGTCGCATATCCCCTTGAAAACACATCGCCATCAGAAAAACTGTAATAATCCCTGAAAAAACTATATAAACTTTCATATCCCAACTTTCTCACTTGCAGTATAACTTTCTACCGTAAATTCATAGCTGTTTTCTTTGTCGCTTATACCGAATATCTTATTTGCCGCCATCATATCGCTAGCTTTGATACTCACTTTGTAATGTATCAGCCTGTCATCCGAATACCTGTATTTTAAATTTCTATCTGCCTCTATTTTTATATTTTCTTCCTTAATATTCGTAAGCTTAGATATGTTATGCTTAAGTTCGTTACAAATTTCCTCCGTAAAACAGCCTGCCTGCTTTGCCTGCTCTTTTGCCGCATATGTGCAAGATTGTACGACTGTAAGTGTCTGTGCATTTCTTTGATCCAATCCCATTTGCATTATAAATATAATCATTATCGGCAAAACCGCCATCAGCACTATCAACTGTTTCAAATCATCCTCCTAAGGTCTATACGTCCTAACAGCAAGTTCCTTTGCCCAAAGTCCGCTCAAAACCGCTAAAATAGACCCATCTCCACCTACAATCACATCATATATGAACACTCCAAGCGCTATCATACTTAATAAAACTATGTATTGTTTCATCGTTCTTAGTTTCCAAAGCTTTTATCCATATTTGCAGCAAGCTTACTCATAGCGGCACCTGTTTTGTCGCCTATAGTCTTTACATCTCCCTCAAATCCTATCACTATGCTTGATATAAATATACCAAGTGCAATAAACGCCGCCAATACAATTATCTGTTTCATATTACTTACCTCCTACTTTAAAATAACATTTTTAACATTTCCTTTTGGTTTATAAAATACGCCACGTAAATAAAGTTGATAAACAAGAAAATTACATTCACAATTACAGGTAAATACAACAAATCGCTGATACTTTCCTCCCGCCTTTTTTGAACTGTAAGTTGCATCTCCTTGATTCCTTTTTGATGTGATATTAGCACTTCGACAAGTTCTTTAGGATCTATATCGTCCCACCTTATCAGAAGTGATGCAAACTCTTTACCCGATGCCGTACTAAATTTTTCTTCAAGCAGTTCTTTTGCCTGACGCCTTTTATTTACTCGTAACAATGCGAGCATTTTAATATAAGTTTCCTGTAAAAGTCCGGATTTTTTTGAAAGTCTTTCAATTATGAAATCCGCATTTGTTTCCCTACCGCTTTCTATTGATATTACATTGCGCATAAAAGAGATGGCCTCATATATTTCTCTATCTAATATCTGCTCTTGTTTTATTCTTTGTAATTTTTTCCAAATTTGTATTATATTCTTAAATAAAAAATTTTTTCTTCCTGCACTTAAAAATATCTTTTCAGCCCGATCCTTTAAACTCAAATTGCCTCTGTCGAAAAACAAAATAACGACTCCTGATGAAAATAATATCCAAATAAAGAAAACCATAACTACACCCCTAATAATCGAACTTTTGCTTACTTATACATTCCATCACAAGTAAATTCATTACAAACATCAGCGCACTTACATTAAAAAGTGAAAACCCCTGTTTGGTAAAAAACTGATTTCTAAAAAGCTTCTCAGGCTCAATCCCTATGAAAACAACACTTGCAACAATCGTAAACATATATAACAACGGTATCAAATATACCACAATTCTCATCGCTTCCGAATTTAAACGCCTGCGTTCTTCATAAATCTTGCGCGCATCCCTAAGCTGCAAAAGTATATCCTCCACAGCAAGCGATACATCTATTCCTTTTTCCGCAGCCAACTGGACATTATAAGCAAACATCCTGCTCCAATTTGTTCCGACCGTATTTCCGAAATCATTTATAATCTGCCTTATTTTTTGCGGACTTCCACTTTGCCTTAATTCCAATATCATTTTCAAAATTAAGTTTTTACTTTTAAGTTCTTGCGCTCCATCGGCTATTATACCTTCAAGTCCTTCATAAACATTGAAATTGCTGATTCTATAAGCATTTAAAAAATTCACTATCAAAGCCTCTCCTTCAAAACTGGTCTTTTTTCTCAAATTTTCAAAGTTTATCCTTACAACAGCATATGGCGTACTTGCTAAAAACATCGCAAACATCAATGCCGTATTTATGTCAAAGCTCATATTTCCTACAACAAAACTGCCCGCTCCTATTATCAATATCAAAAATAACAATCTGTCTTTTTTCATATCGAAACTAACCGAACTGATGTAATTCAGATGTTCCCGCATTTTACCCGCTCCATCCATTTTTTTAGCCCTTACTGCAAGCCTCCTGCGCATTCTGATTGACTGAATTACCCAATCAAATTCCTTACCGTAAATCAGAATGATTCCGATTAGGAAACAAGTATACACCACCGCTTCAAATCCTATACCGACATATGCTCTCATCACATTCCTCCCTACTCATAGGATTTTTATTTGCAAGCATTTCAAGTTGCTCAGCGAATTGCTCAAAACTTGCTTCATCTTCTTCACTTGCCGCTAAAATCTTATCTTCACTCATGTGGCAGTTCCATTTCCAATTATCCTCTTTTTCAATATACTTACATATTTGGGTAATCAAAATAGCACTCTCCCTGGCATCATAAGTAATTTCATATATTCCTTTGAGCCTTTTTTTACTTTTATCTTTGAGCTGCACAAAATGAAAAATATAATCAAATCCTTGGGCAACTCGTTTTGCAGTAATATCAATATCCATATTAAGACTAATTGCCACTTCACTTGCTACATCATATGGAAAATTAAACGGATTTCTTGAGTGAAACGTTATCTTTAAACGTCTTGTCCCCTTACTTGCAAGTCTCAATACAGTATCAAGTGATACGCCGTCTCTTGCTTCTGCCATTATCAAATAATCCGCATCACTTCGCAAAATTTGCCTGGTTATACTTTTTAATCTGTCGTCTTTTGCCAGCAACTGAATTATCGGCGCCTTGGGCATCAATTTGTGCAAACTGATTTCGGGGTCCGTTTCCAACATTACCCCCTCCAAATTAGGATTTTCGTATGACTGATAAGTTGCCAAAAACGATGTCTTACCCGTTTTCATCGCCCCCGTTGCGGCAATCGAAAATCCCAGTTTTACCATGTTTTCAAAAAACTTTATAGCATTTTGCGGTATTGTTCCGCGCTTTGCTTGTTCCTCAAAACTGTATTCCGCAATGATATATCTTCGAAAAACTATTACCTCTTGCCCCTCTTTAACCATATTACCCTTAAATATAGTAATACGCGTTCCGTCAGTCATATAAACTTCATGAAAATCCTTATCCACGCGCTCATTTGGAGTCGCAAGAAGCAATGCTCTTATAAGCTGTTCTCGTCTCTCTTTTGAGATAGTCTGCGGTTTTTCCACAAGTTTTCCATTCTCCTGAAAATATATTCGGTTTCCTATTACTTTGCATGAACTGCTGCTTTTATTCTTTGATGAAAACCATTCAGCTATCCCTGCCATTCCCCAATTTTCTTGATAAATCGCATCCTCTATGCTATCGTAATATCCCGGAAAATCGCTATGTTCCAAGCCCTTTTTTGAAATATACTCAGCAATTTTATTCTTAAAATAACTTACTTCCTTAGCTTTGCCGATAATAGCATTTTTTTGCATATCCAAAAGAGCTTTAATATCTTTTTCTTCGTCATCCCATTCTTTGTGAAATTCATCTAAAACACCATCACAAATGGCTTTAAAACCACTCATTTCACATATTATTTCATTTTCAGTTTTTCTTTTTTTTCTTCTGTTGTAATCGCTTAAATAAAACTTTTCCACCTAAGTCCTCTACTCCTTTTTCGGATTCCCTCCCCTCCTATGTCGAGCAATATCTCATTTGCGACATTAAGAATATCCTTTTCGTAATCCGAATTGTCAAATTCCATCAGCGTACAATGATTTATTTCTGCCTGCCTTTCATAATCCGCCATCGAAATTTTGGAAATTCTTTCCTTGTCAAGTCCCAATCTCAAACGAATATATCCAAGGCTGTGCGGATCTTTTTCATAAAACTTATTTACAACCACCGCATCAAAACTTATATCGCTTTTGTCAAATATATCACGTTGCTTTTCAAGCCTCGTGAGCGCCGATTCATTTTGAGTTGTTATCAGATAGTTACAATCCGCAAAAATCAATGCACCAAGCGCAAGTCCGTTATCCAGTGTACTGCCGGTATCCGCTATTATCACATCAAATTTATCCTTCAATTCATCAAGCAAGTATTCTACGACACTCGGAAAATACATCCTTTCTTCTTCTTCATTAGCAACACCTGCCATCATGTAAAAATTTTCCTTTTGCCTGCATTTGCGCATAAAATCTGTAACTGTGAAAATCTTGCTGTTAAGTTCAACTTTAAAATCATCAATACTGTGAACATCCTCTTTCACATACTCCGCATTCAACCGTCCGTTTAAAGCAAGAAAAAGCACCTTCATCCCCTTTTTATACGAAGCGATAATTTCTGCAACCGATTGTGCCACCATAGTAACACCAACCTTGTGATCTATGCCGTGGAACACATAAAAATTACTCATACTAAACCTCCTGAACAATTAGCAATTTTTCTCCCGAGTTCTCAGCCATCTCGTAAATTTTGCGATAATCCTCAAGCCTACAGAAAATCTCTATAAATGCTATCGGGCTGCTTGCAAAATCTCTTTCAACGATTTCATTTCCCTTGGTTCCCTCGCCATTCACAACTTCCTGCTCAGTCTCACTTTTTACATACGCTAGTTTATATGAGCCCATATCAATTTCTCCGGAAGCATCATAAATTCGCACCGTATCGCCTTTTCTCAAGCTGCAACTTCTGCTATCCAGCCACTCTGATTTTATCGCGTAAATTGAAATCCCTTTGCACGCGAGCATATCCTTTTTCACAAAATCATTCAAATTTACCTGCTCTCCTTTGCGCATATCGCGTTTCGCCACCTTGCCGAGCACCTGATCAATCTTTGATTCCGTAATGCTTCCTTTTTGTATCGCTTCATCATTGATTCTCACTGATTTAAAATCAGCTTGACTTACCACTACACCTACATTAACAGGCTTTGCTAAAACCAATCTTTCCTTCATAAAAAAAGCTTCTCGCCCGGCATGCTCCCACCAAAACAATACACCTATGGAAATCACAATCAGCATTACACCCGTAAGCGGTTTAACTATCCGACGAAACCTCATTTGTTTACCTCCTTTCTTTGTTTATAACACTATTATACATTATTGTAATTTTTTGTCAATAGATAATTTCAATTTTTTTACAATTTTTAATATGCTTCTATTTTTCCATAAAAAAAGAAGCGGTTTTACCGCTCCTTGTTTATCATTTCTTCCCGTGTTACGTCAGTACTTCGGATATGTTTATTCGCAAGTGGAGTGTAATCTGTAATCAAATTATGATGCAGAAATATATTATGAATTTCCTTATCGGAATTTATCATATTCCTAAATTCCGTATCATCTATTTTATTGTATCGCAAATAGACATACCACGGATCAAGCATTTTACTAACTACTTCGGCAACTCCCTTGCTTATTTTGTTATTAGGCACAAATAGATATCCGGACACCAAACCAGCAAGCGGTGAGATATCTTCAATTTCATTATACGAAAAATTTATTTCCAGTAAATGCCGCGTCAGTCCCTCAAACATGGACAAGTCTTTAAGACGCGAATTTCTTATACACAGTGCCTTAAGATATGGTGAATAT
>JBQMYS010000020.1:0-22912 GCA_052173355.1 Eubacteriales bacterium | reverse complement strand
TGGAACTCTAAATTTCTTTATTCTACAATAAATTTACGCTATCCAAAGTGTAACATATGTTGTGAGATAATACACAAAATATTTCTCAAAGTGTAACATATGTCTTGACAACTAAGAAAACTTTTACCGGAGGCTTTGTCACATATGTTTGACAATCATAGAATTTACGCTATCATATTTACAAAAAAGGATTGTAAAAAAAATAAAAGCATGATAGAATTAAACTTATTGTTATAGTTATTTCGATATTGATAAGGACAATAAAAAAATGTTCTTTGAATCATATGATAGAATAAGTCGGATTATAATAACTCACCAGCTCTGAAATATTTTGAACAGAGAGATTTCTTTGTTTCAGAAGACTTCAGGTACGTTGGTTTAGGAATGATACAGACTATAAAACATGAAAACTGAATAGTTGGAAAGGTGTACAAAGTACTTAATAAGGAATCTGGTGAAATGCCAGAACAGCCACCGCTACTGTAACAGGGACGAAAACAAAAAAATCACTGGAGAAATCTGGGAAGATGGTTAGTAGGAAGAACTGGAGTCAGGAGATTTGCCTTTCGGACAAAAAGGTTCTGATTCGGATGGGATACAGAAGAAATAATCTCTGCCTGGGATAGAGCTTTATTTTGTGCTGATATGATGCTGAATCATATCAGTTTTTTTGTTTCCAACACAATAAACAAATGAAAAATTAGGAGAAAAGAAGATGGGAAAGGTAATTGCAAAGCGTTTTATATTTATGATTCCGGTAGTTCTGGCGGTTACATTTATTATCTTTGTATTGAGTTTTATATCGGCAGGTGATGCGGCCAGAGTGTTGGCGGAGAAAAAATATGAACATCCGTCACTGGAACAGATAGAAGCAGTGCGGCATGAGGAAGGATTGGATCAGCCAATGCTGGTGCAGTATGGAAAATGGCTGAATCATGCGCTGCATGGTGATTTTGGAAAATCATACTCCACCAGAAAACCGGCTTTTGAGGAATTAAAAAGACATTTTCCGCAGACGTGTAAACTGGCAGTTACTTCGTTTTTATTGTTATTGATTGTATCGGTTCCTCTTGGAATTTTGTCAGCAATTTATGAAAACCGGTTTGTTGATAAAGTCGTTCGTATTTTATCGTCATTTAGTGTATCGATGCCATCCTTTTGGATTGGGCTGATGCTGCTCTATATATTTGGAGTAAAGTTAAAAGTCATCTCTATAATCGGAGGAGATGCCGGAGGTATTCCGATTCTTGCGGCATTTGCCATGGATATCAGTTTTTTTGGAATCATGACAAGACTGATTCGTACCAATATGATACAGGTGTTGAAGCAGGATTACATACGTGCTGGCAGAGCCAAGGGATTGTCTTCTGCAAATGTGATTTTGCGTCACGGGTTGAAAAATATTCTGATTCCTGTGATGACACGTTTAGTATCGATAGTAATCAGCTTTTTCTGTGGATCTGCTGTGATAGAAAGCATTTTTTCCATTCAGGGAATCGGAAATCTTGCATTGAAATCTGTGACAACAAAAGATGCTCCAGTGCTGCAATGTTTTATCTTTATTCTGGCAGTGAGTATTGTGGTGTTGAATTTCCTTGTGGATATCGCCTATTCTTCGATTGACCGGCGAATTCAGTTAAAGTAAAGGAGAAGGCATAGAATGGGAAGCAGAAGAACGCAAAAAGTAGAAAAAAACATGATTCGAAATCTGTACTGGAAACAAGTATTCCAGTCACCAAAAACAAAAATAGGATTCATCGTAGTAATCATTTTTGCAGTGGCAGCTATTTTGGCACCTGTGCTGGCACCGAATGATCCGTTGTTGGTGGATGTTACGATAAAATTAAAAGGTCCGTCTGCGGCATACCCCCTAGGTACGGATCAGCTGGGACGATGTATTTTATCAAGACTTCTCTGGGGCAGCCGATATTCACTGAGTTACAGCTTTACAGTACTTTTGATTACCGTATGTGTTGGTGTACCGATTGGATTATTTGCCGGATATGTAGGCGGAAAAATTGATTCTGCAATCATGAGAATCATTGATGTGTTCATGGCAATGCCAGTCTTTATAGTGGCACTTGCTATTGCAGGAACTATGGGAGCCAGCGGAGCCAATATGATACTGTCTTTGTCAGTTGTATCCTGGGCAGAATATGCAAGACTTGCCCGCGCATTGACGCTTCAGGAAAAAAATAAAAATTATATGACTGCATTAAAAGCCGGCGGCTGTGGCCATGCCAGAATTATATTCAGACATATATTAAGAAATATCCTGCCGTCTGTGATTGCACTGGCAACCATGGAAATCGGTTCCATTATTCTGTCCATTGCCGGTTTTTCTTTTATCGGTCTGGGTGTACAGGCACCGACACCGGAATGGGGAATCATGCTCAGTGACAGTAAAAGTTATATCCAGACTTATCCAAGTCTGATGTTTTATCCGGGCATACTGATTATGATCATTGTGCTGGCATTTAATTATCTGGGGGAGGGAATACAGAATGGAACAGCCGAAAAATGATGTCCTGAAGGTAAAAGGATTACATGTGGAGTTTCAGACCTCTAACGGAATGGTGCATGCAGTAAAAGGCGTCAGTCTGGAAGTAAAAAGAGGAAGGATTCATGCACTGGTAGGAGAAAGCGGAAGCGGAAAGTCGGTTACGTCTCTTACCATTATGAATCTGCTTGCAGGAAATGGAAGGGTGATATCCGGAGATGTGACATGGAACGAAAAGAGTCTTCTGAAGTTATCGGAAAAAGAAAAGCGACAGTTATACGGAGACAAAATCGGAATGATTTTCCAGGATCCGACGGCAGCGCTTGATCCTCTGTTTACGGTGGAACAATTACTTCTGGAAGGTTTGAGAAAACAACGCAGGATGAGCAAAAAGCAGGCAAGAGAAATTGCCCTGGAGAGTCTGCGGATGATGAATCTGCGGGATCCGGAAGAACTGATGAAGAAAAAACCATACGAATTGTCAGGAGGCATGTGTCAGAGGGTTATGATTGCCATTGCCATGTCCATGAAACCGGATTATCTGATTGCAGATGAGCCGACGACAGCATTGGATGTAACCGTGCAGAAGCAGATTCTGGAAGAAATCTATCAGTTATCCAGAAAAGAAAATCTGGGTATGTTATTTATTACCCATGATCTGGGTGTGGTGGCAGAAATCGCAGATGATGTTTCGATTATGAAAGACGGAGAAATTGTGGAAAACGGAACAGTCGAAAATGTCTTTTATCATCCACAGCATTCATATACAAAAAAACTGCTGGATGCCGTTTTATAGGGGAAAAGTATGAGTACGTTACTAAAGACAGAACATTTAAAAAAATATTATGGCAAGAAAAAAATTATGAAAGCAGTGGATGATTTAAGTCTGGAAATCCATGCCGGATTATCTATGGCTCTGATCGGTGAAAGCGGAAGTGGAAAAACGACATTTGGAAAGTTGATTGCCGGTCTGGAAAAGCCGACAGATGGAAAATTTTGGTTCCAGGGACAGGAAATGCAGGATTTTTCCGAAAAACAGTTCCGTCCATATCGCAAGGATATTCAGATGATTTTTCAAATCAGCAGCGGTGTATTTGATCCTGGATACACGATCGGGGAAAACATTCTGGAAATCCTGAAATTACATGAAAAACTCGAAGCAGAGGAGTATGAAGATCGGGTAAAGGAAGCATTGATTCAGACGGGGCTGGATCCTGATATTCGCAACCGTTATGTCAGACAGATTTCAGGCGGACAGTGTCAGAGGGCCAATATTGCAAGAGCATTGGTATTAAAACCGGAACTTGTGATTTGTGACGAACCGGTATCCAGTCTGGATTATTCTATACGAAAGCAGATTCTGCGTCTGTTAAATGAATTGCAGGAAAAATATGAGATGACCTATTTACTGATCACGCATGATTTATCCAATGTTCCATATCTCTGCAAAGAGGTGGCAATTATGTATCAGGGACGTGTGGTTGAATTTATCGATCATACGGACAGATTAAAAGAGGCAGCAGCACATCCGTATACAATAGATCTGTTTGATTCCATTCCGGTGAAAGAACCGAGAATGCGAAGAATCGGATTACAGGAAAAGAAGATGTTTTCCGATATCATTCCGGAACAGGGCTGTCCATATCAGAGCAGGTGCAGCAAATGTACGAAGATGTGCAAAGAGCAGATGCCGAAACTGACAGAAATTGAGAAAGGACATTTTGCGGCATGTCACATGTTGTAAAAATAGAAAACAAACACAAAGGAGAAAGAAATGAAGAAACGAAACGTAGTAAAACTGGTATTATTGTGCGTGCTGGCGGCAGTTTTGATGGCCGGCTGCAATGTACAGACAGAAAAAGAAGAAGAAAAAGTGGTTACAGCAATGACATCCCTGGATCTGACTCCTGAACTTTGTGACCCGGTAAAGAGCGATGGGGATTTCCGTCTTTATGAAATGATCTATGATCCATTGGTACGTTATGGAGAAAATGGGGAAATTGAACCTGCACTGGCAGAATCCTGGGAAATCAGTGAAGATGGCACAACCTATACGTTCCATTTAAGAAAAGACGTAAAATTCTCAGACGGCACAGAATTTAATGCAGACAATGTGATTTGGAATTACAACAGATGGGTAGAACATGATGTAACCGGAAACTTTTCTGCAAAACTGGAAAGCGTTACAAAAGTAGATGATAATACTGTGGAATTTAAGTTTGCAGAATCTTGCTATACACTGCTGATTGAAATGACTTATCCAAGACCATTCCGTTTTACCTGTGAAAGTGCACTGGATGAAGATGGAGAATTTTATCAGGAAGTGGGTACAGGAATGTGGATGATCGACAGCTATGAGAGTGGTAAGGAGGTCGTTCTGGTGCCAAATCCAAATTATTATGGTGAGAAACCAAAGGTTGATAAAGTTGTTCTGAAACAAGTGATTGACGGAAATGCCAGAGCGATGGCACTTCAGAGTGGAGAGGCAGATCTGAACCTCCAGGATATCCCATCTGAAAGTTACAGTATTATTCAGGCAGATAAAAACTTATCTACAGAACAGCAGATTTCTACTTTGTCATTTTATTTAATCGAGAATTATGATACACCGGCGCTCCAGGATATAAACGTGCGCCAGGCACTGAATTATGCAACAAATAATAAAGGTATTGTAAATGATCTGTTAGATGGTTATGGCAATCCGGCAACCGGTCTGATGTCTACGACCGTTCCTTATGTGACCAAAGAAAACAGTAAAGGCTATCCATATGATGTGGATAAAGCAAAAGAACTGTTAAAAAAAGCAGGCTATGAAGATACAGACGGAGACGGTATTGTAGAAAAAGATGGAGAACCGCTGACGCTCAGACTGGTATTCCAGACAGAAGAATACGCTTCCTGGAAATCCCTGTGTGAATTCCTGAAATCGGAATATGAAAAGATCGGTGTAGGGATTGAACTGGTGGAAGAAGAATCCGCAGCTTACTATGATGCAATCTGGTCTACAAGAGATTACGATTTATGTATCTACCGAAGCTATGAAGATTCCTGGATGCCTCATGGTTTCCTGAAAACGATGTTCCATGCATCGGATAAAGCAAAGGCAATAAACTGGTATGACGAAGAACTGAGCAATGATCTCGGAAAAGTGTTAAAGACAAAGGATGAAGAAGAACGTACTGCATTGTATGATAAGATCCTGACACGGATCAATGATTATGCAGTCACAATTCCGTTGTATTATCCAAACCGTGATTATATCTATAATAATACCAGACTGACCAATGTAGAACTTGCACCGACTGCCTATGAAGGCATTAACTGGGCAACTCTGGATGTAGTGAAGTAAAACATGTTTGAAGAAATTGAAAGTAAATGGACAGAAGATTCCGGTGATTACGATGATATGATTCAAAAACAATTAAGTAACAAAAGAACGGTATCTTACTGGACAAAAAAGTTAAAAAACCTTCTTGGACTTGAGCCCCTTCGTATTTTAGAAGTGGGCTGCGGTCCGGGGTTTATGGGTATCATCAGCCAGTGGAAATCTGTGAGGAAGATGGCGTGACTCTGCCACTGGAACAGGAACAAAGTTATGATATCATACTTTCCAGTTTTCTTATTTTTGTTACAGAAAGAAAAACATATGAATCTGACGTAAAAGAAAGCAGTGGAATTTATGAAAAATTGCCATTTAGCTCACAGAAACGTCCGGAAGCAGATTTTTGGATATTGAAGAAAGTAGACTTTGCGAGAATCCAGATCAGAGAGAATCGGTGGTTGAACAGTCCATGGACGATGGATTTCTGGAAATACGGATATCAGGGAAAAATTTTATTGTAATAGCCACAAAGAAGGGAGAGCGACATGCAAAACGATAAGATCAAAGAGTATTGGGAAGGGGAAGCCGGTATTTATAGTGAAGGAATCAAAGCAGAATTACAGAGTGAAACGGCAGAAAACTGGAAGAATCTGATTCTGGAACATGCGCCGGAAAAAGAACATCTGGAAATACTGGATGTGGGCTGCGGTCCGGGATTTTTTGAAGTGACACTGGGAAAAGAAGGACATCATGTGACGGGAATCGATATTACGGAAAATATGATTCATGAAGCCAGGGAAAATGTAAAGGCAGCTGGTTTGTCTGCGAATCTGATGACTATGGACTGTCACAATCTGCAATTTTCGGATGAGACATTTGATATGGTGATTTGCAGAAATATTACATGGACGCTGGATGACCCAAAGAAGGCTTACAGGGAGTGGCTGCGTGTACTGAAAAAAGGTGGACGTCTCCTGGTATCGGATGCCTGCTGGTATCAGCATCTTTACGATGAAGAAAAGAAAAAGCTCTATGAGGCACATGATGCTGCCATGTGGAAAAAATATGGGAGAGGCATTCATGCTCATGAAGATGTGGAAACAGAGAAAGAACTTAGCAGCAAGCTGTTTATGAGTGACAAAAAGCGTCCTGCATGGGATCTGGATTACATGATGGAAATTGGTTTTTCCAAAGTGTTCGCACTGCCGGATATCAGTGAAATTTCCAGAGCATCCATGGAACGAGAGCTGAACAAACTGACACCTCAGTTTTTGGTAGGCGGAAAAAAGTAAGATGAATCAGTTTTTTCGATTAGTATATTTTTTGAAATATGCAAAGAAAGAAACCGCAATTCGGATTTTACTGGGACTGGGCATAGTGGGTGCCCAGTTTTCCCAGTCTTGGTTTCTTGCAAAAATGGTTATAGCAGTATGCGAGAAAAGCAATATGAAAGAAATTTTACTGTACTTTCTGGTAGAATTTCTTTCTCTTTTTATCAGAGCAGGTTTGATAAAATATCAGGAGTATTTTCTGAAAAAATATGCGGCAAAAGTGAAGAATGAGATCCGCAGCCAGATTCTGGATAAGATTATGGTTCTTGGTCCATCCTTTAAGAATGACCAGAGAACCGGCAATCTCCAGTCATTGATTACCGATGGCGTGGAATCGCTGGAAGCCTTTTTGACTCAGTATATACCACAGATTGCAGTGGTTGTTTGTACCACAATATTTGTTACCACTTTTATGTGCCGACTGGATCGGACAGTAGGACTTCTGATTCTTTTTATGTCGGCGGTGACGGTCATAGTACCGCATATATTTATGCCGGCAGTATCGGATGTCATGGTACTGTACTGGAAAGAATATGCACAGTTAAATGCACAGTACATTGATGATATGCAGGGAATGAGTACCTTGAAATCGCTGGGAGTCAGCAAGAAAGAGGGAAAAAGGCTGAAAACTCAGGCCATTGGATTTGCGGCAGAATCCATGAGAAATCTGGGAATATCACTTTCAGATTCTACATTAATTACGATGTGCATTACGGCAGGAACCAGTATCAGCATCCTGTTGTCTGCCATTCATGTGGAACAGGGAAAGATTCCTTATGCAGTACTGATACAGGTTCTGTTTCTGGCAGGTGTATGTCTGCGACCGATGAATGATTTGAGTATTTACTGGCATAACAGTTATACAGGATTATCCGTTGCTGAGGAATTATTGTATGTTCTGGACTATCCGGTTTCGGAAAAACCAAAAGAGAATTTGCAGAATACAGGAATTGGCAAGAAGCCGGAGATTGTATTGCAAAATCTGTCATTTCAGTATGAAAAGGATGGGGCAGATGTCTTAAAAAATGTGGATATGGTGTTTGAGTCCGGTAAGGTTACTGCAATTGCAGGAAAGTCAGGATCCGGAAAATCCACAATTGTAAATTTGCTCCTCGGATTTTATGAAACAGAAAAAAACAGAATTCAGATTGATGGGAAAGCGTTGGGAAGCTTCGAACCGGATTATCTGAGAAGCCAGATTTCGGTAGTATTTCAGGATAGTTTTCTGTTTTATGGTACGGTAAGGGATAATATCCGGATGGCCAGACCAGAGGCATCGGATGCTGAGATCATGCAGGCGGCTATGGCGGCAAATGCCCATGAATTTATTGTAAATCTTCCAAATGGGTATGATACATTGGTGGGAGAACGGGGAGCTACGCTTTCCGGAGGAGAAAGGCAAAGGATTGCCATTGCCAGAGCAATCCTGAAGAATGCGCCGATTCTTATTCTGGACGAGGCAACTTCCAGTGTGGACTGCAAAAACGAACAGGAAATACAGAATGCGCTGAAAGAAGCGATGAAGGATCGCACAACTTTAGTGATTGCGCATCGTATGACAACAATTGAAGATGCAGATAAGATCTACGTTATGCAAAATGGACACGTAGAGGGATGTGGAACGCATGAGGAATTACTGCAGAAAGATCAAATTTATCAGAATCTGGTGAGGGCACAAAGTTATGAATAGAGAAGAACAGAAATTTACAAGACTGAAAAATGTCATACGGCTCTCGAAAAGGCTGAAAAAATATCGCTTGCGTATGGTAGCTGCAGTTGTAGTTGGTGTAGGAAATCAGTTATCGATTGTGGCGGCATCTGTGCTTGGGGCATGGACGGTGGGACTGGCAATTGATGGAAAACTTATGCAGGAACTGAATTATGTGATCGCGGCTACGATAGCAGCAATTATCATCAGGATTGTAGTTTACGTGTTGGAAATGTGGATTTGCCACGATGTGGCATTTAAGGTACTTGCTGATTTTCGAATACAGCTGTTTGATTCTATTGAAAGAGTATCCCCTGCAATTTTGCTGAATATGCGCTCCGGGCAGCTGGCATCCACATTAATGGGTGATGTGGAAATCATGGAATGGTTTTTTGCTCACACTTTTGGAAGTGTTTTAGTGGCAATTATTACACCGCTTATTTTAATGATTATTTTATGGCAGATACTTCCGATTTTGGATCTGGTAATGCTTCTTTTCGCGGTGGCAGCAGTTCTCATACCAATATGGATGAAAAAGAAAGCAGATGAACAGGGCCGGGAAGTTCGGAAAGCTCTGGCAGATGCCAATGCGGTAACATTGGAAGGTGTACAGGGGTTAAAAGAAATACTGGCTCTGAATTATCGAATGGGATACGAGGAAAAGAACAGAGCATACCTGGAACGTATGTATAAAAGGCAGTTTTCATACAGCAAACGGCTGGGTACAGAAGGAATGCTGCTTCAAATGGTGCTTGGAGTATCCGGACTTGCGGCTGCGTTGATAGCGGCTTGGTATGTAGGAAAAGATGGAATGGCAGCCTCTATGTATACGATTATTGTGGTGTTGTCTGCAATGATTCTTGGACCTGTCATTGAAGTCTGCAATACAGCGAGAAACTTTGGGTTGATTTTTGCAGCAGCAGACCGAATTTACCGGGTGTTGGAAGCAAAACCACTGGTGCAGGATTTGGGACATGACATCAATACTAAGGAACTGACGCCAGAAATATGTTTTGAGCATGTAAGTTTCCGATACAGAGAGGATCTGGATTCGGCGGTGGAAGATGTTTCGTTTCATATCAAACCGGGGGAACATGTAGCCATTGCAGGGGCTTCCGGCGCAGGAAAAACAACTTGTATTCAGCTGCTGCTTCGAAATTGGGATCCTGAAAAAGGATGTATTTGTATTGGGGGAAAAGATATACGAGATATATCTTTAAAGAGCTTGAATGAAATGTATGCCACGGTATTACAGGATGTGTATTTATTCCAGATACCGATTTTGGAAAATATTCGTCTCGGAAGAAGCAGTGCAACGGATGAAGAAGTAATGGAGGCAGCAAGGAAAGCATTTGCCCATGAATTTATCACAGAACTTCCGGATGGTTATCAGACGATCGCTGGAGAAGGTGGAGTAAAACTATCTGGTGGTCAGAGACAGCGTATAGCGATAGCAAGAGCGCTGCTAAAAGATTCTCCGATTTTGGTCTTCGATGAGGCAGTATCTAATCTTGACACTGAAAATGAAAGAAAGATTCAGGAGTCGATAGAGCGAAGTGCCCAAAATTGTACGGTAGTGATGATAGCACACAGATTGTCTACGATTAAGTCTGCAGATCGGATTATCTGTCTGGATCATGGAAAAATAGCTGAGATGGGAACATTTAAAGAATTAATGAAGAAAAACGGATATCTAAAAAAGCTGTTGGAAAACAGCGAAGAAATGAAACCAGAGCAGATGTAGAGTAATAGCCAGATGCGGAAGGTGCAGCATGCTGATCGCAATGGACTATAAGATTAAAGAGTTCCGACTTTAGTGATATAATATATATCATAACCCAAAACAAAAGAAAGGAACTCTTTATGATTAATAGTATACAACAATTTCAGGAAAATGGAATAGGAAAAATAGAAAAAGTTACATCAAAATTTTATGAAAATCCAAATAATATTGCAGAATATGTTAAGGAAATTACTGAAAACATAGTAGGACTCGGGCTTTCACTAATTAAAGAAGGATTTGAAGATATAGATGAATATATTAGAAAAAATTCTCATAGACGCAAAAATTGGGTTATCGTCAGAAAAGATGAAGTTGAGCTTCTGACATGAATTAAAATTTATTTCACAAAAAGAAAAATCACTAAAAAAAGAAGTAGAATACTTATATATAGATGCTGATGAAGACCATGTATCATTGCAATTTGAAGAAAAAAAGGGAGATTTAATAAAATTAAACGGCTATAAAGCAAACACAGTGCTTTCAAAAATAGTTTATGTTTATGAATGGAATAAAGGAAATGAGAGTCTTTGGAAGGAAGTAGCAGAATATATAAATCAAATATGCGCAAGCCTTGATTAAGGCAAAAAAGGAATGCTTAAAAGCTCTATACTTAATAGTATAAATAAAAAAGACTATGAATTATTAGAAGCAGCAATAGATACAATAGAAGGAGAAATACCCGGAGATATTACAAAACAATTTGAAAGTGGAAAGAAGTTTTTGCTTAGAAATTTTAAATATATAAAAAATGGTATATATTATAAAAATTATTTGTGTGGGTGTAGTGCAGAAGGGTATGTAAGCCATATATTGTCGGGAAGATTGAGCTCAAGACCTATGGGTTGGAGTAAAAAAGGGGTGGATAAAGTAAGCAAATTGCGAGCATTTAAGGCGAATGGCGGAGATTTTTTGCAGTTAGTTAGATACCAAAAGAAAGATAATATTTTATTTTCAGCACGTGTAGCATCAAATCAAATAAAAAAGATGATATATTTGTCTCAAGGGGTAAGGGGTTTATAAAAATTTAAAATCCAGCTTTTAGTGGAACTCTAAATTTCTTTATCCTACAATAAATTTACGCTATCTTTAAGGTGCATAAATCTTGACAAAAATATATAAAACTGATAGAATATAAGATATAAAGAGGGAGTCAAGAGGTTACCTAAGGCTAACCTTAAATCTTTATTTGATACGGTTAAGGAAAATAATACTCCGATATAGGAGTATTATTTTTTTTAAAGGAAAGTTAAATTTATTAAGGTCGTAAGGGATATTTATGAGTTTAAAACACTTTGTACGGCGATTATTCGCAATGGAATATATATTGCCTAAAGAGAAGCGGTTGGATGAAATTGAAGATTCAAAAACCGTTTACAAGAAATATATGGAAGTTGCATTTCCGTCTGCGATGCAGGGGCTTCTTCTGGACTTGATGCTTGCAATAGACCTTGCTATGGTAGGGGTACTCGGAGCGGAGGCACTTGCTTCAGTAGGTATTATGAGTCAACCAAGAATGGTGCTTTTAGTGCTTGTCCGTTCATTATCCGTTCCTGTTACTGCTATGATTGCACGCAGAAAAGGAGAGGGTAAGTTTGCAGAAATGAACAGCATACTTAAACAGGCAATAGTTTTGACATTTTTGATATATATTCCGATGATTTCAACCGCATTATATTTTTTGCCGTCTATAATAGAACTTGCAGGCGGGAAAGGCGACTTGATAATGAGCGGAGCGTTGTATGGCAGATATATAACAGTGGGGCTTTTGTTTGCCGCATTTACTCAAATTGTAAGTGCAGCTTTAATTGGAATCGGATACACGAAAATAGTTTTTAAAGCCAATGCAATCGGCAATGTAACAAATACAATATTAAACATATTTTTAATTCATGGCTTGCTTTTTTTTCCACGAATGGAAATCGCAGGAGCAGGGCTTGCGACACTTATTGGAAATATAGTTACAGCAACTATAATTTTAATTACGGTTTTAGACAAAAATCACGAATTGACTCTTAGAGATGCTTCACCTTGGAAATTCAACAAACAAACTACAAGAGGTTTTTTCAAAATAGGAGCGAGTTCACTTGGAGAACAGTCATTTGAACGATTTGGTATGTTTACTTATACTAAAATGGTTGCAGGACTTGGAGTTGTTCAATTTGCAACGCATCAGATCTGCATGAATCTGACAGATATTTTTTATTCGTTTTCTATGGGACTTGGATATGCCAGTGCCGCGCATACAGGGCAATGGCTTGGCAGAGGTAGAAAAGATATGGCGGAAGCATATGGAAAAATCGGACTTAGAGTCGGAATTTGCGTCGCTTTCATTTTTTTTATAATATACATAGTAGGAAGAAGTTTTCTCATAGATATATATACAAATGATGAAAGGGTAATAAAGCTGGGATCATACATAATCATAATACTTGCAGTTGCTTCGTTTCCACAGGTAACACAGCTTGTTTGTTCAGGTGTTTTAAAAGGCGCAGGTGACAGTTTTTATGTTATGCTGTATTCACTTTTCATAATTGCAATATTCAGACCTATTTTGACATATATACTTTGTTTTAAGCTTAACATGGGGCTTTACGGTGCATGGATAGCTGTAATAACGGACCAGAGTTTTAGGATGCTGTTTTCTTATTTTAGATTTAAAAGAGGAATATGGAAAGAAATACAAATTTAAAAGCAGCTTTAGGATAAATATATTTTTAATATTTACGACTCCCAAAAAATGGAATCAAATTTATGATTCGTATTGACATTTTAAAAGCCAAGTTGTAGAATTAGGTACAAAAAGAATATGTGATCGGGAGAATTATGGATAAAGGAAAATTCTTGAAAGGAGCGGCGATACTTGCGATTGCAGGGTTGCTTGTTCAAGTATTGGGGGCGATATTTAGAATACCGCTTGGGAATATTATAGGAGATACGGGTATGGGTTATTATCAAACGGCATATCCGATATATATTTTTTTGCTTGTGTTTTCAACTAACGGTGCACCTGCTGCAATATCGAAAATGGTAGCCGAACGAACAGCTGTAGGTGACAATTTCGAAGCTCACAGGGTCTTTAAAATATCTTTTGCGCTTATGTGCGGATTAAGTCTTGTATTTGCGGGAATTTTGTTCTTTTGCGCAAGACCTATAGTCGAAATTTTGGGAAATCCAAAAGCATATCTTTCTATGGTTTGCATAGCGCCTGCACTTTTGTTTGTGCCGA
Organism: Eubacteriales bacterium; assembly: GCA_052173355.1. Lineage (GTDB taxonomy): Bacteria > Bacillota > Clostridia > Peptostreptococcales > Anaerovoracaceae > JABZIP01. The sequence continues at coordinate 9,042 of JBQMYS010000020.1, read as the reverse complement.
TTATGGCGGTATTTCGCGGATATTTTCAAGGACTTCAGATAATGACACCTACCGCGATTTCACAGCTTTTGGAACAGAGTATAAGGGTTTTTGTAGGACTTTCTTTAGCTGTAATTTTTTTACCTAAAGGATTGGAATACGCGGCGGCGGGAGCTACAATAGGAACAAGCATAGGACCGATATTCGGACTTATAGCACTGGTGTTTATTTATAATAAATATTTAAAAAATAACAAAGAAAAAATATTACCAACCGAAATCAAGGAAACCACTTTGGTAATATTGAAAAAATTGATTGCGATAGCAGTGCCCATTACAATCGGTGTTTCGATAGTTCCCATAATGAATTTAATAGACCTTTTAATAGTTATGCGCAGGCTTCAAAGTATAGGATTTTCTCAAAATGAAGCAAATGCACTTTATGGTCAGTTGACGGGATTTGCAGGTCCGATAATCAATATACCTATGGCTATGGCACTTTCTATGGCGTTAGCTATGGTACCTGCAATATCCGCTGCGGCAAGTAAGGAAAACAGGCAAGAGCTTACTGAGCATATTTCATTGGGGCTTTCTATGTCTACAATAGTAGGATTTCCCTGTAGTTTCGGACTCATGGCTCTTTCAAAACCGATTATGATTCTTCTTTTTCCTGCAAGATTGGAAGCGATTGATGTAGCTGCAAATTGCTTATTTATATTATCGATGGGTATTGTATTTTTGTGTATAGCCCAAACAATGGCTGGAATATTGCAAGGTCTTAACGCTGCCGGGATGGCTGTACTGGGTCTGTTTGCAGGTTGCGTCGTAAAAGCTGCGGTTACATATATATTGTGCGGAATACCTGCGTTAAATATACAAGGAGCGACTATAGGCGCGGCGATTGGTTATTTAACTATCGGAGCCGTAAATTTTTACGCTGTAAAAAAGATTGTAAATATGCGCTTTGATTTTGTACTTTCAATAATCAAGCCTGTAATTGCAGGAGTTTTTATGTTTGCAGCCGTAATCATTACACACAAGGGACTTTCAATATTTATAAGTGCAAATGTTGCAACAGTAGTTTCTATATGTATTGGAGCTGTAGTTTACAGTGTTATGGTAATAGCCCTAAAGATAATGACGGCGGATGAACTTGAGAAACTTCCTAAAGGTGCAAAAATTGCAAAATTAGTAAGAAAAATTCAAAAATAGAAAGAAAATATATGAACATAAAGATACAAAAAAAAGCATTTGTTACAGGTGTTTCGGGAAAGATTGGAAATGCTATAGCAAGGCAGCTGTTGAATGATGGATATTTGGTATATGGGACATATTTGACCAGACAAATTGAAGGTCTTGAAGGTGATTTTATTCCGATCAGATTGGATGTACGCAAAAGTGAAGACGTATTCAAGGTTGCGAATGATGTGGGACGAGTTGACCTTTTGGTAAACAATGCCGGAATTGCAAGCTTAAAGGAGTTTGATGATATTACATTTGAAGAATGGTCGGATACACTTAATGTGAACTTGACAGGCGCGTTTTTGTGCACGAAGGCATTTTTACCTAAGATGATTTCAAATAAGGGCGGTAATATTATAAATATATCTTCAATTTGGGGCATTTGCGGTGCTTCATGTGAGGCACACTATTCAGCATCAAAAGCGGGTCTTATAGGTTTTACAAAAGCTCTAGCAAAAGAAATGGGGCCATCGGGAATACGAGTAAATGCAATCGCCCCGGGCTATATAGAAACAAACATGACACAAAATTTATCAGATGAAATAAAGCAAAGACTTATAAACGCAACCCCGCTTATGCGAAGCGGAAGTCCTGATGATGTTGCCGAAGCGGTAGTTGCAATTTTAAAAAGCAATTTTATTACAGGAGAAGTAATAAATGTGAGCGGAGGCTTCGTAATATCGTGAAGACGCTTACTAAAAATAAGATTGAGCAAGTTTTAAACTGCCTTGAAAGTTTATATCCCGATGCAGAATGCGCTCTTGATCACAAAAATCGTTTTGAACTGTTGGTTGCGGTAATGTTGTCTGCGCAAACTACTGATAAAAGTGTAAATTTAATCACTCCGGCGCTCTTTGAGCGTTATTATAACGCCGACAAGTTAGCTACGGCAAACTTAGAAGATGTGCAAAATTTGATAATGAGAATCGGACTTTATAAGAACAAGGCAAAAAATATAGTAAATATGTCAAAAATTTTACAAAGCGAATATAGAGGAGAAGTTCCTAGCAGTTATGATGAACTTATTAAGCTTCCGGGGGTAGGCAGAAAAACAGCAAATGTTGTATTATCGGTTGGCTTCGGTGAACCGCGAATAGCAGTTGACACTCATGTTTTTAGAGTAGCGAATAGGATAGGACTTGCTGATACAAAGAATATAATCGAAACGGAAAATCAGTTAATGAAAAATATTCCTAAAGACAGATGGTCAAGAACTCATCACAGTTTAATTTTTCATGGCAGAAATTTATGTAAAGCAAGAAAACCGGATTGTGAGTTATGTAAAATCGCAGAATTTTGTAAATTTTACGGTAAATAAAATAGAGGTAGCATATGAATGAGGAAAAAACAGTTTATAGTTCTAAAAAAGGCGGAAAATTATTTATAATCATAGCGATTCTTGTAGTTGTGGGACTTGTGGTATTTCGAATGTTAAGTTTGTTTGCACCTGATAGCGGTGATGAGGAAGAACCCGTTTCAGTGGAAATTACGAAAGCTGAAATGATGGATATTATCACATCCACTCCGATTTCAGGGCGAGTTAAACCGGTAGAGGAAGTAAATGTAGTGCCGCTTATGCAAGGAAAAGTGACTGCGGTATATGTAAATACAGGAGATAAAGTAAGTGCAGGTCAACTTCTTTTCACAGTAGATGCAAGTCAGCTTGAAAGTAAGATAAATCAAGCACGTGAGGCGGAAACTGTAGCTAGAGGGACTTTTGAGCGCACTAAAATTTTATATGATGAAGGTGCCATATCTTTACAAGATTATGAACAGGCAAAGCTGAATTACGTAAACGCAACACAAGGTTATATACAAGCAACAACGGCTTATAATGATTGCAATGTAAAGGCTCCGATTAGCGGATATATTACTGCAAATAACGTTAATGTCGGAACACTTCCGCCACAGACTCAACCGTCTATGATAGTTGCGGATGTAAGTTTGCTGATTGTTGAGGCTGAAGTATCGGAGAATATAATTGCAAATTTGAAAGAGGGAGATTTACTTGATGTTTACGTGCAGGCTGTTTCAAACGAGCCCATTAAAGGAAATGTTATTTCAATATCGCCTGCTCCTACATCGGGAAAGATGACATATCCGATAAAGGTCAAGCTACAAGACCAAAGCAGGGTAAAAGCCGGAATGTTTGCGCAGATAAAAATAATTAACTCTGAAAAAAAAGAGGTTCTTTGTGTTCCTTCAGATAGTGTAATGATTAAGGACGGTGAAAAAAAGCTTGCGGTTTTAAATGGCGAGAAGGTTAAATTTGTAAAGGTTGATACGGGTATTGATAACGGTAAATACGTAGAAATAATTGAAGGTATTTCCGAGGGAGATGCAGTTATTACAAAAGGACAGCAATATGTCAAAGAGGACAAAGCTGTTTTGCTTGTGAAGAAAGAAGCGAAAAAAAATGAGTAATATTCCTAAAATTTGTATTAGCAGACCTGTAGCTACGACTATGCTCATTTTGATGATAGTAGTTGTTGGAATTTCATCTCTCATAAAGATAAATATGGATTTGTTGCCTGATATTGAATATCCGGCGGCTTTAGTAATGACACGATACGATAATGCATCTCCAAGCGAGGTTGAAAAGCTTGTAACCGTACCTATCGAAGAAGCGCTTGCAACAGTTCCCGGAATGGATGAAATGGGCTCTATGAGTATGTTCGGTTATTCTATTGTATTTCAAAAGTTTAGTGTAGATTCTGATGCCAATTTCAATACACTTGCAATGAGGGAAAAAATATCGCTTATTGAAAAAGTATTGCCGGAAAAAGCTGAAAAACCTATGGTTATGAAGCTGGATTTGAAAGCATTACCGATAATGCAGGTATACGTATCTGCGGATATGTCGCTTGAAGAACTTAATACTTTGGTAGAAAATGGGATAGACGGTTATTTTAAGCGTGCAGGCGGAGTTGCGTCCATAGATATAATGGGTGGGGAAAAGAGTGAAATAGGAGTAAAGATTGCGCAGGAGAGATTGAAAGGTTACGGGATAACTTTGCAACAGATTTCACAACTTTTGATGTCAGAAAATTTAAATTTGCCGGGCGGAAATATTACGCATGGAAATACTGAAATGATAGTACGTGCTATGGGTGAATTTAAGAAAATAGATGACATAAAAAATATTCCTGTAAACTTAATGGACGGAAGCGTGATAAGGTTGGGAGATATTGCCACTGTTGAAAAGGTAAAAAAAGAAAAAAAATCAGCCAGTTATGTTAATGCAAATACGGCAATCGGAATAATGATTACCAAGCAGTCGGATGCAAATACCGTTCAAACATCAAATAACGTAAAAAAACAGATTAAAAATTTGGAAGCCAAATACCCGAATCTGAAATTTGAAATAGGATATAACCAGGCCGATTTTATTGAAAATTCAATCAAAAGTGTTGCAAATTCGGCATTGATAGGCGGACTTTTAGCGATAATAGTAGTATTTCTATTTTTACAAAATATAAGGTCTACATTGGTAATTGCAATGAGCATACCGGTGTCATTACTGGCGACTTTTGCAATGATGAAATATCGCGGAATGACTTTAAATTTGATTACTTTATGTAGTTTGACGATAGCAGTCGGAATGCTGGTAGATAATGCTATAGTGGTTTTGGAAAACATATTTAGGCTTAGGCAAGAGGAAAACAGCGCACAGATTGCAGCTGAAAACGGAAGTAAGGAAATATTTTTTGCGGTGCTGTCATCTACGCTTACAACTGTCGTGGTGTTTTTACCTATTGCACTTTCCGGAGGTCTTACCGGTTTGATGTTTTCGGATTTTTGTTTTACAATCATAATCGCGCTTATGACATCGTTGGTAGTGGCTATGACAGCAACTCCGATGTTTTGTTCTTTGCTTTTGAAGAAAGGTATTTCTACAAAGTACATAAGAATAGGTACAAAGCATTACAGATACAAATATCTCCCTAAATTTACCGAGGGGCTGGAAAATTTAAAAGAATTTTACGGACGTTTTATGAAGGACGCATTGCAAAAACCTAAGCATGTCGTATTAACGTGTATTTTAATTTTTTCGTTTTCAATAGTTTTGGTTGCATTTGTAGGAGGCGAATTGCTTCCCAAAGCGGATCAAGGCAGCATAACGGTTTCCGCCAGCTTTCCGTATGGAACATCTCTTGAATACAAAGAGAATGTAATGCTTGATGTGTCAAAGCGAATAAAAGACTATAAAGAAATAATTTCACAGACTATAAATATTGGAAATTCAGGATTCATCGGTCAAGAAACAGTCGAAATCAAGATTAAGCTTTCGGATAAAAGGGATAGAAAAATATCATCGGAGGCATTTGCTAAAAAAATAAAAAATCAGCTTTCAGATATTGCAGGTGCAGAATTTACGGTTTCTTCAGACGATACAATGTCGACAATGATGGGAAATTCAAGCGATTTGGAATTGAATATCCTTGGACGTGATTTAAACAAACTGGAAGAAATATCTAAAGAAATAGAAGCGTATGTAGAAAAAGTTTCAAATGTTGAGAGCGTTAAATCAAATTTGGAAGCCGGAAATCCGGAAATTTTGGTAAAACTCAAAAGAGACAGTGCGGCTTATTACGGAATTACAACATTGGGACTTTCAGATGCATTATCAAAATCAATTACAGGAAGCAGTCCGACAAATTTGAAAATAGACGGTGAGGAAATAGCGGTAAATATTTCGCTAACGGATGAGTATGCGTATTCGATTGAAAATATGAAGCAAATTTTGATTACGGGGGCTAAGGGCGAAACTGTTTCAATAGGCGAGATTGCAGATTTTGAATTTGAAAATTCGTCACAAAGCATAAATAGATTCAATCAAGAAGAATGCATTACTTTAAATGTGGATTTTCAAGGAGATGATTTGGGTAAATCTGCCAAAAAGATTCTTGCGTATATGGAAAAGTTCAATTATCCTGACGGTTACAGATATAGACTTGACGGTGCGCAGGAAGAAATGCAAAATTCTTTCAGATCACTTGCACTTGCACTTGTTGTTGCTATAGCATTGGTTTACTTAATATTAGCGGCACAATTCGAATCGATAACATTACCGTTTATAGTTATGATGTCTATACCTTTTGCAATGTCGGGTGCGTTTTTTGCTATGTTTGTAACAAATACGAAGCTTTCTATGGTTTCATTTCTGGGGCTTATAATGCTTGCAGGAATAGTTGTGAATAATGCAATTTTATTGGTTGAATTTATAAAACAAAATGAAAGCAATATGGATAGAACAAAGGCACTTATAGAAGCAGGGAAGCTTAGACTAAGACCGATACTCATGAGTTCGGGAACAACAGTCATAGGAATGATTCCACTTGCACTGGGGCTTGGAAACGGGGGAGAGAGTTTAGCACCGCTTGGAGTTTCGATAATAGGGGGACTTACAGCATCTACATTGGTAACTCTTGTTTTGATACCTGTGCTTTATGAAATATTTGATGACGGTAAGCAAAAAAGGATTCAAAAACAAAAAATGCACGATGAAATCGTGCAAAATCTTGAAATGAAGTGGGAGGCTGAGGGTAATATTTAGTTACCCTCTACCACAACATTTTTTGTATTTTTTGTTGCTGCCGCAAGGACATGGATCGTTTCTTTTGGGAGTTTTTTCCTTTATATATATTTTAGATTTTTTGTATTCTTTTTCTATTTCAGTTCTTCGCTCAGCACTCAGTTTGTTTTCCCATGCCGGAAGTTGAAATAGGTGAGGAGCATCTGCTTTGTGCATATTCAAATAAAGTTTTTCATAATCAACTGAAAATGAAATGTCGCTGTTTTCATCTACCTTTTCAGCCTCTAAAACAGAGTTGAGACTGTCTGATATTCCGTCTAAAAAAGCCATCATAAAAACAGGTTCGATTTCATATTTTTTAGCCAGGTCGGAAAAATTTCCGGTTAAACTTTTTTCATCTTCCTCAAGAAGTACGGTGTATAATTTTTTTTCTGCATTTGCATACTTATCCCAAAAAGCTTCGACACTTTCTTCTGTCTGGTTGGTCAGCAAATCTTGCCATTCTTCGTATAAAGTCATAGTCTTTTCATTTCCTTTCAATTATCCTTTGTTTATCGTACGTGTTTTGCTATTGCTATAATATCTCCACAAACGGCGCTACCTGTTGGCAGTGCACCTGCGCCTTTTCCGCTTAGCATTACTTCACCCACAGCATTTCCGGTTAAGTAGATAGCGTTAAATTCATTCGAAATATCGGTCAGAGGATGCTCATTAGGTAATGATGTAGGCTTTACAGAATATGTAAGATTACCGTTTTCTACTGATGCGCATGCTATCAGTTTTATGGTATGATTTTTTTCAGTTGCGGTTTTAATGTCTTCAACACTAACTTTGCTTATTCCGGTAGTAGGGATCTCGTTCGGTTTTATGTATTTGTCGAACATCAATTTTATTAGTATGGAAAGTTTGTTTGCAGCATCAATGCCCTCAACATCGGCAGTAGGATCGGCTTCTGCAAAACCAAGTTCCTGCGCTGATTTTAAAGCTGTTTCATAGGATAAACCTTCTTTTGACATTTTGGTAAGTATATAGTTGGTAGTTCCGTTCAGTATACCTTCAACGCGAGTAAATTGGTTTGCTGCAAGAGGATTTCTGATAGCCGTAAGAATCGGAATACCGCCACCTACGCTTGCTTCAAACAGGAAGCGTACATGATTTTTGTTTGCAATATCTAAAAGTTCCGTAAGATTTGCGGCAATAGCGGCTTTGTTCGCAGATACAACATGTTTTCCGTTTTGTAAAGCACATTTTATATAAGAAGCCGCAGGTTCAATACCGCCAAGAACTTCTATTACTATGTCTACATCGCTTGATTCGCAGACAGCTTTGAAATCTGTAGTCAGCAGTGATTTATCTATATCTGCCAATTTAGGGTTGTCCAAGTTTCTAACTAAAATCTTTGTAGTTTCAAAAGTTAAATCAGATTGAGATTTAATTTTTTCGGCATTCATTTTTAAAATATCGTAAGCACCTCTGCCTACGGTTCCGAATCCAAGAAAGCCAAGTTTAATTGTTTTCATAAAAATTCTCCTTTTAATTTATATTAAATTTTATTTATCCCGTTCTTGTCAGTCGATTATAGCATAAATAGCGGAATATGACAAATATTTTTGATTGCATACACATAATATATACATTTTCAAACACAAAAGTTTTATAATTGAAAGCTTGACAATTACTTCCTAGTGTGCTAAACTTGTGTTAGTCGATTTGATAAAATTGATATTGTAGTGCCACTGTGATTAAATAATAAAAATAGATTTGTGAGAAAAGGAGGGCAGGATATGAAAGCAACAGGAATAGTTAGAAAAGTAGATGATTTGGGAAGGATAGTTATTCCAATCGAACTCAGAAGAACATTAGATATTGAAATTAAAGATGCTATTGAAATTTTTGTAGATGGCGAATACATTATGCTTAAGAAGTATGAGCCGACTTGTGTTTTCTGCGGAAATGCCGGAAATGTAAAGCGAATAGAAGAAAAAAATATTTGTACCGATTGCATTAGCAAGATTAAGAGTATTTAATTTTTTATTGGAAAACTGAGGCTTATTAAAAAAGGAGGCATTTATGAAAACTATTGCTAAGGTAAATTTGATCTTGTCAATAATAGGAGTTTGCATAGGAACAACTATGTTGGTTCTGTCTGCCATTACAACTGCAAAGTCTTCAAAAAATAGGCTGGATGTTCTGTAATCGTGAAAATTGCAAATTAGTTCAAAAAATAAAATAAACAAAGAAAATGTTAAATAAAGCAGTTCGTAACACTTAGTTGGTTGTGAGCTG
>JBQMYS010000019.1:0-23332 GCA_052173355.1 Eubacteriales bacterium | reverse complement strand
TCCTACTCGTTCTATATATTCATTTTCTTTCAAAAATCTAATGTTGTTTTCGATGGCGGTTAATCCTATACCTATAATTTGGGATAATTGTGCTTGAGTTACATTAGGATTGTTTCTTATTTCTTCTAAAATTTTCTTTCGTCTATCATTTAGAGGTTTCTTATCCCCCACTTTATCCCACACTTTATTACCCACTTTATCCCCTACATTGTTAATCCAATTAAAAGGAATGTTAACTACAATTGAATTTTCTCTAAAATCAAACACATCTTTTCCATAGCTATCTATGATTTTAGGAACGCCCCTTCCGGAACGCTCGCTGATGTGAAGCTGCAAAAATATTTCCGACAGTTTTTGGTTAACAGGGATAGACTCACCCATATAAAACCCTTCAATCGTCTGCTTCGGATCAAGTGTGCCTCTTGAAAGAATCTCTATACGGTTACTATATACCGTAATCATCGGTGCATTTCCATCTATCCACTTATTATGAACAAAGGCATTTATAACCGCCTCTCTAAAAGCACTCATATCAAATAAAGCAACATCTTTTCTTGTAGTAATTCTTCTGCTTTCATCTGCTTGGATTATATTTATTACATCTGCATATTCTAAAACTTTATCTAAGCTTAACAAAATGCATGTGTTCCCGAACTCTTTTACAGAATATAGAGGACTTGCTTTCGTTTTTCCACTAAATACCGACACTCTTACAGGTATATGGCTATCATCTGATAATAATTGCGCCATCAAATTATACCTACCATCTTTAGTTAAAAGCCCAAGATTTTTCTTAAAAGTTTCGAATTTTAAAGAGATTCCTCTGCCTGCATAATATGTAAATAATCTCTCAAAAGTTAAATCTTGATATTCAGATTCAATACTATTTATTGTTTTTTCTTTGTTGCTTAGTACTTCAAATAAATTAACTTCTCTATCAGGATATTTAGCAACATTAACTTTACTTGACCCTATTCTAATATACCTTATTCCATCAAATGAAGTTGGAATGTTTTTAGCCATAGGAATTTCTAATAGGACGACTCTCTTATTATCAAAATCCACTTCATGGAAAGAAAAAACAATATCCGGTTTCAACTGCCTTGCTAAATAATGTTCTAATGGCTCCCCTTTAACATCTACTCTATAATTAAATTTAGTCCCTAAAACTTCATGAGTTTCATTATTTACACCCCAAACAAGATACCCATATTCCTGTCTACAAATTGCAGCTGCATTTGACAGCGCGGATATATATTCTCCTATTCCATGTGCTTCACACCAGTTTTCTTTGAATTCAAACCATTCTTCTTCTGTTTGATTACCTATTAAATTTTTTATGATTTCAAGATATTTATTCATAGTTTTATCACCCACTTTATTGCCCACATTTATTGTATCATAAAAAGGTTCAAAATTCTATTTTTTCTATTCCATTTTCCTGAAATTGTTATATACTATAAACCATAAAGAGTTCCTTGTTTTTAGTTTATGATATGTATTATATCACTAAAGTTGGAACTCTTTTTTATCATTTTTTCCTACAATTTTTTTACACTAATGTCTTAGAACGGAACTCAAAAACGCCTTTAATCTATCACTTTTCGGATTTTCAAAAATTTCCGCAGGCGTACCTTCTTCAACTATAACCCCCGCATCCATAAATATCACTCGATCCGAAACCTCCTTGGCAAATCCCATCTCATGCGTAACTACTACCATTGTCGTATGCTCTTTAGCTAAATTTCTCATTACATTTAAAACTTCCCCTGTAATTTCGGGATCAAGCGCACTTGTAGGTTCATCAAAAAGCATTATATCGGGATGCATAGCTAGCCCTCTTGCTATTGCAATTCTTTGTTTTTGTCCACCTGAAAGCTGTGCCGGATAAGCCTCCTCCTTACCTGCAAGTCCCACCATATCGAGCAACTCGCGTGCTTCCGCGATAGCTACATCCTTAGCCACGTTATTAACCTTTACCGGTGCGTAATATATATTTTCCAAACAGGTCATATGTGGAAATAGATTGAAATGCTGGAAAATCATGCCCGTATCAGTGTAAACATACTTTAGTTCTTTTTCTGGCAAATATACAACTTTTCCATTTTCTTCCTTTGCAAAATTGTTTCCGTTCAATGTAATGCTGCCTGCCGTAATTCTTTCAAGGCAGTTGATACAACGAAGAAGCGTACTTTTTCCGGATCCCGAAGACCCGATTATTGCGACTGTTTCCCCTTTATTCACAGAAAAGTCCACACCTTTTAGTGCTTCAAAATTCCCAAAACGTTTTTTAATTCCCGTCATTTCAAGTATCTTATCTGCCATGTGCACTCTCCTTTTCTAAAAAACGGTAAATTAACGGTTTTTTCCTGTCACTATCGTGAGCTTCGTGCTTTGAATATTTATATTCTAAAGCATCTGAAATGACCGTAAGCACAAAAGTCATAGCAAGATACATAAGTGCCGCAAGTACAAACGCCGTAACGTCCTGATCCCTGTTCATTGCACTATTTGCGGCTTTCAAAAGTTCTGCAACCGAAATCGAAAACGCAAGTGCCGTATCTTTTACTAATACTATTGCTTCATTTGAAACTGCAGGCATTATACGTTTAATAGTCTGAGGGAGTATTATTCCGAACATAGTCTGTGACTTCGAAAGCCCCAGCGATTTCGCGGCTTCATACTGCCCTTTATCTATACTTTCTATACCGCCTCTATATATTTCAGCAAAATACGAAGCATAATTAAGCACAAAAGCAAGAACTGATGTAGCAAATGCCGACAAGGTTATCCCCATACCTATAGGTATAAAAAAATAAAAGAAGAACAGCTGAAGCATCAGCGGTGTTCCACGAAATATCCAAATATATAATTTAGATAACCATCTTGCAGGTAAAATCTTGCTTATGCTGGCAAGCGCAATTATTAAACCGAGCGGCAACGATAAAATTAACGTCAAGACAAAGAGCTTGGTGGTAACCCAAGCTCCATCTAACAATGTAGGCAGTATTACTCCTATATAATCCATTTTATCCGCAAACACTGTCGCAAAATCAGTCATCGTATCCCTCCGAAATGACAATGTTTCTTCCAAACCATTTGTTGCTTATTTCTTCAGCTTTTCCATTTTCTATAGTCTTTTCTATCGCTTCTGTAATTTTTGCCGCAACGTCTTTCTCATCTACTCTGCAACCTATAGCATAAAAATCATCTGAAAATTTATAATCACACAGAACCATCTTTTCGCCGTCTTTCATCTTTGAGTTTTTGTACTCGCCCAAAACTTGATCCACTACGATACAATCAATTCTGCCGGCTTTCATATCAAGTATTGCTTCGTCATAATTTCTGTATTCCGTAACATTCTTCTCAAATGCACTATAATCTTCATTCGCTTTCATGGATTCAAGCGCAGACGAATCAACCTGTGTAGCAACTTTGTAATTTGCAAGGTCTTTTGCACTTTCAACTTTTACAGTATCATCTTTTGCCAATATAACTATACTATTGTTCAGATACTTGTTTGTAAGTGCCATTTTCTTTTGACGTTCAGGTGTTGCCGACATACCGTTCCAAATACAGTCTATTCTTTTGGAAGAAAGTTCCATTTCTTTTGCATTCCAATCAATCGGATTAAATCTGACCTTAACTCCCAATTCTTTTCCTACAGCATTAGCCAAATCTATATCAAATCCCACCAAGTCGCCCGATTCATCTCGAAATCCCATAGGTGCAAAAGTATCATCCAATCCTATTACAAGTTCGCCTTTATCTTCAATATACTCCCAACCTGCAAGTTCGTCCTTTGTCTGGTTATTGTTCTCTTTGCAAGCCGTAAATGCCAACATCATTACGACAGTTAATGCGAGTGCCAAAATCACGTTCAATAATCTTCTCATATTTTCCTCCTAATGTCGCTTTTCTATTTTATCGTATTAAAGCGATATAGTAATAATACTACAAATCCGAATTCATGTCAAGTTTTTTACAAACGCATAACTGTATTTTTTTTATACGTTTAAGCTTCTGATATATGAAGCACCGCTCACAAAATCGTGAGCGGTGCTTTTAGTTGTATTTTGAAATTTGTACGAATATTAAATATTTTTTTGCTTATGGTTTAGGATTTGTATTTGTCTGCGGTTTTAGATTGAAATCTCCACGTACTTCAAAATGTCCACCCGGTGTAGAAATTATTTTTCCGTTTGTATCTTTTAGAACCGGATCTTCAACAAATACCAGATTGAGTTTGCCTTTATATGAGCCGGACATACTGTAAATATACGGAGTCAATCCTATCTCTGTACCATTCCTAACTCCTTTGAGCGAAAGCTCAATATCCGTAATAGCTCTCTTGCTCGGATCCGGATTCGATATGGAATTTGATATACCGCTTGCAGTTACATATGCAGGAGTCTGCAAGAATCCACCCGGTTTTTTAGGATATAAATTGTCCGGTCCTAAAGCATTTGTAAATATTTGGTCAGAAGTCAAAGGTTTAGCTACAGATTCATTTTTGTTCGTCCTATAGTATAGTTCTTTTGTAAATTTAAGGACTATACTTACATCATAACTATAATGTCCGTAACCTATGCTCTTTTGTCCCAGTACGGTAGTCTTTGGTTCTTCGTCCAATTTAGGAGGTTCTGTATCCAAAGAACGAAGAACTCCTTTCAACTTGTATACCTCTGAAGATTGCACACCTGAATTTTCGTTTTTGAGTGCTACAAATACATCGTAGCTTCCTGTAGGATCAAGCTTTTCAACATTTATCGTAAATTTCAAGTCCTTGTGAGTGCGAAGCGTTACAGGGAAACTGCCCGAATTCGTTTTTTCAGAATTATCATCCTTCATAGATATAACTTCTTCAACACTAGGAGTCTTTGTTCCGTGCTGGAATGCCACCCAATATACAACAGCTTCCGTATTCAGCGTTCCTGCAACTTCTGCACTGTCTTTCGTGGCTTTTCCCGTCATTACCAATCCCGGCGGTTCTATCACTTTAGGCACTGTAGCCTCATTGGTTTCAAAATCCTTTACATCGTTGTTATTAGGCGACTTAACTTCCAGTTTATCGCCACTTTTTCCTTTTACCACATAAAAGAATTTATATTGTCCCTTTTTTAGGTCCGGCTGCGTAGGATCGCTAGGTTCGAGTTCTTTTATCAGTTCTTCCACCTCTACATTTCCGGCAGGCAAAGTAATAGTGCCCTTTTTCCCTGCTATATAAGACGGCATACCCATCAACACATCCTCAGGGCTAGGCGTTGCGGCACCTTTTTCTATAAATTCTTTAAGTGGCAACACCACATAGTGAACCGTTGCCGCTTTGTCAGTCATAAGTCTAACATACACAGTAGTATCGGTAGGATTAAACGTTATAACTCCTTTTATCTCCGGCTGTGCCGTATCCGCATAGGTTTTCGTTATTTTCAGCACTCTAGGATTGCTGACTTGTTGAACGGTCTTGTTCTTTTCAACAATTCCCATCACATCTTGCTTATTTACTATACCGTTTGCCAAATTTCTGAGGTCAGACTGCGTTCCGACCACAACCGTCGCTTCTACATTCAGATCTCCGTCCCACGATTCGGTCTTTTCGATTGCATCCATACTCTTGATTTTCAGTTTGTACTCAGCATCCGTTACATCTTTAAATTCTTTGAATCCCGGTTCTACCGTCCTGATTCTGCTTATGCTCTTTCCTTGATTTGCCTCCAATCTAATATCTTCGGCTATCAAGGTATCAATGCCGCCTTTTTTTTCGTACAAATCGAATTTAAGAAGCTTGTTTGAAGTTATTATTATATCGTAATAGCTGTCGCTGTTTATTATGGTGTTTTCGCCTCTCTTAACCGAAAATCCCACTTCATCTACAAGGGTATCATTTTCCTGAAGCCCAATCTGCGGTGCGACTATGCTGAATGCCTGCAATCTGGTTGCCGCATCCATACGGTTTCCATCCGAATCTACAACTTTATTCAACTCAAATTGATACCTGCCACCGCTATTTAAGCCTTTACCTCCACCAAATACCGTATACGGGAAGTCAATCGCAGTCTTACCGTCACGCTCTGCTATTACCACATTTTTATAGTCAATTAAATTGTAATTATCCGGATAGGTCAAAGATTTTAAGTCATGTAAAGTCAGCATAGCTTTAAGCTTTTCGACCTTGGAAGCTTCTTCCATATTGTTTATTTCGATAAGCCTTATATCCTTATCCTCTCCTTTGTAATATACCACTTCATCAAATTGAATCGTTATTTTTGAATTTACCAGCGGATCTCCCGCTACCGCATCTTCAAACACCATTTCTGCTTTTGGCGGCACTTGATCCAAGGTTTTGATACCTTTTAGTACCTCTATTACAGATTCATTTTCTGATTGATCTCTTATTACAAAATATACATTGTACGGTTTTGTCGCTTCAATTTTATCTATTATAATCTTTTCGTTTACGTTGCCTCTTGTCGGCTTTTGCCCGTTTCTATGTGCATGATCTCCTGTTGTAATGGCTCTTATTTTCAAATTCGTGTCTGAAATTTTTGATATGTAGTCATCGTGTTCAGGATAAGCCGCCCAAAATATGGTGCCGCTTTCGCTTGCCATAGTGTTTACCGTTACAGTCGCCCTTGCCCCCGGCTCGTTCCAAGGCTTGGTTAAAAATTCAGGACTGGTCACATCCGGAGTTGTCGCAACAGTCTTGGAAAGTCTGGATAAATTGCCCGCTTTGTCACGAATTACAAAATAAATATCATAATCCTTTTTCTCTGCAAGCAGTATATCGTTTCCTTCAACATCTATATTGTAAGTTTCATTCATCTTGGCATCTTTTAAGCCTTTGCCCAAAGCTCCGCTTACTTTTTGCTCTGCCAATGCTTCGGCGGTAGGCGGTACCGCTCTATTTTTGTATATCGCCCAATATATGATTCCGTCTTTAGACGGCATTACATCAAATTTAAAACCGAATCTGATATTAGCCGGATCCGTCTTGTCTGCTATTCTGTCAGTATTTACAGGTGTCCCGCCAAGGAACTGAGGTGCTATTATATCGACAGTTTTAAATTTTTCGGCTTTTATACCTGTTCTATTACCTTGCAAATCCTCGAACATTGCGTAATATTCATATTCTTCGCCACTTTTCAGCCCTGCAATATTTATGGTAACTTCCTTTTCTATTACCATGGCTTGATTGCCCGATTTTATAAAGTATCTTGTATCCGGTTTCAAAAGGTCTTCTTTACTTGCTCCCGATTGTGCGACTCCCATATCCTTTACAGCCCAGTACAACTTGCCCGGTTTGTTCACGCTTGCAAGAAGCTTTGCCGAAGTAGCTTGAACGTCCGTAAGTTTAGGATAATCCGATTTAAATTCCGGTTCTGCATTATTTGCCTCTGCATCCAGACTTGTCATAGTTTTTCCGTTTATTACCGCTTTGATTCCCGGTCTTATATATATTCGTTTAGGAAGCATGGAAAGGTTTGTTCCGTCCGCATTTATAATCGCTTGTTCTATTTCTCCGCTTCCTGTCACCGTCGTAGAAGTATCAAGCATCAAAGCACCTACTTTTGTTCCTTTTTCCAAAAATACCGAGCCCTTGTCAGCTTCTTCATCAACAGTTAGCGAATTTATATAGCCTTTGCTCAAACTTAATTGATTATTAGGTGCTAAAATTTTAACATTTTCAAAATTTCCCGATAAATTTAATTTTGTACCGCTGACACCTTTTAATTCTACATCTTTAAAAGCTATATTTTTATCATTTTCTTCTTCAAGGTACGCATTTCGCCTAACAGTGGTTTTTTCTATTACACTGCCGCCTTCCGCCCTTACACTCATAATATCCGAACTCTGAGAGTCAACAATCAAGTGTTTTATATCGCTGTCTCTTAACAATACACTGACCTGTCCGCTTTCAGAATTTCCCGTACCGCTGATTATCAAATCTCCGTTTACAGTTACCTGCTCGAGCAATGAATATCCTTTGCCAAGTCCTGCTGTAAGGAAAAGATCTCCCGGCACAATCGTATCTGTCAAACTCGCACCCGATTTAACCATAGAAACGTTTTTGTCGGCATAGCCTATGTAATTTTTACCTGTTTCCTTTATTATCTCGCCTGCTAAATTTGAAAGGACTTTCGCCATTTCACCACGAGTCATGCTGTTTAAAGGTTTAAAAGTAGAATCCGGATAGCCGTTCACAATATTCTTGCTTGCTACCGCATTGATATACTCCTTACTCCATTGACTGAATTCTCTGCTATCTCCAAATTTAAACGTGTCTTTAGGTTCTCCCTCAATTTTCAGCGCACGACAAATCAGGGTGACCGCCTGTTCCCTCGTTAATTTATTTTCCGGTTCAGCTTTGTTATTATCTGTTCCCTGCATATAGCCTTGATTCTTAGCAATACTCAAATCATCACTGTACCATGCTTCTTTATCCACGTCCGAAAAATTCGAAGTTCCTTTTTGTGCATAACCGAAAGCGCGATTTATCATTGCTACAAATTCTGCCCTGGTAATGTCATTGTCAGGATTTAAATTGCCCTGCAAATCCCCTTGCATTATTTCATTTCTAACAAGATTGTTTAAATATTGATCCGACCAATGCCGTTCCGCACCGTAACTGATTGATTGTGTTGCTTGTGACATATTCGGCACAATGGGGAATCCGCTTAATACCAGCGCCCCTGCAAGCACAAATGTCAAAATCCGTTTCATCACAACTCCCTTTCTAAATTTACTTATATTATTTTTCTCATATAATTTCATTTCGCTTAAATTATATCGACATTTTTTTTATTTTCTTAATGAAAAAATAGAAATTACGAAATTTTGTCATATTTTTTCACATTTTAGCATAAATTTTGTTATTTTCTATTTATAATTCCTATTTTATGTGGTACAATATGTACTAAGTATAGGTTTGTGCGCAAATCTTTAAATGTGAGGTGGGTTAATTTATGGATAACGGAATGGACAATATGCTCGAGATGTATTTGTTTGAAACAAATACCCTTTTAGAACAATTAGATGAAATTTTGCTAGACGCAGAAAACGAGGACTTTTTTTCTGTAGACCAAATAAATGAAATTTTCAGAATAATGCATACAGTTAAAGGCTCCGCCGCTATGATGCAATTCAATTCGATTATGACTGTGGCACACAGAATCGAAGATATGTTCTTTGTTATACGCGAAAAAGGCGAGATTGAAGAACAATATAGTAAGACTCTTTTCAATCTTATGTTTAAGGCAAGTGACTTTTTAAAGTCGCAGATTTCTCTTGTAGAAGACGGAAATACCGAACTTGACAGTTGCGATGCTATCGTACTTGAAATCGAAACATTGCTCGCTCAGTTCAAAGGAGAAGCACCTCCTGAAGCTTCCACTAAGGAAACAGGGTCAACTTCTTCCAATTCGGATGAAAAAAATGAAAACGATATTATCCACGTTTTCTTTGACCAGAGTGCCGGTATGGAGAGCCTTCGTGCAATAATGCTTGTAAAGAGTATCAATGAAGTTTGTGAAACTGATATTCGTACCATACCTGAAAATTTAGAAGCAAATACTGAAAATACACAGTTTATAGTAGATCATGGTTTGAAGATAATAGCTAATTCAGCTAGCGATTTATCACACGCGCTTGAGGTTGTAACTCAAGATATAAATGTTGAAACATACGAGGTTCTGGAAGCGCACCACAGCGATTCGAAAGATTCCAAATCTGAAGATACAAGCGAAGAAGCGCCTACAGCTGATAATCCTGCGAGCGAAGCACCTGCGGAGCAAAAATCCGCACCTGCCGGTGCCGCTCCAAAACCACCTAAAGCAGATACAAAAAAAGAGGCTGAACCTAAAAAGGAAGATAAACACAACAAAAATAACCTAATAAATGTAAATCTTTCGAAGTTGGATATGCTTATGGCTCTAGTCGGCGAACTTGTAATAACACAGTCCATGGTTACTTCTTCTTCCGATTTAAAGGGCTTAAAGCTTGATAATTTTACAAAATCCGCAAGGCAGCTAAGACAGCTTACTACCGAGCTTCAAGATATAGTAATGTCAGTTCGAATGGTACCGGTTTCCGGTGTATTCCAGAAAATGACAAGAATAGTTCGCGATATGTCGCAAAAATTGAATAAAAACGTTGAACTTGTTTCAATAGGCGCAGATACTGAAATCGACAAAACTATCGTAGACAGCATACAAGACCCTATCATGCACATAGTTAGAAACTCTATGGACCATGGAATTGAAACAGATTCAAAAGATCGTCTTGCACTCGGTAAGCCTGAAAAAGCAAAGATTACTTTGAAAGCCCAGCACACAGGTAGTGAAGTAATCATAACCATTGCTGATGACGGTCGCGGAATGAAACCGGAAAAGATTTTGGCTTCTGCTAAAGAAAAAGGACTTTTAACAAAACCTGAAAGTGAATATACAAAAAATGAAATATTGCAGTTGATACTTCTACCGGGATTTTCGACAAAAGAAGTAGTTACTGAATTCTCCGGCAGAGGTGTCGGAATGGACGTAGTAAAGAAAAATATTGAAAAAGTCGGAGGTCAAGTTTACATCTCGTCAGAAGAAGGAGAGGGTACCGTAACTACGTTCAAGATTCCTCTAACACTTGCAATTATCGACGGTATGGAATGCAGAGTTGCTGATTACCAGTTTACTATTCCTATCGCAAATATCAAGCAATCTTTTAAAGCCACAAAAGATGATATAATTCACGATGCGGCAAGAGGCGAGATGATACAGCGAGGTGAGGAATTCGTAACTCTGGTGCGTTTAAACAAATTATACAACATTGATGGCGGTCTTGACGAAATCGAAAGTGGCATTGTGATGTGGGTTGAATTTGCAGGCATTTCGTTCTGCTTACTGGTTGATGAACTGATTGGTCAGTTGCAGGTTGTTGTAAAACCGTTGCCGCTTTACTTCGGTTCTTACAATCTAAGAGATTTCGGTATTACGGGTTGTGCTATACTCGGTGACGGTAATATCAGTATCATACTTGATGTGCCTAGCATATTCAATTTTGCAACCGGAAATCTCGACATAAAACAATCATCGCACAAAGATTCTGCAAACGAAGATGACGCCCTTGACAATTTTGCGGATGCTAATATTATGAGCGATTCGCCAATGGTTAAGCTTTTAACATTCAATATAGGAGAAAAGGTCTTTGCTATAGACACTGACTATGTAAAAGAAATCATAAATGTATTTTCTATTACACATTTCCCTATACTTCCAAATTATATCAAAGGTGTAATAAACCTGCGCGGTCAAATTATTCCTATTCTTGATATGCGTTTAAAACTTAATTATGAAGCCGGTGTCGATTCTACCAGCATGAGATCGTGCATAATAATAACCGAAGTAAACGGAACGACCTTGGGAATATTGGTTGACGAAGTATTCCTTGTTACCGATGTACCAAAAGAACAGATTGCACCGCCACCTTCAAACAACAAGCATGATTCCATAACAGGTATCGTTGAAATCGAGGAAAAAATACATCTGATTTTTGACCTTACCATGCTTGTGAAGGTGATGTAGGAAGGGGTCTTATGTTAAAAATTTCAGATTCGGATTTTATAAGGCTTACAGATTTTATAATAAAAAATTACGGTATAAATCTAAAAGCAAAACGAGTCCTGATTGAGGGCAGGCTATCAACTTTCATAATGAATGACGGTTACAAGTCTTTTACCGAATATATCGATCACATAATAAACACGAAAAACCCTCAAGACATCGAAAAGATGTTAAACAAACTAACTACAAATCACACGTTTTTTATGCGTGAAGAAGGGCATTTTAAATTTTTCAATGACACAATACTACCTTTTGTCGAAGAACGAAATGCTGCTCAAAAGAGTATCAGTATTTGGAGCGCCGGTTGCTCATCCGGGGAAGAACCTTATACTTTATCCATCATAATGAAAGAATACTTCAAAAATAAGCCATGGGACACGCGGCTTCTTGCCACTGATATATCCCAAAATGCACTTACAAAAGCCACAACCGGCTTTTACACAGATGAGGGTATTGCAGCTATGCCTGCTGATTGGAAAAATAAGTATTTCACTAAACAACCCGGAGGCTACAAAGTTACCCCTGAATTGAGAAAAAATGTTATTTTCAAGACTTTCAATTTAATGGATCCGATAACTTTTAAGATTAAATTTGATGTAATATTTTGCAGAAATGTAATGATTTACTTCGAAAAAGATACCAAAGCAGCTTTAATCGAACGATTTTACAACGCACTTAACCCTGGCGGTTACTTGCTGATAGGACATTCGGAAACTGTTGATAGAGGTTCATCCTCCTTTGAATACATTATGCCTGCTACTTATAGAAAACAGTTGTAATACAAGGAGATAACATGGCATTAAATAAAAAAATTAGAGTTTTGGTTGTCGACGATTCCGCCGTATACCGCACCATGATAAGTACAAATTTGAGTAAGTACGAAGATATTGAAATTATCGGTACCGCCATTGATGCTTTTGATGCACAGAAAAAAATTGAAACTCTAAAGCCCGATGTACTTAGCTTAGATGTTGAAATGCCAAAAATGAGCGGTATTGATTTAATCCGAGTAATTTTAGAAAAGCAGGCACTTCCAATAATTCTTGTAAGCTCGGCTTCTATAACCGTATTTGATGCTCTAAAAGCCGGTGCCGTTGATTTCGTGCGTAAACCGGATGCGAAATCGGTATCTACGGATACATTTATAAATGAGCTGGCTTCAAAGATACGAATAGCATCCGTAGCCAAGGTTTACAAACACAAACTTAATACTAAAGCACCTGCTGCATCGGTCCCGCCTGTTGCACCTAAAACTTTAAAGACCGAACCTGCTCATAAGGTTGAACCTACACTGAATTCCGGGAATATAAATACTATAATAACTCTCGGAGCATCTACCGGCGGAACGGAATCCACGTTGGAAGTACTGCAAAGACTGCCTGCGAACATTCCGCCTATGATAATCGTTCAACATATGCCACCCGGTTTTACAAAACTTTATGCCGACAGGCTGAATCGTATTTGTGATGTCGCTGTAAAAGAAGCTGTTGACGGCGATGCACTAATTCCCGGTCAAGTTTATATTGCCCCGGGTGACTTCCAAATGCGTCTGGTTCGTAGCGGAACTTATTACTCGCTTCGTTGTGCGGGTACTGAAAAAGTCAGCGGTCACTGCCCTTCCGTCGACGTAATGTTCGATTCGGTGAGCAAACTTCCTATTCAAAATAAAATTGGAGTAATTCTTACAGGTATGGGAAAAGATGGTGCCGAAGGGCTTTTGAAATTGCGTAATCAAGGTGCTTTCACAATCGGTGAAAGCAAAGAATCCTGCGTTGTTTACGGTATGCCTATGGTAGCTTATGATATTGGTGCCGTTGCAGTACAAGCGGATAACAAAGATATAGCAGGTTTGATTATAAATCACTTACAAAAACTGTGATAGAGGAATAATATGAACACAAATCCTGAAGATAAAAAAATTGTTTTTGCACTTGACATCGGTACTCGTTCTGTAATCGGTGTGCTCGGATACTGGCAAGACGACGAATTTAGAGTAATAGATTTTGAGCAGGCTTTTCATATGAAAAGAGCTATGCGTGACGGTCAAATCGAAGATATAAATTTGGTCGCTTCTGTTGTTTTGAATGTGAAAAATGCACTGGAAAATCGTTCCGGTCTCAAATTTAACAAAGTTTCCATAGCAGCTGCAGGACGTGCTCTAAAAACAGCAGAAGCTTCGTTTACTACGGATTTAATCGAAAACGAAGCAATTAACCCAAATATATTGCAATACATGGAATATTCTGCTATTGAAAAAGCTCAAAGCAGTTTTGAATCTGATAATTCCGATACAGAACCTTCAATAAAAGATTATTACTGTGTCGGATATAGCGTTAAAAGCTATTCCCTTGACAATTATAAAATCAAAAATCTTTTGGGTCAAAAAGGTAAACAGGCTACAGTCGAAATAATCGCAGCTTTCTTACCTTCAAGCGTGCTTGTCAGTCTATATGCGGTAACATCCGCTTGCAATTTAGACGTCGATAATCTGACGCTCGAACCTATCGCAGCAATACACGCCGTTGTTCCTGAAGATATACGTTTTTTAAATATAGCTTTGGTCGATATAGGTGGCGGAACATCAGATATTGCCATATCTAAAGATGGCAGCATCGTCGCTTATGATATGGTAACTACTGCCGGCGACGAAATAACTGAAACTTTAATGAAAAAATATCTTACCGGATTCAATATTGCAGAAGAAATAAAATTCGCAATGACTCGTATGGAAGATATTGAAATCAAAGATATACTTGGAATCAAAACAAAACTCACATCCGACGAAGTGTTTGAAGCGGCAAAACCTGCTATAAATGCGCTTGCAGAAGCTATCAGCCAAAGAATCCTTGTTGTAAACGGTTCTGCTCCTGCGGCAGTTTTTTTAGTCGGTGGCGGTTCTCAAATACGAGGTCTTTCAAATGCTATAGCGGAAAAACTCGGTATGCCCGAGTCCAGAGTTGCACTTGGACTTGTAAATACAGATAACGGAATAACTTTATTCAGCGACAATTTGCTTTCGCCTACTTTTGTAACACCTATCGGAATAGGTATAGTTTCCGCGCTCTACAAAGGCTGTGATTTTTTCTCGGTAAAAGTAAATGACAAAAAAATAATGCTATTTAACCACCAAAAAATCAAAGTTCTTGACGCTCTTGTACTTGCCGGAATCAAGCCGACTTCACTTGTAGGTATTTCAGCTCCTAATTTAGTGTTTACAATCAACGGCGAAAGGCGTGTTATCAAAGGTTCTCCCAGTATTCCCGGAAAAATCGAAGTCAACAAAAAACCTGCGACTATCGAGACTTTGGTATCACAAGGTGATGAAATCAACGTTAAGACGGCAAAAAACGGCGATACCGCAGTTGTAAGTATATTGCAGCTTATTGAAGATGTTGATGTTTCAAATGTATTATCTGTAAAAATAAACGGTAAGGCTGTTTCTCCTCTTACAAAAGAAACTCTTGGGCAATATTTTGTCAACTTCATGGATGAAATAGTAATAAACATTAAAGAGCAACTTGAATCTGAAAGTTTAAATGAAATTAACGATCAAGCTAAAGCTGATATATCAGATGAAAATGATATATCTATAACAAAACTATACGGTTCAGACCTAAGTTCTGCTGATGATAAAGAACAAAAAGATAGTTATGAACAAAAAAATGAACCTGCTACTATGAGTATAGACGTTAAGCTTAACGGGAACACCGTTCACTTGTCTAAACCTGCAAACAATGAAGAACCGTTTATAGTTATGCACCTTTTGGAATTTGTAAATTTGGATACCGCCAAAAGAGGAGAACTCATCATAAAAGTAAACAACGTCGATGCCGGATACTCCACTCCTATAGAAAATGAGGATGATGTTGTAATAATCTGGCAAGAAGACGATAATGTTTAAATATTAAAAACAAAGGAGATTTAAACTATGGCAAAATGGGTTTGCAAAGTTTGTGGCTTTGTTCACGAAGGCGATCAGCCTCCTGAAGAATGTCCAATGTGCGGAGTTGACGCAGGAAACTTTGAAGAAAAAAAATAAACAATATCAATAAAAAACCTCTGAACACTCAGAGGTTTTTTATTTTATATCACTATTTACAATAAATGATTTTCAATTATTTGCACCTGACTATTAAATTCTTCTACTTGCAGGTAATATTCCGCAGAATCAATCATAGCCTGCATTGGGCAAAGACCTATTATCTCTGTTCCGACTACATTTACACCGTATCTTCTTGCCTCTGCCTTTACAAGTTCCACTACTCTATATAGAGGAGTTTTTGTATAATCCGTCATATTGATTGAAACCTGTGCTATATTTCTTTCTTCAAGCATTACACCGATAGACTTTACCGCTTCCAATCCGCCACTTGAACGTCTGATAATCTTTGCTATATTATTTGCAACTGTTATATCTGAGGTACTCAAATTGATATTAAATGCAATTAGAGGCGGTCTTGCACCAACTGCTACAACTCCTGCGGTAGGATGGACCGTCCTTCCACCGAAATCGGGTTCCCACTCCTCTTGCATTACTTTTTCTTTCATACCCTCGAATTGCCCTTTTCTAATAGCCGCAAGATTTTGTCTATGCGGTGCACTTGCAGAACTCTCATACAAAAATACAGGAATCCCTGCTTCTTTTGCAATCCGCTCTCCAACTTTTTTCGAAAGTTCAACACAATCCTGTGTAGTAGCACCCTTGATGGGAATAAACGGCATTACATCCACTGCACCCATTCTGGGATGCTCCCCCTGATGCTTAGTCAAATCTATCAACTCGGCAGCTCTCTTTGCAAGTGCTACACCGGCTTCTTCACATGCCTGCGGACTCCCCATATAGGTTATAACCGTTCTGTTATGGCTGGCATCCGATGAATAATCCATTAAAGTGCAACCCTTTGTATTTCTAATTTCATCTACACAAGCTTCAACAACCTGCATATCCCTGCCTTCGCTTATATTTGGTACACTTTCAATAATCTTTACCATAAAAACCTCCTATAATTATATAGATAAATTAAGTTGCTTTTCGATTTCCTCTGCTTCTTTCAAAATCGCTTTACCATCATTCGCAAATTTTTCTTTAACATCCTCACCGCTGATACCGGGTAAATTTATTTGAACATTTAACCACGCTCCGCACAATGCCGTTTTCAAATTCAAAATTGCAACTTCCAAATCACTTTTTGCATTTATATTTGTTTTCCCAAAAAGTTCTTTGACTTCTCGCATACCTTTAATTGCTATATTCATAGTTTCAAAAGGAACTTTCGTAGCAATCAGCATAGCCTCTTTTATAGCTGCATCACGCTTAGGATCGTCCTTACTTATTTTGTAAGCGGCAGAAACTTCGTTATACGCATCGGTATCATTATCAATGGCTGCACACATTTCATTAAAAAGCTTTGTAAGCATTACTATTGCCTGCTTGCATTCCGCTTCGTATTCCTTATACTTTTCTTTTCCTAAGGTCAAGTTGCATACCATGATTCCAAGTGCAATTCCCTGAGCTCCCGTAAGTGCACTTACAGATCCTCCCCCCGGTGCCGGACTCCTTGATGCAAGTGCATCTAAATAGTCTGACAGCTCCATCTTTATCAGTTTCATACTAATTCCTCTCTTTAACTATTTTTTATATTTAAACTGCTTTACCACCTGAAATCACCTTACTTACAAGGTTTGATCCCATTCTATAACAAAGCATCTCCATGCTGTCCAAATTCCATATGACCAAATCCGCTCTTTTTCCCGCCTCTATACTTCCAACTTTCTCCTGTATACCTATAGCCGCTGCCGGATTTATTGTAACAGCTGTAAGTATTTCTTGCGGTGTCATACGATATTTCAAATATGCAAGATTTATCACAAATTGCAAATTTAGGCTGGGACAAGAACCGGGATTAAAATCTGATGCCGTCGCAACAGCTATACCCATATCTATCATTTTTCGAGCCGGTGCAAACGTTTTGCCCAGATAAAAAGATGTAGCAGGTAAAAGCATTGCTGTAACATTTCCCTCTTTGAGTGCATTCATACCATCTTCGCCTATTGCTATCAAATGTTCCGCAGAAATTGCACCAAGCTTTCCCGCTATTTTCGAACCTCCTATATCCGCTATTTCCTCTGCGTGTATTTTGAGTCCAAATCCGAGTTCTTTAGCCTTTAGCAGATACTTCTCACTCTGCTTTGCATCAAATACCGAATCTTCACAAAATATATCTACAAAATCGGCAAGTTTTTCTTCCTTGACAAGGGGCATCAAATCGTCACATAAAAAATCTACATACTCGTCTTTTCTGCCTTTGTATTCTTCAGGTTCCGTATGTGCTCCCATAAACGTTGACACCAAGTTCATTTTGTGATTTTCACTTAGTTTTTTTACTACTTGAAGTTGCTTTATTTCATTTTTTATATCAAGCCCGTATCCACTTTTTGCCTCTACACTCGTGACCCCAAGTGACATCATCTCGTCTAGAAAAGTTCTGCTTTTTTCATAAAGTTCATCAAATCCGGCAGTTCTTGTGTTCCTTACAGTATCGTATATTCCTCCACCTGCATTATGAATTTCAAGATAATCGGCACCGGCAAGCTTCATCGGTATCTCTTTATGCCTATACCCTCCAAATACCAAATGCGTATGTCCGTCTACCAATCCCGGAGTAACAAATTTACCTTCCGCATCTATTATTTCATCAAAATCACCTGTAGGCAAATCGCCGTCCTTAAAAACAGATTCAATCGTATCGCCTAAAATCAATATCGCCGCATTATGAAGTTTTAAATTTTCTCCCTGTGCTTTGCCTTTGTGAGAAAAATTCCCAATCGGTGTTTGCAAAAGCCCGATATTTTTAATAAGTGTCCTTTTCATATAAACTTTTACCCAAAATATTTATCTACCAAATTGTCTATCAAATCTGCTTTCGGTTCATACGGAAGCGTGATATGCCCCTTACCTGAATAATTTACATTGTAAGCTTTTGCCGTCTGAACCGCATTCTCATTTCTCGCCCAGCTTCTACGAGCAACGCCTCCCATTACATCCCACATCATTGCAGAATTTATAATATCATCAATTCTCCGGCTTCCGTCAAGTACAAGCCCGAAGCCTCCATTTATCGACTTTCCTATTCCTACTCCACCGCCGTTGTGAAGTGCACAAAGGCTCATGCCTCTAGCCGCATTTCCTGCAAAACACTGAACTGCCATATCAGCCATAACATTACTTCCATCTTTAATGTTCGCAGTTTCTCTAAACGGTGAATCCGTACCGCTAACATCGTGATGATCGCGCCCTATCATTACAGGTCCTATTTTCCCTTCACGAACCAGCTTGTTAAATGCAAGTGCAATATCCCGCCTGCCCTCTGCATCTTGGTACAATATTCTAGCCTTTGTTCCCACAACCAGCTTATTTTTCTTGGCATCTTTAATCCACTGCCAATTATCCTTATCTTGAAATCTCCTCTTAGGATCAATAGTATCCATAGCTGTTTTGTCAGTTAAATCTAAATCGCTTTCATTTCCAGACAAACAAACCCATCTAAACGGCCCGTAACCATAATCAAATAGCATAGGTCCCATTATATCCTCTACATAAGACGGCCAAATAAATCCATCTTTTTCGTCAACACCATTTTTAGAAATTTCTTTTACTCCTGCATCATATATCGCTTTCATAAACGAATTTCCATAATCAAAGAAATAAGTTCCCTTTTCACTAAGTGCCTTTATAACTGCATAATGCCTACGCAGCGATATATCAACTTCCTCGCAGAACTTTTCTCTATTGTCATGTAACATGCTTGTTCTTTGCTCAAATGTAAGACCGGCAGGACAATACCCTCCATTATAAACATTATGACAAGAAGTTTGATCTGAAAGCAAGTCAATCTTAAACCCGATTTCTAACGCTTTTTCAAGCAAATCCACTATATTTCCATGGTATGCGATAGAAATTCCTTCCTTATTTGCTATTTTTTCATTTGCAACTTTAAATATTTCATCCAAATCGTCAGATACCACGTCTACCCAACCTTGATTTTTTCTGGTTTCAATTCTAGACAAGTCAACTTCTGCAAAGATACCGCAAGCATTTGCTATATTTGCAGCTTTAGGTTGTGCCCCGCTCATTCCTCCAAGTCCTGATGAAACAAACGTATGACCCGCAAGATCTGCATCAGCCGCAACTCCCAAAAACTTTCTTGCAGCATTAAGTATGGTATTAAACGTTCCATGCACTATTCCCTGAGGCCCTATATACATCCAGCCTCCTGCCGTCATCTGCCCATAGTTTGCAACACCCAGCTGCTCTGCTATCTCCCAATCATCCAAATTATCAAACATACCTATCATCATGGCATTTGTAATTATTACACGAGGAGCTTCTTTTTTTGAAGGGAAAAGCCCAAGCGGATGCCCCGACTCCACTACTAAAGTCTGTTCATCTGTGAGTTCTTCCAAGTACATCTTGATAAGTCTATACTGAAGCCAATTCTGACAAGGCTGCCCTGTTTCACCGTAAGTCACCAGTTCATAAGGGTATAATGCAATTTCAAAATCAAGATTGTTATCAATCATTACCTGAAATGCCTTCCCCTCGACACAATTTCCCTTATACTCATCTATCGGTTTTCCATAAATTCTTCCCTCAGGTCTAAATCTATAAGCGTATATTCTTCCATAATTTTTAAGTTCTTCCATAAACTCCGGTGCTAAGGCTTCATGTAATTCCTCAGGCACATATCGAAGCGCATTTTTAAGTGCAAGCTTCGTCTTTTCCTTAGAAAGTCTGAATCCTCTATCAGGTGCCCTTCTGATTCCTTCTTCGAACTTTGGATATGTTGGCAATACTGCCGTCAATTTTATTTTCATAGCATCTGCAATTTTCGCATTTTCTAACATTTATCTTTCCTCCGCTATCGCCTTTATCAGTGTTCCGTTTTTTATAAGTTCTTCCATTTTGTTGATTTCTTTGTGCATTATAACATCTTCTTCTATAGGTCGTATGCTTTTACGAATTTCAGCATATGCCTTTTTTGTATACTTTCCGAGTTGTCTCTCGCAATTTTCTCCTCTTAACCATATCGCCTGACTTGCCGCCAAAAGTTCGATTGCAAGGACTTTTCTAGTATTATCGAGTACCATAGCGGCTGTCCTTGCCGCTGTTGTCCCCATACTTACATGATCTTCTTGATTTGCGGATGATGGTATAGAGTCCACACTCGCAGGATGGTCATAAATTTTATTTTCAGATACCATTGATGCCGCTGCATACTGAGTTATCATGAATCCCGAGCAAACACCGCCATTCTTTGTTAAAAATGCCGGCAATCCTTCCGAAAGCTGTGGATTCACAAGTCTTTCCAATCGTCGCTCCGAAACGTTTGCATATTCGGAAACGGCAATTTTCAAAAAGTCAAATGCGAGCGCCATGGGTTGCCCATGGAAATTACCCCCGGAAATCACCTCATCCTCGTCTACAAATATTAGCGGATTATCCGTAACCGCATTTATTTCCTTGGAAACTGCTTCATAAACATAGTTTATTGCATCTTTGGAAGCTCCATGTATTTGCGGTACGCATCTTAATGTATAAGGATCCTGTACCTTAATTTTATGAGTTTCCTGCGCATTTTTGCTGCCCTCAAGCAATCTAAGTAAGTTTTTCCCTGTCGCTATCTGACCTTCGTGTCCTCGAAGTTCATGCACTTTGCTATCATATGCTTTTGTAATACAATTAAGTGCTTCTCCTGTAAATGCCGCTGCGAGATCTGCAATTTCCATTAAATCCATGGCATCTGCAAGCACATTCAAACCGACCGCCGTCATAACCTGCGTACCGTTTATCAACGCAAGCCCCTCTTTAGCTGCAAGATCGATAATTCCTATTCCTGCTCGTCTCATCGCTTCTTTTGACTTTAAGACTTCTCCGCAGTATTCAGCATCGCCCTCTCCTATCATGGCAAGCACCATATGCGACAACGGTGCCAAATCTCCGGAAGCTCCAAGTGAACCTTTTTGAGGTATTATAGGATGAACTCTCTTATTTATCATATTTATAAGTGTTTCAAGTGTGCTTAACCTAATTCCGGAATTTCCGCGTGCAAGCGCATTACATCTAAGCAGCATTATCGACCTTACTACCTCGGTAGAATACGGTTCTCCCATTGCACATGAATGTGATATTATCAAATTCCGTTGTAATGTCTGAGCTTCACTTTCGGAGATTACCGTATCTGCAAATTTACCGAATCCCGTAGTAAGTCCATAAATTACCGTTCCCTGTGCAAGCTTCTTATCCACATACTCCCTTGCACGAGTAACCTGCTTTTTGGCTTCCTCAGAAAGTTCCACCTTTTCGAAATGCCTCGCAACTTTGATTACATCCTCAACTGTTAGATTTTTTC
This sequence comes from Eubacteriales bacterium, assembly GCA_052173355.1. Classification (GTDB taxonomy): domain Bacteria; phylum Bacillota; class Clostridia; order Peptostreptococcales; family Anaerovoracaceae; genus JABZIP01. Next base: position 1,311 of record JBQMYS010000019.1, on the reverse strand, counting down.
CATCTAATATAATGCTCATTTGATTCCCCTTAAATTATGATCTTTTTTCATATCTGCCAACCAAATTTTAAGTTTTCTAATAAAACCCTTGATTAAGCATACTCTTAATTTTATCAAATTCTTGTATGAGATTAAAGCCATTTTCGATTTTTTTTCTGTTTTATTATGTTTTTTTGATATTTTTTACTATCTTGTGGATTTTTCAGTTCATTTACGGTATAATTTTGTCTTGGAGCGATACCGAAAAAACAGGATCGCATCCGAAAGGAGAAAAAACATGAACAAAGAAAGAACACGCAAACTGGTTATCGCATCTATGCTGGGTGCAGTCACAATCGTACTAGGACTGACTCCATTAGGTTTCATCCCACTTGGGCTACTCAACGCAACTACTATGCACATACCCGTAATAATCGCCGCTATATTGGAAGGCCCTATTGTCGGAGCCACAGTCGGTCTGATTTTCGGAATTTCATCTATGGTCAAAGCTTTCACAATGCCGATGCCGACATCTTTTGTATTTTGGAATCCGTTAATAGCAGTTATACCTAGGGTTTTAATCGGTATGGTAACTTATTACGTTTACGATACACTTAAAAACTTAAGTCCTAAATTTTTGAAATTTTTTTCTATTATTTTTAATATAATAATAATCTGTCTTTTAGCAAATATGCTATATAAAGTATTTACAGCAGAAAAATTCCTCATTGTAAATATGCTTGCCACTTTATTTATGTTGCTTATATTCTTCGTGATACTGTTTATAAGCATACGAATGAAATTTGAAAATTTCGCGCTAAGCGCCGCCGCATTCTGCGGTTCATTAACTAACAGCGTTTTGGTATTAGGAGGCATCTACCTGTTTTATGCTGAAGCATTCGTAACGAAAATAGGACAAAACCCTGAACTGGCAGGTAGAATACTAATGGGAATCGGAATTACATCCAGCATTCCCGAAGCTATCATTGCTGTCCTTATAACTGTAATTTCTGTAAGTGCCATAAATAAATTTAAAAATCGCTAATATTTAACAATTATAAAAAAGCTGAAAATGTATCAAAATTACAATTTCAGCTTTTCTTTTTTATTTCTTACCCAAATATGCTTCTTGTATCTTGGGATCCTTTATTAAATCGGATGCTTTACCTTTAGCTGTTATTACACCCTGTTCAAGCACATATGCCTGATCTGCTACCGAAAGTGCTTTAAAAGCATTTTGTTCAACAAGCAATCAAAATCATCATTTACTCCGGAATCCTTTCTAAGGTACGCTCCCATTTTTAAATTTTCATGAACTGATAAATTTGCAAA